>NZ_JABBJJ010000632.1 GCF_012933655.1 Pyxidicoccus fallax | reverse complement strand
CCACCCACGCCGCCGCCGCCCCCGCGCCTGGGTGACGCCGAGCGCGAGAAGCTCCGCGCCCAGCTGCGCGCCGGCACCCTGGATGACCAGTTCGTCGAGGTGGAGACCTCCGACTCCGCCCCCACCTTCATGCGCGGCTTCTCCGGCCAGGGCATGGAGGAGATTGGCGTCAACCTCCAGGACCTCTTCAAGAACATGCCGGGCATGAACAAGACGCGGCGCCGCCGCGTGAAGGTGCCCGAGGCCCTCCAGCTCCTGCGCCAGGAGGAGGCCCAGAAGCTCGTGGACCCGGACCGCGTCCAGCGCGAGGCCGTGGCCCGCGCCGAGTCCAGTGGCATCGTCTTCATCGACGAAATCGACAAGATCGCCAGCCGCGAGGGCGGCAAGGGCGGCGGCGGCCCGGACGTGTCGCGCGAGGGCGTCCAGCGCGACATCCTCCCCATCGTCGAGGGCTCCACCGTCACCACCAAGTACGGCATGGTGAAGACGGACCACATGCTCTTCATCGCCGCGGGCGCCTTCCACGTCTCCAAGCCCAGCGACCTCATTCCCGAGCTCCAGGGCCGCTTCCCCATTCGCGTGGAGCTGGAGCCCCTCTCCGGCGAGGACCTCGTCCGAATCCTGCGCGAGCCGAAGAATTCACTCCTGCGCCAGTACACCGCGCTCCTGTCCACCGAGGGCGTGCGCCTGTCCTTCACCGACGACGCGGTGGTGGAGCTGGCGCGCATCGCCCAGCAGGCGAACGAGCGCACCCAGAACATCGGAGCCCGGCGGTTGCACACCGTGCTGGAGCGGCTGCTGGACGAGGTGTCCTTCGCGGCCTCGGAGATGGGCCCGAGGGACTTCCAGGTGGACGCGGCTTATGTGCGTGAACGCCTGACCTCCATCGTCCAGGACGAGGACCTGTCGCGCTACATCCTCTAGCGCGCTATATCCGGCGGGCCACGCCCAGCAGAAGGATGACCGCCTTGCCGCAACCCCAGCCGTCGCCCGCCGCCCCGTCCGCTTCGCCCTCCAACGACGCCATCATCCAGAAGGCGAAGCGGCACCTGCTGCAGAACTACAAGCAGCAGCCCGTCGTCCTCGTGCGCGGCCAGGGCTCGCGCGTGTGGGACGCGGACGGGCGCGAGTACCTGGACCTGCTGGGCGGCATCGCCACGTGCGCGCTCGGCCACTGCCACCCGGAGGTGGTGGCCGCGGCCAAGGCGCAGCTCGACTCGCTGTGGCACGTCTCCAACGTCTTCTACTCGCAGCCGCAGATTGATTTGGCCGCCCAGCTCACCGAGTGGTCCGGGCTGCCGCGCGCCTTCTTCTGCAACTCGGGCGGCGAGGCGAACGAGGCGCTGCTCAAGTTGGCCCGCAAGGTGATGAAGGACCGCGGCACGCCCGAGCGCTACGAGGTCATCACCTTCGAGAAGAGCTTCCACGGCCGCACGCTGGCCACCGTCACCGCCACCGGCCAGGCCAAGTACCACGCCGGCTTCGAGCCGCTGCCCGCGGGCTTCACCCACGTGCCCTACGGCGACATCGACGCCGTCCGCCGCGCGGTGGGCCCCGCCACCGCCGCCATCCTCGTGGAGCCCATCCAGGGCGAGGGTGGGGTGCGCGCCGCGCCCCCGGGCTTCCTCACCGCGCTGCGCGCGCTGTGCGACGAGCGGGGGCTCCTGCTCTTCGTGGACGAGGTGCAGACGGGCATGGGCCGCACCGGCCTGCCCTTCGGCTTCATGCACGAGGGCATCCTCCCGGACGCCATCAGCGTGGCCAAGGCGCTGGGCAACGGCCTGCCCATTGGCGCCATGCTCTGCCGCGAGGAGCTGGGCAAGAGCCTCACCCCGGGCACGCACGGCTCCACCTTCGGCGGCAACCTCGTGGCCGCCGCCGCCGCCAACGCCGTGCTGCGCATCCTCCGCCGCCCCGAGGTCCTCCAGGACGTCCGCGCCAAGGGCGAGCACTTCCTCGCCCGCGCCCGCGAGCTGCAGGGACGCCTGCCCCCCGGCCGCATCCAGGCCGTGCGCGGCCAGGGCCTGCTCCTGGGCCTGGAGCTGGACCGCGAGGTGGCCCCGGTGATTGGCCTGCTGCGCGAGGCCGGACTCCTGGTGAATGCCGCGGGGGAGCGCACCGTGCGCTTCGCGCCTCCCTTCATCGTCACCCGCGAGGAGCTGGACGAGGGCCTGGCCATCGTCGAGCGCGTGCTGGCCACCCTGTGAGGTGGTGTCGGCGGCATCCCACCCGCTGAAACCCGGAAACCGTGTCCCGGACGTTTGACGCCCCGCGTCCGGGACCCTAGTCTGACCTTTCCCGCTGACCTTCCGCGGACCGTCCTTGTGAGCGCGCCAAACACGATCGTCGGGCTGGGGGCCCGGACGGACCACATCGCCACGGTGCCCAACCTCGACCCCGCCCGCCTCCAGCTCTCGTCGGAGGAGGGGACGGTGCTGTCGCTGGTGGGCCGGGTGGAGCGCATCGACGCGGTGCTGGCCCGCTCCTCGCTGGGCGAGGCGCGCACCATCGCCGTGCTGCTGGCGCTGCGCGCCAAGGGCGCCATCGTCCCCGCCCGCGTGGTGCAGCGCGGGCAGCCCGCCCCGGTGGTGGACGCCGCCATGGCCGAGGAGGTGGACCTCGAGCCGGAGCGGAAGAAGGAAGTCATCGAGCTGGAGCGCTCGCTGGACTCCATGGACCACTTCGCCGTGCTGGGCCTGAAGCCGGGTGCCCCCGCGGCGGACGTGAAGCAGGCGTATTACAACGCATCGCGTCGCTTCCACCCGGACCGCTACTTCGGGAAGAACCTGGGCAGCTTCCGCGCCCGCATGGAGCGCATCTTCCGGCGCCTCACCGACGCCCACAACGTCCTCACCCAGCCCGAGAGGCGCGAGGCCTACCTCAAGGCGAACCCCGCGCTGGCGCTCGCCGCCTCGGCCGCCACGCCGCCCCCGGTG
>NZ_JABBJJ010000631.1 GCF_012933655.1 Pyxidicoccus fallax | reverse complement strand
CTCCCCACCCTTCTCCCCACACGCACCCGCCTGGGCCCGGTGCGTGATCCACCGCGCGCTCTCCAATCAAATCGCGTACCAACGCGCGCGCGTGGAGCGCCCCCGTGAAATCGGGGGGTTGGGTGGGGTGGAACCTGGAAAGGAGGAAGGTGGGAACGCTCTTGCCCTGGAGGGTGAAAGAAGTTTCCCCACCTTTTTGGAGGGACTTTCAGGCCCTGTCGGTAACGAAGCCGGCGAGCGCCCGGGCCACGGCCTCGGGTTGCTCCATGTGGACGTGGTGTCCGCCAGGAATCATGAGCGGCGGGCCGACGAGCGTCGGCAGCGCGTCCAGGCGGCGCTTCAGCACCTCCTCGGGGGGCGCGAGGCCGTCACTGCCGCGGATGAGCTGCACGGGGCAGGTGATGCCCCCCTGCACGGCGAGCCACTGCGCCTCGTCGTAGGACATGCCGAAGCGGCGGCGGTGTCGCGGGTCGAACGTGAAGGCCACGCCGCCCTCGAAGGGCTCGGTGCCGTGGCGGGCCAACAGCAGCGCGGCGGCCTCCGGGAGCGTGGGGTTGTTCTCGCGCAGGCGCGCGGCGGCGTCCTCCACGGAGGCGTAGCGCTTGCGGTTCGGCGGCCGGTGCGAGTCGTTGAGGAACGAGCGCAGCCGCTCCAGCGCCACGGCGGGCGCGCCGGCGGACGGGCCCAGGCTCTCAATCAGCGACACGCTCTTCACGCGCTCGGGGCGCGCGGCGGCGTAGGCCAGCGCGACGATGCCGCCCAGCGAGTGCCCGACGAGGTGCACCTGCTTCAGCCCCAGCCCGTCCAGCGCCAGCTCCACGTCCAGGGTGTAGTCGCTGAAGTGGTACGTGGCGCCGCCGCCCACGTGGCCGCTTCGGCCCATGCCCCGGAAGTCCACCAGCGCCAGATGCCAGGCGGGCAGGTGGGGGAGGACGGGGTCGAAGCTGTGCGAGTGGTCCAGCCAGCCGTGGAGGAACAGGACGGCTGGCGCGCCGTCCACCGGGCGGTGGCGCACATGCAGGGCCAGGCCCTGGGCGTCGATGAAGCGGGACTCGGGTGCGGGGGCTGCGGGCACGGGGACCTCCTGCCCCCGTGCCTTATCGGGCTCTCGGACGAACCGCCACCCGCGCGTGTGGCCGCGGCGTCGGTGGCCGGGTCTTCAGCGCGACTCGGCCGGAGCCCGCGGCGGCCCACCGGTATCCGGACGGGACAGCACCATGGCGAGCTGACGTGCCTGGTTCTCCGTGGCGCAGCGGTACTCCTGCGTCTTGCCGTTGTCCTTCTCGATACGCAGAACCCAGACGTCGTTTTCCTTCGTCACCGTGTGTCGCTGAGACATGTGGCGGTTCCTCCCCGGCGGGGAGTGTCAGCATGTTTCATGCCGGATACGGATCTTGCGCCAAATGCCTGGATTTCCGGCACTGACGCGGGGTTCTCCGGGATCGGGGTGACAAAATTTGTGCAGCCCGACGACAATTCTGGCGCGGCGAGCCCGCACTCCTTGCGTAGTACCCGGGGGAGGGTTGACTTGGACTCGCGCTTGGAGTGCGTCAGAGATCCATGGCGTCGGGCCACTCCCAGGCGGAACGGTAGGCGCCGGTGGCCTGGGTGCCCTCGATGAAGCGCGCGTAGAAGGGGTGGCCGCTGAGGGTGGCGGAGTCGCCCACGACGAAGAGGTGCCGGCGGGCGCGGGTGAGGGCGACATTCATCCGGCGCAGGTCCGTGAGGAAGCCGAGCTGGCCCTCGCCATTGGAGCGGGTGAGGGAGACGAGGATGGCGTCCTTCTCGCGGCCCTGGAAGGCGTCCACGGTGTCCACCTCCACGTCGGGGTGGAGCGCCTCCACGCGCTCGCGCAGCCGGTGGGCCTGGGCGCTGTAGGGCGTAATCACGGCCAGCTCGCGGGGTGACAGCCCCAGGGCGAGCAGGGCGCGCACGCGGGCCTCGATGAGGTTCGCCTCGCCGTCGTTGAAGAGGCTCTTGGTGGTGGGCTCCACCTCCTCGTCGAAGCCCTTGCCGGCGGTGTCGAGGTAGAGGACGGGCGGGGCGTCCACCTCGGCGCCGGGGTTCAGCACCTCCGTCAGCGTGCGGTCCGCCACGGAGGGGTGGGCGCGCAATTCGCCGCCGTACATCTCGCGCGAGGGGAAGTCCATGATGCGCGCGTTCATCCGGTACTGCTCGCGGAGCATGCGCTTGACGCCCTCGCCGTGGTCCTTGAGCAGGCGCTCGAAGAGGCTCACGCCGAGGCCCGCCTTGGCGGCCTCCTGGGAGAGGACGGTGGGCGGCAGCTGCTGCGGGTCTCCGGCGAGGATGACCTTGGGGGCGCGTAGGAAGCCGAGCAGCGCGAGCGGCTCGGTGGCCTGGGTGGCCTCGTCCAGCAGGGCGAGGTCGAACTTCTCGTTGGAGAGCACGCCGGAGTCGAGGCTGGCGAGGGTGACGCAGATGACGTCGGCGCGCTCCAGCACGGCGCGCACGGCCTTCTTCTCCAGGGCGCGGGCCTCGTCGAGCATGCCCTTGGCCTCGGTGGTGGAGGCGCGGGCGTTGGCGAAGCGCTCGCGGCTGCGCCCCTGGCTGCGCTGGCGGCGGGCGTAGCCCAGTAGGGAGAAGGCCTCGTCGAAGAGGTCTCTCGACACGGCGCGGTCCGGGTGGTCCTCCACGACGATGTCGAGCGTGTGCTCCTGGAGGCGCGCGGCGACGCGGGCGGGGTGGCCCACGCGGATGGCGCGCAGGCCCTTGTCGAGGCACAGGTCCAAGAGGTGGTCCACGGCGGCGTTGCTGGCGGCGGTGCACAACAGGCGCTGCCCGCGGGCCACGGCCTGGGCGGCGATTTCGGCGAGCACGGTGGACTTGCCGGTGCCCGGGGGGCCATGGACGAGGAAGAAGTCCTCGGCGGCGAGCGCGCGGGCGGTGGCGTCGAGCTGCTCGGGGTTGAGGGGGCGGG
>NZ_JABBJJ010000630.1 GCF_012933655.1 Pyxidicoccus fallax | reverse complement strand
GGACGGGGAGTTGCGCTGGCGGCGGAGGAGGACTCCGGAGCCGGAGGCGGGCGAACGCCTCCACCAGAGGGCGCTGGCACTGAAGGCACCGAAACGGAAGGCGCGGGGACTCCTCCTCTGGAGGGAGCTGCGACGTCAGGCCCTGAACCAACTTTCCTGAAGGGAATAGGCTCGCGATTCATCGGAGCCGCGGGCCCACGAGGTGACCGTCCCCGCTCGACCTTGGCGGCTTGCAGCGCGTCTCCGCGCCGTTCGACCCCACCTGGGAATTTGGAAGCGAGGTCTGGTCCGTCGACACCCACCTCGACTGGCTGGCCAGCTTCGCCACGCCTTGATGCACGCCTCGGACCGGCGAGCCGCCGACATTCACACGGCGGCTCGTCGCTCCGAGCGGGTCCGCCACCAGCCCTGTCAGCACCTCCTGCTAACTCGTGAGCATCCAGGAGGCGTCTCGTGATGGATTGGCAGGCTCGGTGTGGAGCGGGTGTCCGCCGTCTGGGTGCGCTGGGACTGGTGGCGGTGATGGTGTTGCCTGGCTGCCAGGGTTGGGGAGGCCAGCGGCTGGGGCCGTGGCTGGAGAGCGCGCCGCCTCGCTACCACTCCGCTTCACCGCCTCCGTTTCCTCGACCGGAGCCGCGGGATGACGGCGGAGGCGGTGGGACCCTGGGCGGGCCCGAGCTGGGCCGCTTCATGGCCTTCGTGCGCGAGAAGCAGACAGCGCTCCGCCGTCCCCAGGTGCCCGAGGCCGAGCGGCGCGTGGGCGAGGCGGCGCTGCTGGAACTGCTGGCCTGGTTGCACGAACGCGGTGAGGAGCAGCTCGCGCGCGAGGACCCGGAGGAGGTGTACCTGCGTTTCAAGGTGGCCCGGGTGCAGCGGTACCGTGAGGACGACGCGCGCGACAGGGCCGTGGAGGCGAAGCTGGAGGAGCACTGGCAGTGGGCGCGCGAGCGCAGCCGGCTGCTGGCCTCGCGCCACTTCCGCAAGGCCGGGCGTCAGTGGCTGGTAACGGAGAGTCCCGTCTACGAGGGCGCGCAGGACGCACTGACCTCGGCGGTCCTCGCCTGGGCCTACGCGCATACCGAGGACCCGGACTACCTGCGCAAGAGTCCGCAGGAAGTGGCGGTGTACCTGCTGGCGAAGCGCAGCGCGCTGGCCACCGCGCTGGCGCTGGGCAACGCGTCGCCTCCGCGCCTGGAGTGGGTGCCCGAGTCAGTGGAGGCAGTGCCCGTCGAGGAGGTGCTGCTGGAGGTGGCGGTGGGCCTGCTGCCGGTGGCCGGCGAGTCCTCGGACCTGCTGGGCGTGGTGGCCGGCATCAGCATCCTGGGCAGGCAATTGAGCCCGGAAGAGCGGCTGCTGTGCGCGGTGGTGCTGCTGCTTCCGGTGCTCAGCGGCAGCCTGGTGGCGCACGCGCTGGACTCCTCGCGGGCGGCGCTGCTGACGGGGCGCAGTCTGCAAGAGGCGCAGGTGATTGGGCGACTGGCGAGCCACCTGGCGCCCGCGGACGCGGATCGGGTACAGCGGTTGCTCCGTCAGGCCGGGCGCGGAGAGAAGGTGTCAGCGGAGGAGCTTCAGTGGCTGCGCGAACTCTCGGAGCGACTGCGCGAGCCGCTGGCGGAAGTGGCGCGGGCGGTGAAGGCCGGAGCACGCGTGCCGCTGCTGGGCTCGCGCACCACCGCGGAAGGCACGCGGCTGGTGCCCGGCAGCCCCGAGCATCTGGCACAGGCGTGGGTGGACTACCAGTTCCGCCACCCGGGTAGATATCCGCGCTTCGACTTCACGCCGGACTCGAAGTGGGAGCGGATGTACCGCACCGTGCTGGAGAACAAGGAGCGGGGCGGCGAGTTCGAGCAGTTGGTGCTCCAGAAGTACGGCTACGAGAAGAACACCGCCCTCATGCTGCCGCCGCCGGGCAGCAAGGCGGAGCAGGGCTTCATCCCGGACGCGGTGATGGGCAACCCGGAGGAACTGGTGTGGGGCAGGCCCTACCGCTTCGTCGAGGTGAAGGGCCGTGCCGAGATGTCACTCACCGGCAATCTCAAGGCCATGCTTGCCTATGTGACCACCCATGGTGGTCACATCGAAGTGTGGTTCCGCTCCGCCCGGCATTCCTCTGGCAGGACGTACCCATCAGGTCCGCTTCAGAAGGATCTGGACCGCCTCGAAGCCCTCGGCAGGGCCACGGTGCGCTACTTTCCCGACTAGGCCTCATGGCGCTGAGCTACCTCGACACCTCCTTCTGGTTGCCGCCCGTCCCGCCTTCGGCGGCGGTCGTGCGCGAACTCCTGCGGCGCGTTTTCGAGCAGTACCGCTGGTTTCAACCCGTGCGTTATGGGCTGGTCTTCACCGATGAACAGCTCGACCCGGCGCACATCGACTACGACGCCGTGGTGTCCTTCTACGCCCGGCAGCAAGGAGTGACAGTGCTCGCCAGGACGGACCGCGACTTCATCACGCTCGCGCCCACCCTCGCCGATTCGCCTCCGTTCGTGGGCAGGCTCACCTGGTGTACCTCCGTCACAGCCGCGAAAGCACCCGACTGGCGGCGGGCCCACCTGCAGCAGGTCACGGAGTTGATGCGACTGCTGGACTCTCCCCTCGCCCAGGCAAGCCTGGAAGACGACCTTCAACGCAAGACGCGCAGGCTCGTACCAGCGCCGGACGGCTTCGGCTCCATCCGCGACTTCACCGTCCGCGACCCCAGCGAGGGCCTCGCTGGCCTCTTCTGGCGCAACTTCTTCGGCCCGCCCTTCACGCGGATGTTCGGCGACCGCCTGCGCTCCCTCCCCCCGGACACCGTCCAGGACCTCGGCGACGGCCGCGTCCTCGTCCAGCCCTACCCGCTCCCCACGCAGGCCATGACTCCAGACGCCCAGGCCGCCGAGGAGCGCCTCATCACCGCCCTCGGCCCCGACTGCTTCTACGACTTCCAGCACCACCGCAAACCCACGCGCCGCCCCGAACTCC
>NZ_JABBJJ010000062.1 GCF_012933655.1 Pyxidicoccus fallax | reverse complement strand
ATGGCGGGGCGTGCGGGAGCCGCCGGTGTCCCGGGCGGGGCTCCCGGCGGCTTGCCGGTGCTGGGGTCGGAAGGCTGGGACATCGGCGTCTTCTGGCGGGCCGCCTACTGGGCCACCGCGGGCAGGTCGTTGGTGTTGTGACCGGCGAGCCGCGTGTCCCGGTTCGCCTGGATGGACTTCTGGATGTCGGCCTCGGTCATGCCCGAAGACAGGGTGATGGTCGTCGACGTCTTCTGGCCCGTCTCCGTGTCACACGCGGACACGTTCACCAGGCCGTCGGTGTTGATCTCGAACGTCACTTCGATCTTCACCTCGCCGCGGTACCCGATGCGGAAGCCCGAGAACTCGAACTCGCCCAGCATCTCGCACTCGTCCGCGCGGTTGGACTCGCCCTGGTACACGCGGATCTTCACCTTCTCCTGCCCGTCGCGGCTGGTGGTGAAGGTCTTCGACCGGTCGATGGGCACCGGCGTGTTCTTGTCGATGATCTTCTCCGTGTACCCGCCCACCGTGCCGATGCGCAGCGTCAGCGGCGTGACGTCCACCAGGAACGTCTCCGTCTTGCTGTCCAGCAGCGCGTGCGACTGCAGCGCCGCGCCCATGGCCACCACCTGGTCCGGGTTGATGCCCTCCAGCGGCTCCTTCTGGAAGTAGTGCTTCACGGAGTTGCGGATGATGGGCAGCCGCGTGGGCCCGCCCACCAGGATGACCGCGTCGATGTCCGCCGCCGTCAACCGCGCGCTCTGCAGCGCCTCGTCGCACACCTTGAACGTGCGCTGCACCAGGTCCATCACCATCCGGTTGAACTGGTCCTGGTTCAGCGTGCCGCGCAGGTCCATGATGTTGCCCTGCGCGTCCTGGCAGATGCCCTGGCAGACGATGTCCGCGGTGCCCGTCTGGCCCACGTCGATCTTCGCCTTCTCCGCGGCCTCCTTCAGCATCTGCAGGCAGTACTTGTTCTGCCGCACGTCCAGCCGCGTCTTCGCCAGGAAGTCGTCCGCCAGCCACGTCATGATGCGGTCGTCGAAGTCGTCGCCGCCCAGGTACGTGTCGCCCGCGGTGGCCAGCACCTCGAACACGTCCTTGCCAATCTCCAGAATCGACACGTCGAACGTGCCGCCGCCCAGATCGTAGACGACGATGCGCTGGTTGACGTCCCGGCCGAAGCCGTACGCCAACGCCGCCGCGGTGGGCTCGTTGAGGATGCGCAGCACCTCCAGCCCCGCGATGCGGCCCGCGTCCTTCGTCGCCTGGCGCTGGTTGTCGTTGAAGTACGCCGGAACGGTGATGACCGCCTTGTTCACCTCCCGCCCGAGGTACGTCTCAGCGACCGCCTTCATCTCCTTGAGCACCAGCGCGCTGATCTCCGGCAGCGAGTACGTCCGCCCCCCCACGGCGATGCGCACCGAGTTGTTGTCGCCCTCGACGATGCGGTACGGCATCACCGCCTGCGCCTTCTTCACCTCGTCGGAGAAGTAGTAGCGGCCGATGAGCCGCTTGGCGGAGTAGACCGTCTGCTCCGGGCTGGTGATGATGTTCTTCTTCGCCGCGTTGCCCACCAGCACGGAGCCATCCTCGAGGAAGGACACGCAGGAGGCATGCGTCGTCTCGCCCCACTCGTTGGGGATGACGATGGGCTGTCCGTCCTGGACCACTGAGACGCACGAATATGACGTGCCCAGGTCGATGCCGATTGCGATGTCGTCCGCCATTCCGTCTCCGGTGAAGACCTGCACTCCAGGCCCGTCGGTGAAGCGCGGAGGTTAGGCGGCGAACCCCAGATCTGTCAACGATTCGAATCACTCAAAGTCCAGCCATTTCAAGGACTTAGCGAGTGAGCGAGGGGGCGTGCCCGCTGGCTTGAGGGGGGGCGGTGACGTCATTATCTATCCTTCGGAAGGGGGTATTCACACCTATGTCCGTCGTCTTCGCCGCCCTGACGTCCGACCCGAACCTGCTGCGCTGCGAGCTGCACAGGCTCGGCGGGCAGGTGCTCCTGCAGGGGGAGCAGCGTTCCAACGCCGTGGGGGTGGGTGCGTATGCGCAGGACGAGGTGCTGCTGCGCCGCTTCGCCAGCAACGGGGAGCTGGGCATGGACTCGCTCGCCCCGCCGCACGAGTCCGACGCGCTGCTGTTCCACGGCGGCCGGCTGCCGGTGGGGCAGTCGCTGGAGGACAACACCCAGCCGTTCCGCGCCCGCCGCTGGCTGTTCGCGCACCAGGGCGCCCTCAATGACTTCGACGCGCTGCGCGCCCCGCTGATGGCGTCGCTGCCGGAGCACCTGCAGCGCCAGGTGCGTGGCGGCACCGACAGCGAGGTGCTCTTCGCCCTTTTCCTGCGCCACCTGCGGGATGTGGGCCGCACGGATGACCCGCGGCTGGAGGCGGACGTCACCGCGCGCCTGCTGGCGGACACCGCGCGCGAGGTCATCAAGGTCGCCATCGACCATGGCGTCACGCGCGCCTCCACGCTCAACCTCGTGGCCACCAACGGCTACGTCCTCGCCGCGTGCCGCTTCGGCCAGGAGCCGCTCTTCTATTCGCGGCTGGAGGGCTCGGCGGAGTGCGACCTGTGCGGCGTGACGCCCGGCACGCCCGAGACGCAGCCCACGGTGGGCGCGCACCGGCGCCGCCGCACGGTGGTGGTGGCCAGTCACCTGAAGCGCCCCGCCGGCTGGGTGGAGCTGCCCCAGGGCACCGCCCTCGCCGTCGGCCCGGACCTGCAGGTCCACCACTTGAACGGTGCGTGAAAACCGGGGCGCCCCGGCTCCGCCGCGGGCGCTTCCGTCGCTGTTCCGCCCCAAGAGCAGGAAACCCTGAGCTTCCCGACCCAGGTCGGTGAAGCCGGGAATCAATTCGCAAAAACTCCGCATTGTGCCCGGACCTTCCAGGAACTGGAAGGGAGCGTGGGGGGTGTCAAGTGCACCACTTTACATTTTGGACACAATGGTGTTCTATTTTTGGGAGTCGTATCGAAAAATTCCGCCCGAGATAGATAGTGCCGGCCCCACTTTCCATATTCTCAGGTCCCGAGGCACCACTCTGCGTGGAGGTCCGACTGAAGTCGGACGCCGCGGTGGCCGCCTCGCTGGGACGACGCTTCGCGCGGCAGATGGGACTGCCGGCGCAGGCCGCCGCCGAGGTGGCGGTGGTGGTGAGCGAGCTGGCCACCAACCTGGTGCGCCACGCGATTGCCGGCGGCACGGTGGAGCTGTGGTGTGAGGAAGCGTGGCTCTTCATCCGCTCGCGAGACAGGGGCCCGGGCATGGCGGACCCCTCGCGCCTCTTCATGGGCCGTGAGGGCCGTCCCGGCCCGCTGCCCGGAGAGAGCCTGGGCGAGGGCGGCGCGGCGGTGATGCGGCTGACGGACGGTGTGCACGTGTGCAACCGCGAGGGCGGAGGCCTGGAAGTGCTCGCCCGCAAGAAGCTGGTACTCGACGACAGGAGGCGCTGGTGAGCAGGGGCTCGATGTGCGCGGACGTGCTGCGCGTCCTGCAGCAGTTCATGTCGGACACCGCCGCGCGGCTCGTGCTTCGCGGCACGCTGGAGCCACTGCGGCTGTCTCTCGATTCGGTGGGCGCGGCGGAGCTGCCCCGCGTCATCGAGGCGCTGGAGCCGGCCACGCGTCACTTCGTGGACCCGGCGCGCCGGCCGCAGCTCGCCGCGCAGCTGCGGACGCTGACGCAGCCGGCGGCGGGGGCTCCCGGGGCGTCCGCGTCCAAGGCCGCCGCGGCGGGCCCGGCGCTGCGCGCCACCACCTATCTGGTGCGCACGGAGGCGGACGCCAGCCACGCGCGGCTCGCGGCGCGCGCCATGTGCGAGACGATGGGCGGGCGCGGCTTCGAGTGCCAGAAGGTGGCCACGGCCGTCAGCGAGCTGGCGCGCAACCAGATTTCCTATGCCGGCGGCGGCACCATCCAGCTCACGCCGGAGCAGACGCCGCGGCGCCTCTTGCGCGTGCGCGCCGAGGACCAGGGCCGCGGCATCCCCGACCTGGAGAAGGTGCTGTCCGGCACGTACCGCAGCAAGACGGGCATGGGCCTGGGGCTGCTGGGCGTCAAGCGGCTGGCGGACAAGTTCGACGTGCGCACCGGCCCCAACGGCACCCAGGTGGACTTCGAGGTGTGGCTGTGAGGTTGTCCGTCGCGCACCGCTCGCGGCCGAAGCAGGGCGAGGTGGCGAATGGTGACGCGGCGCTGGTGCGCGAGGAGGGCGGGCACACCCTGGTGGCGGTGGTGGACGCGCTCGGCCACGGGCCCATGGCGGCCCAGGCGGCGGCCGAGGCGGTCCGGTGTCTGAACTCGCTGCCGCTGGGCACCGCGGTGGAGCCCCTGGTGGAGGCGCTGCACGCCGCCCTGCGTGGCGGCCGGGGCGCGGCGGTGATGCTGGGCCTCTTCGATGGGAAGAGGTTGCACTGTGGCGGGGTTGGCAACGTGGAATTGCGCACCAGCGGCACGAAGGTTCCGGTGCTTCCCACGCCGGGGGTGCTCGGCCAGTCCATGCGCACGCTGCGCACCGTCTCGGTGGCGATGGCCCCCGGGGACCGAATCGTGCTCTTCAGCGATGGGCTGACCTTCCGGGTGGACCTGGAGCCCGCCCGCAGGCTTTCTCCCGAGAAGGCCTGCGAGCTGCTGATGGAGCGCTACAGCCGACCGACCGATGACGCCACCGTGTTGGTGGCGGACGTGGAGACCGTATGAGCCAGGATTTCCTCCAGGCGCCCCCGCGCCCGGAGCGTGAGACCTCCCGAATCCCCATCATCCCCCTCTGGGGCAACCTCATCGTCCCCCTGCAGGGCGACATCACGGATGCCCAGGCCGCGCAGTTGAGCTCGGACGTGCTGCGCGACATCCAGCGCACCGGCGCGCGCGGCATGGTGGTGGACATCTCGGGCCTGTGGCTGGTGGACAGCCACCTGTGCGCGGTGCTGGCCCGGTTGGCCGCCTCCGCGCGGCTGATGGGCACGCGCACCGTGCTGTGTGGCATGGGCGCGGACGTGGCCCTCACGCTGCAGAGCATGGGCATCCAGATGGAAGGCGTGGAGACGACGCTGGGCCTGGAAGAGGGCCTGGCGCTGCTCGGCGTGAAGGTGGTGGGCGGCCGCACCGCCGCCTCCGAGCGCGAGGCCGCCCAGAAGCTGGCGGACGAGATGCTCGGCCTGTCCTCTCCCACTCCCCCGAAGTCCGCCTGAGAGCCTCCCCACACCCCATGAGCGCCCAGCCCAAGCCGTCCGACCTGCTGTCCGTCAGCCCCGAGCGCATCAGCCGTATCATCGACGTGCTGTCGATGATTTCCGTGGGTGAGTACTCTCCCGAGCGCACCACCATCCCCGTCCAGGACGCGGACGAGCTGGCCGCCCTCGAGGAGACGCTCAACGTCTTCACCCGCGAGCTGGCCAGCACGCGCCACGAGCACGAGGAGATGCTCAACCGCCTGGCGACGAGCAACCGCGAGCTGGAGGAGAAGCTCGCCACCATCGACCGGCAGCGCGAGGCCATCCGGGATTTGTCCACGCCCATCATCGAGCTGTGGGACGACATCCTCACGCTGCCGATTGTGGGCGTGGTGGACACGCAGCGCTCGGTGGAGATGACCGAGCGGCTCCTGCACCGCATCGTCCAGGGGAAGGCCCGCTGCGTCATCATCGACATCACCGGCGTGGAGGTGGTGGACACGATGACGGCCAACCACTTCATCAAGATGGTCAACGCCGCGCGCCTGTTGGGGGCGTACTGCGTGGTGACGGGCATCAGCCCCCTGATTGCCCAGACGCTGGTGCAGATTGGCGTGGACCTGCGCGAGGTGAAGACGCTCGGCAGCCTCAAGGAAGGCCTGCGCGAGTGCTTCCTCTACCTGCGCCAGCACTCCGGCGGCACCCGGTAGCGCCACTCCTCATTCGCGACGAGTCCAAGGAGAAGAGTCATGGGAAACGTGTGGACGCTGGGCCCGCATAAGGTGTGGTTCGAGGAGCCGGACACGGTGTGGCTCGCCACCGACGGCGTGTACGACATGAAGCTGCTGCAGGAGATGCGCGTGCTCGTCCTGGAGCTCAAGAAGACGCACCCGGTGCTCCATCACATCGTGGACGCGCGGAAGGGGAGCGGGATGTCGCCGGACGTGCGCAAGCTCATGGGAGAGCACCCGGACACGCTGCCCTTCGACAGCTCGGTGATGTACGGCTCCAGCTTCGCCATGCGCACCATGGTCAACATGATGTCGCGCGCCCAGGAGCTGCTGGGACGCAAGGCGACCATCAAGTTCACCATGGTGGCCACCGAGGAGGAGGCGAGGTCCTGGACCGCCGAGCAGCGCGAGGCCGCGCGCGCGGCGAAGGTGTCCTGAGCCTCACCGGCCCGGCCGGACCCGCGAGTACCGCGAGGAGCATCGTCATGGGGGTGATGTGGACGCTGGGGCGGAGCAAGCTCTGGTTCGAGGGGCCGGACACCCTCCGGCTCGCTGTCGTGGGTGTCTTCGATTTGGCGCTGGTGGAGGCCTCCCGCGCCGTGACGGCGGAGCTGCTGGCGCGGCAGCCCACGCTCTACCTCATCGCGGACCTGCGGCAGAGCTCCGGGCTCAGCCCGGAGCTGCGCAAGGCCCTCGCGGCGCATCCGGACGAGAGCCCCTACACGGGCATCGTCCTCTTCGGCGCCAGCCTCCCCGTGCGCACCGCGGGTGGTACGCGGAGCCACGCGACGGTGGCGCGCGGCACCCTGTCCTTCGCCCTGGTGGAGACCGAGGAGGAGGCGAAGGCCTGGGTGGCCGCGCTGCGCGAGGACGCGAGCGTGATGCGGGCCTCCTGAGCGGCGGCCGCCGCCGGAAGGCTTCGTCAGGCATTGACCCGGTGGGGCATGTGGATGACCCCTAGTACCGCGGGGCCGGGTAGGCGTTGTCTGTCATGCCTTGAGTGTGTCCGGGGTGTGACTGGCGGCGATGGCCTGTGCTGTCCTGCCGGGCATGATCATCGCCATCCCCCGTGAGACGGTGCCGGGCGAAAGGCGGGTCGCGCTCGTGGCGGAGAGCGTGAAACGCCTCGTCGGCAGGAAGCACGAAGTGGTGGTCGAGAGCGGAGCGGGCCTGGGCGCGGAGTGCTCCGACGAGGAGCTGCGCGCCGCCGGAGCGCGCATCGAACCGGATGCCGCCGCCGTCTACTCCGCCGCCGACGTGGTGCTGAAGGTGCAGCCGCCCGGCCCGGAGGAGCTGGCGCTGCTCAAGCCCGGCTCGGTGCTGGCGAGCCTCGCGTATCCCCTGGCGCAGCCGGGGCTGGCGCGGGCGCTCGCGGACCGGAAGGTGACGCTGCTGGCGTTGGACATGGTGCCTCGCACCACGCTGGCGCAGATGATGGACGTGCTCAGCTCGCAGGCCACCATCGCCGGCTACCGCGCGGTGCTGCTGGCGGCGGAGGCGCTGCCGAAGCTGTTCCCCATGTTGATGACGGCGGCGGGCACCATTCCCCCGGCGAAGGTGCTGGTGCTGGGGGCGGGCGTGGCCGGCCTGCAGGCCATCGCCACGGCGCGCCGGCTGGGCGCGGTGGTGGAGGCGTACGACGTGCGCAAGGTGGTGAAGGAGCAGGTGGAGAGCCTGGGCGCCCGCTTCGTCAACATCGACATCGAGGACGCCGCGGGCTCCGGCGGGTACGCGAAGGACTTGAGCGCGGAGGCGAAGAAGAAGCAGGCGGAGGCGCTGGCGGTGCACGTGGCGAAGTCCGACGCCGTCATCACCACCGCGCAGATTCCTGGACGGCGCGCCCCGGTGTTGCTGCCCGCGGACATGGTGCGGCGCATGAAGAGCGGCTCGGTGGTGGTGGACATCGCCGCGGAGCAGGGCGGCAACTGCGAGCTGACCCGCCCCGGCGAGCGCTACCGCACGGACACCGGCGTCACCGTCATCGGCGAGAAGAACCTCCCCAGCCAGCTCGCCGTGCACGCCAGCGCCATGTTCTCGCGCAACCTGGAGAAGCTGCTCGCGCACGTCACCGACAAGGACGGCGCGCTGAAGCTGGATGCGTCCGACGAAATCGTGAGGGGAATGCTCATCACCCGCGGTGGGGACGTCGTCCATCCGGCCGTGGCGGACGTGGCCCTGAAGGAGGCCTCCTGACATGTCCCTGACGCTCATCTTCGGGCTGTACGTGTTCTTCCTGGCCGCCTTCACCGGCTACCAGGTCATCTCCAAGGTGCCGCACCTGTTGCACACGCCGCTGATGGCCTTCACCAACGCCATCTCCGGCATCTCCCTGGTGGGCTCGCTGCTGGCGGCGGGCGGCCACTACGGGACGCTGTCCACGGTGCTCGGCGCGGTGGCGGTGCTGGCCGCCACCATCAACGTGGTGGGTGGCTTCCTCATCACCGACCGCATGCTCCGCATGTTCAAGAAGAAGGGAGGCACGCGGTGACGCTCTCGACCACGGAGACGTTCGTCCAACTGCTGTACCTCGCCGCGTCCATCCTCTTCATCCTCGGCCTGAGGGATTTGGGCGACGCCCAGACGGCGCGCCGGGGCGTGCTGCTGGCGGAGGTGGGCATGGTGGCCGCGGTGGCCGGCACGCTGCTGTACGGCGTGGCGGTGACCGGCGTCATCGTCCGGTGGGAGTGGATTCTCGTGGCCCTCCTCATCGGCTCGGCCATCGGCACGGGCATGGGCCTGTGGATTCCGATGACGAAGATGCCCGAGCGCATCGCGCTGTCGCACGCCTTCGGCGGGCTCGCGGTGGGGCTGGTGGGCGTCGTCGAGTACCTGGAGCACGGCGGCCCGAAGATGAGCACGCTGCAGGTGACGGCCACGGGGCTGGAGGTGGCGCTCGGCGCGCTCACCTTCACCGGCAGCCTCATGGCCTTCGGCAAGCTGCAGGGCTTCATCACCGGCAGGCCCGTCACGTACCCGGGGCAGAACGCGTCCAACGGGCTGCTCATCGCCGGCACGCTGGGGTTGATTGGCCTCCTGGTGTACCAGCCGGGCGCGGCCTGGGCCTTCTACGCCGTCGCGGCGCTGGGCGTGCTGCTGGGCGTGCTGCTGGTGCTGCCCATCGGCGGCGCGGACATGCCGGTGGTCATCTGCCTCCTCAACTCGTACGCGGGCCTGGCGGCGGCCGCCACGGGCTTCGCGCTGGGCAACAACGTCCTCATCATCTGCGGCGCGCTGGACGGCTTCTCCGGCTTCATCCTGGGCATGATGATGTCCAAGGCGATGAACCGCTCCTTCACCAACGTGCTGTTCGGCGCCTTCGGCGCGGAGCCGGAGGGCAAGGCCGTGGCGGCCGGAGCGGCGCCCACGGGCCCCGCGCCCAACGTGGGCAGCGTGGAGGAGGCGGCCGAGGTGCTCCGCGCGGCGCGCTCCGTCATCGTGGTGCCCGGCTATGGCATGGCCGTGTCCCAGGCCCAGCACGCGGTGCGAGACCTGGCCAACGCGCTCCAGTCGCAGGGCTGCGACGTGCGCTATGCCATCCACCCGGTGGCGGGCCGCATGCCCGGCCATATGAATGTGCTGCTCGCCGAGGCGAACGTCCCCTACGACCAGCTCTTCGACCTGGAGGTCATCAACGACGACTTCGGCGCCACCGACGTGGCGCTCGTCGTGGGCGCCAACGACGTCGTCAACCCGGCCGCGCGGAGCAACCCGAGCAGCCCCATCTACGGCATGCCCATTCTCGCGGCGGACTCGGCGAAGACCTGTCTCGTCCTCAAGCGCTCGCTCAACCCGGGCTTCGCGGGCATCGAGAACGAGCTTTTCGTCCGCTCCAACACCATGATGGTGCTCGGCGACGCGAAGAAGACCATTTCCCAGTTCACCGCCGCGCTGAAGGAGTAGCCGTCCGCGATGAT
This sequence comes from Pyxidicoccus fallax, assembly GCF_012933655.1. Classification (GTDB taxonomy): domain Bacteria; phylum Myxococcota; class Myxococcia; order Myxococcales; family Myxococcaceae; genus Myxococcus; species Myxococcus fallax. Next base: position 34,987 of record NZ_JABBJJ010000062.1, on the reverse strand, counting down.
TCGTGAAGCAGTGTCGGAGGATGCCTCGCTGCTCGCACGTCTGCTGCGAGACGCGTTCGAGGAGTACCGGGGGCGGTTGGAGCCGCCCTCCAGCGCCCATGGCAAGACGGAGGAGGTCGTCCGGCGCGAGCTGCACGACGGCGGCGCCCTCATCGCCGAGTCTCCCGCCGGCCCGGAGGGCTGCGTCTTCTTCCATCCCCGGGGAGACCACGTGTACCTGGACCGGCTGGCCGTGCTGCCGCCCTACCGGGGCCGGGGCGTGGCTCGCGCGCTGATGGAGGCGGTGGAGGCGCGCGCTCGTGACATGGGGCCCCTCCCGGTGCGGCTCAACGTCCGGCTCGCGCTGAAGGACCATCAGGAGTGGTACGCCCGGCAGGGCTACGCCTTCCTCCGCCATGGCACCCACGAGGGCCATGCCGCGCCCACGTACGTCGTGCTCGAAAAACGATTCTGATACCGGATTGCGGATGGCCTCCATGACGACGCCCGGCTCCTCGCAGCCTCCCGCCTCTTCCCAGCCGCTCACCCACGCGGAGGCGGTGGCCCGCGCGAAGGCGCTCGTGCCCCGGGTGCGCGCGCTCGCGGGAGAGGCCGAGTCGCGACGCCGCGTCCCCGAGCCGATGATTCGCGACTTCATCGATGCGGGACTGGTGCGGCTCCTGACGCCGCGCCGCTTCGGCGGCCACGAGCTGGGGCTGGACGCGTTCATCGACGCCACGCTGGAAATCGCGAAGGCGGATGGCTCGATGGGCTGGTGCTTCTCCTTCCTCAACATCCACTCGTGGCTGCTGGCGATGATGCCGGAGGCCGCGCAGCAGGAGGTCTGGAGCGCGGACCCGGACGCGTGCATCGCCAACGTCAACGTGCCCGGCGGGCAGGCCACGCCCGTCGAGGGCGGCTACCGGCTCACGGGCGTGTGGCCGTGGGCGAGCGGCATCCAGCACTGTGGCTGGGCCATTCTCGCGGGCATCGTCCCAGCCGCGGCCGGCGGTGAGCCCAGCCCTCCGGACGTGCGGCTGTTCGTGGTGCCCCGGGCGGACTTCCAGGTGAAGGACACCTGGTTCGTCGCCGGCCAGCGCGGCACCGGCAGCAACCACGTCGCCGTCACCGACGCCTTCGTCCCCGAGCACCGCAACGCGCGGCTGGTCGACGTGCGCGAGGGCCAGTCGCCGGGCTCGAAGGTGCACGAGGCGCCGCTCTACAAGCTGCCCTTCCTGCCGCCGATGGCGTCGTCCCTGGTGGCGCCCATCATCGGGGCCGCGCTCGGCGCGTACGAGACGTGGCGCGAGGCGACGCGCACGCGCTTCACCATGTACAGCCGCGACCAGGTCGCCACGCTGTCACACCAGCAGATTCGGATGGCGGAGACCTCCGCGGAGCTGGACTCGGCGCAGCTGCTGCTGCGGCGGGCGCTCGACACCCAGCGTCCCGGTGGAATGTTGACGCTGGAGCAGCGCGTGCGGACGCGCCGCGACTACGCCTACGCCGCCACCCTGTGCGTGCGCGCGGTGGAGCGGCTCTACACGGCCAGCGGCGCCGCGGCGAACTTCGAGAGCAACCCCCTGCAGCGCTACTGGCGCGACGTGCACGCGATGGCCGTGCACTCGGGCATCAACCCCGACGCGGCGGGGGAGAACTTCGGCCGGCTGGAGCTGGGACTGCCGCTGAACCCCAAGGACCCGCTGTTCTGAGCGGCCCGTGTCGGACGGTGGGGTGTTGTGGGTGGAGTGCGGCTTTTGTGCGCCGCCTCCATTCAGTGGGCCGGGCATGCCAGGATGGTGACGGAGATTTCCACTGACGCTCCGCCCGGAGTGGGCCTCATGTCCACCTCCGCGCAGCCACTCTCCGTTGACGAATCGGCCCCCGGGCATTCACTTGGGGGACGGTCAGCGGGTCGTGGCGTGGGACGTCATTGGGGTTCTGGCAAGGAGCGGGTGCATGGTGGGCAACTCAGGGGACGCTGGTGCCAACCTGGGAGGCTTCGGAGGAAGCCTCTCGACGGACGCGGACGCGGGCGTGGCGCCCGTGCTCGAGGATGTGTCGGACGCGGAGCTGGACGCGCTCGTCGGGAAGCTGCGCACGGACAAGAACCGCATCGCGCCCGCGGTGGCGGAGCCTCGCTCGCGCGAGGACATGCACGCCGAGCGGCTGCATCGCAGCCGCCCGCTGGTGTCCTCGGTGCCCGAGACAGAGGGGGTGTGCCAGGCCTGGTACGTCGGCCTGGACGACCAGGCCTCCGGGCCGCACGACGTCGAGGCGCTGAAGGGCTACTGGGAGCGGGGCGAGCTGGGCGCGGAGTCCCTCTGCTGGCGTGAGGGCTTCAGTGCGTGGATGCCGCTGTGTCAGGTGCCGGAGCTGGCGCGGGTGCTCGCGCCGCTGCCCCAGGCGCGCCTGCCCGCGCCGCAGGCGGTGCCGGCGGGTGGCGACCGCGTGGGAGACTTCGAGCCGAAGGGCGCCGAGGCGCTGCGCTCCCTGGTCGTGGACGAGGATGACCCGTTCCCGGAGCTGGACCTGGAGGCGGCGCGCGTGGACCTGTCCGCGCCCATCTCCACGAAGGAGCCCGTGCGCGGCTTCACCACGGAGGAGGTGCTGGGCATTCCGGCGGGCTTCGTGGTGGCGTCGCCCGGGGTTCCGGAGGCGCGGGACACCGTCGCGGCGGCCTCTTCCGGAGCCATTGAGGGACGGGCGCCTGTCGAGACGGCGGACCCGGTGGGGACGCACGCGGTGCTGGCACCGCAAGAGGGCAGGGGAGCGGCGCGGTGGCGGAGCGCCCTGTGGCTCGCGCTCCTGGGCGGAGTGTCGGGTGGCGTGACGGTCGCGCTCGTCCTGGCGCTGCTGGGCCGGCTGGACGGACACGAGCTGCTGACCCACCTCGTCTCGCGCGAGACGGCGGGCTCCTCCACCGCGGTCAATGCCGGGGCCACTCCGGCGAACACCGGTGCGACTCCGAGCACCGTGGGCGGTGTGCCCGCGGGCTCCGTCAACGCCGCGCCTGGAGCGACGAGCACCGGCCCGGTGGGCACGGCCGGTGCCGCCGCGCCTGGCGCGAGTGCCGCTCCTGGTGCTGTTGGGGCCACTGCGGCCGGAGCGACGGGCGCGGGTGCCACTCCTGGCGCTGTCGGTGCCACCGCGGCCGGAGCGACGGGCGTGGGTGCCGCTCCTGGCGCTGTGGGTGCCACCGCGGCCGGAGCGACTGCCCCCGGCGCGGGTGCGCCGCTCGTCGGCTCGATGGGCCTCGACAAGGGCGGAGCCGTCCCCGTGCTGAACGCGGCGCCTCGTGCCGCCACGTCCTCCACCGGCGTCGCGTCCGCGCCGAAGACGGAGCTGTCCACGGTGAGCCCGCCGTCGCGCGCGCCCGCCGCCCGCCCGGCCGTGTCCGCTGGCGCGCCCGTGCAGGAGAAGCGCCCGGCGGCCCCGCCGCCCGTGACGGAGGCCTCGTTCGCGTCGGACGACGATGACCTGGGCCTCGACGACATCCCGGCCGCCGAGGAGAAGCCCGCGGCGGCGCTGGGCCCCGACCCGGCCTACGACCGCGAGCTGTCGAATCCTCCGAAGGGCGCCACGAAGAAGGAGCGCACGGTGTACGTGCCTTCGGACCCGGCGACGCCGCCGGCCGAGCTCCCGCAGTCCGCCATCTTCGAGGTGGTGCTCGCCAACAAGGGAGACGTCACCGCGTGCGCCCGCGAGCAGCAGGCGGCCCCGAAGGAGGGCGGCCGCGTGGTGGTGCGCTGGACCATCCTCCCCACCGGCAAGGTGTCCGAGGTCGTCACCGAGACTGCTTCAATCAAGGGCACGCCGCTCGCGCGCTGCATCGAGGCGAAGGTGAGCGCGTGGACCTTCCCGAAGCACCAGGAGCAGGGAGCCCCGGTCCGTTTCCCGTTCGTGTTCTGACCATTTCGCGAGGAGCCGTGGATGCCTGCCTACGTGGTGGTCCAGCTCGCCATTCATGACGCGCAGACCTACGAGCGGTACAAGCAGCTCGCGCCGCCGTCGATAGCGAAGTACGGCGGCCGCTATCTCGCGCGGGGCGGCGCGACGCAGGCGCTGGAAGGCGTCTGGGAGCCGCCGCGCTTCGTCCTCCTGGAGTTCCCCAGCGTGGAGCAGGCCCGCGCCTGGTGGGCCTCGCCCGAGTACGTCGCGGCGAAGGCGCTGCGCCAGGCCAGCACGCACACGATGATGTTGCTTGTGGAGGGGCTGCCCGACGTCCCACCGGGACAGGGGACTCCCTGAGAGAGGGTTACCGGGAGGCCGGTTCGTCCGCACGGAGCGGGCCTCGGCGGGTCGTGGCTGTCCTCACCGGGAATCGGTCCGCTTGCGCCGGAAGAGATAGGCGTCGGCGCTTCGCACGTACCCGGAACCGCCCCGCGAGTGGGGCCGGCCCGGCTCCTTCGGAACCAGGAAGCCCGAGAGGTCTTCGGTGCGGAATTCGAAGTGGCCCCGGCGCTCCGTCACGACGGCGACCAACTCCAGCGTCTTCTCCGAGGCGGCCTCCGCCGCGTCGCCGTGGTGGTCATTGGTCAGGAGGAGCCCGCCGGGCTTCAGGTACTTGTGGCAGGCGCGTGAGATGCCTCCCGCGTAGAGGGCGAGCAGCAGGTCGAAGCTCGCTTCGGGGAGGGGCAGCGGCGTCGTGTAGTCCTGCTCGAGGAAGCGCACGTGGGCGTCCTGGCGATACTGCCGTCTGGCGCTGATGAGCCGCCGGACGCCTTCGACATCCGCGAAGAAGTCCCGGGCCAGCTCGTTCCGGTCCACATAGACGACGTGCTGGTAGAAGAACGACGGAGTGACGTGGAGGAAGCACCCGGGATACAGCACGGTGTGCGCCGCCGGCCAGGTCTCCCGCAGCAGGGCGAAGAGCCCTGTGCGTTCGAGCTGATGCCCGACGACATACGACTGGTAGAGGTCCGCGCTCTTGAGCATGGTCGGTCGGCTGCCTGTACCCCACGGGCCAGCATGGCCGCGTCTGACGCGCGCCCATTACCTCTGGCGTAATTGAGACACTTCTCCCCTCCGCGCAGATTGCTCTCGTGAGCGCACGGGAGCGGCGACCTTCGTCGCCGTCACGTCGGCGCCATTCCAGGGGACACCATCATGGACAGGCGAGACATGCTGAAGTCGGCGGTGGCGGCGGGTGCGGGCGTGGGCCTCATGGCCGGGGCGGACGAGGCCCTGGCGGCGGGCGCGAGGCCCGGCGAAGCGAAGGGCCGTCCCCACGGGGGGCCGTACATCCGCACCCGTGACGGCGTCGAGCTGTTCTGCCGGGACTGGGGCACCGGCAAGCCGGTCGTCTTCCTGTCTGGCTGGGCGCTCGCCTCGGACATGTGGGGCTACCAGATGGTGCCGCTGTCCGAGCGGGGCCTGCGCTGCATCGCCTACGACCGGCGTGGCCACGGCCAGTCCTCCGACCCGGGGCGCGGCTACGACTACGACACGCTGGCGGACGACCTGGCCGCGGTGCTGGACACGCTCGACCTGCGCGATGTCACCCTCGTGGGCCACTCCATGTCCGCCGGGGAGATGGTCCGCTACCTCACCCGGCATGGGGACCGCCGGATTGCCCGCGTCCTCTTCCTCGCTCCAGCGAACACGCCGTTCCTGTTGAAGACGCCGGACAACCCGGACGGCATCGACGCCGCCGTCTTCGAGCACCTGCGCAATAACGTGTTCCTCCGCGACTACGCGGGGTGGCTCTCGCAGAACGCCGACCCCTTCTTCGTCCCGGAGACGTCGGCGGCGATGAAGGACTGGGTCAAGGACATGATGCTCCGGACGTCCATGAAGGCCGTCATCGACTGCAACCGCGCGATGACGACGACGGACTTCCGCGCCGAGCTGGCTCGCATCCAGGTGCCGGCGCTCGTCATCCACGGGGACAAGGACGCGTCCGCCCCCATCGACTTGACGGGCCGGAAGACGGCGAAGCTCATCCCCGGCGCGAAGCTGAAGGTGTACGAGGGCGCGCCGCACGGCCTCTTCGTCACGCACCTGGACCGGCTGAACGGCGACCTCCTGGCCTTCGTGAAGGGCGAGGGCTGACCCGTGCCTCACGGTCCGCCGAAGAAGGAGACCTCCAGGAAGCGCACGTAGAGGTTGCAGGCGGCGTGGAAGAGGGCGGCGCCGAGGATGGTGCCGGTGCGCTCGCGCATCCACCCGAAGAGGAGCGCGGGGAAGAACACGGACAGGCGCCACGTCTGGAAGATGGCCAGGTGCCCGAGGGCGAAGAGCACCGCCGTCAGCCAGAAGGCGCGGCCCAGCCGGCCGCCCAGCACGCGCCGGCCCTGGGGCCACGCGTCGCGCAGCCGCGCCTGCATGTAGCCGCGGTAGAAGAACTCCTCCGGCAGCGCGACGACGAAGAGCTGGTCGACGACCCACTCACCGAAGCGCGGGGGCAGCCGGGGACGGAAGTGGCCCTCGCCCACCATGGGCGTCAGGTGGCGCGCCAGCGACTGGGGCAGGTGGGGCACCACCTCCACGAAGCCGGCGAAGGCGAGGAAGAAGAGCGGCCCGACGATGGCGGACATCACCAGGAACAGGCGCACGTCTTCGCGCCACCGGGACAGCGTCAACCCGTAGTCCCGGTAGTCCTCGTCCCGCCACCGCATGGGGATGAGCGGCAGGTAGAGGAAGCCCACCGTGGCCACCAGCTTGGGGATGCTGGTGCCGCCGAAGAGGAGGAACGCGGCGATGATGCCCAGGAAGCCCAGCGCCCACAGCCCCACCACTTCCTGCACGGCGCCCGGGCGTCGGGGAATCTCCATCGCCTGACTCATGTCCCATCCGCCGAGGCGAGCTGCACCTTCACCGCGCCCACGGGCAGCACCCGGCAGCCGCGCCGGTGCCGCTGCACCACCACCGCCACCAGCCGCCCGTCCGCGTCGAACACGGGGCTGCCCGCCGGCAACGCCAGGGGCACGTCGAAGAAGGGCGCGGGGGCGCCGCTGGCCTGCGCCGGCACGGGCCGCGCCGGCTGCCCCTTCGCCGCCGGCATCACGCCCACCACCCACCGCCCCGCGAGGCCTTCCCCGTCCTTCAGCAGCTTCACCGGCACCGCGGGGTAGGTGCCGTCCGGCGCGGCGACGAGCGCCACCTTGAGCGCCGCGCTCGCCAGCACCACCCGGGCGGGCAGGTCCTTCCCGTCATGCTCCACCGTGGCCGCGCTCAGCCCGACATAGTCCGCGCCCACCGGCTCCAGCGAGGTGAGCACCTGCCCGGCCGAGCCGACGATGACGCCCGGGCCCGTCTGCTTCGGCCCGCGCACCCGCACCACCGAGCGGGCGTGCAGCTCCATCACCCGCTGCAGGTCGGCGCGGGACGGACGGCCCTCTCCCGCGAGTGCGAGGGAGGGCAGGGCGATGAGGAGGAGGAGCAGCGGCGGCGGGCGGGGCATCGGCGGGCCCCGCAGCCTATCACCGGCGGGCGCGCAGCGCGGCGACGAAGCTGTCGGCGGGCAGGGTGTTGAGGATGTCGCGCTTTCGCGCCCAGCCCCGGCGGGCGGTGGCCACGGCGAAGGCCAGGTTGCGCAGGTCCTCCTGCCGGTGCGCGTCGCAGCTCACCACCAGTCTCACGCCCCGCTGCACGGCCTGGCGGACGTATTCGGACTTGATGTCCAGCCGCGCCGGCTTGCCGTTGACCTCCACGGCCACGCCGCGCTCGGCGGCCCGCTCCAGGATTTCCTCCATGCGCACGGGGTAGGGCTCGCGGCTCGGGAGGAGGCGGCCGGTGGGGTGCCCGAGAATCTGGAGGCACGGGTTGTCCAGCGCGTTGAGCAGCCGGCGCGTCATCTGGTCCTCATCCATGCCGTGCCGCACGTGGATGGAGCCGATGACCACCTCGAGCTGCTCCAGCACGCTGTCCGGGTAGTCCAGCGCGCCCGTCTCCAGGATGTCCACCTCGATGCCCTTGAGCAGGCGCACCCCGGGCACCGCCGCGTTGATGCGGTCGATTTCCTCCCACTGGCGCTGGAGGTCCTCCACCTTCAAGCCACCGGCGTAGATGGCCGCCTGGCTGTGCTCGGTGACGGTGAGGTACTTCAGGCCCAGCGCGCGCGCCGCGAGCGCCATCTCCTCCAGCGAGTTCTTCCCGTCGGACCAGGTGCTGTGCGCGTGCACCGCGCCCTGTACGTCCTCCAGGGTGACGAGGTCCTCGGGCAGGCGCCGCTCGCGCGCGGCCTCCACCTCGCCGTTGTCCTCGCGCAGCTCGGGCGGCACGTACTGCATGTCCAGCAGTGCGTAGAGGGCGGCCTCGTCCGTCACCGGCACCTTCGTGCCGTCGTCGCGTTGCACGCCCCACTCGGAAATCTTGAGGCCGCGCTCATGGCCCAGGTTGCGCAGGCGGATGTGGTGCGCCTTGGAGCCGGTGAAGTGGTGCAGGGCGGTGGCGTAGTCCTCGTCGGGCAGCACGCGCAGGTCCACCTGCAGGTCGCCCGCCGTCATGCGCACCGAGCACTTGCTGCCGCCCTTGCCCAGCACCGCCGCCACGCCCGGGGCGTTGGCCAGCGCGTCCAGCACGGGGGCCGCGTCCTTCGCGGAGGCGATGATGTCCACGTCCGCCACCGTCTCGGCGCGGCGGCGCACGCTGCCGCCGAGGCTGGCGCGCACGACGCCGGGGCTCGCCTTCACGTGCTCCAGCAGGGCCTCGGCCACCGGCAGCACGTCGCCCAGAAGCTTCCGCTCGCCGCGGGCGCGCCGGTACACGGCGATGCCCTCCAGCATCTTCGCCTCGCTCTTCTCGCCGAAGCCGCGCAATTGGCGCACGCGGCCCTCGCGGCAGGCGCGCTCCAGGTCATCGACGCTGCCCACCTGCAGCTCGCGCCACAGCGTGGCCACCTTCTTCGGGCCGATGTCCGGCAGCTTCATCAGCTCCAGCAGGCCGGGAGGGAACTTCGCCTTCAGCTCCTCCAGGTAGCCCAGCCGGCCGGTGGTCACCAGCTCGGAGATCTTCTCCGCGAGCGCGGGGCCGATTCCCGGCAGGCTCTCCAGGCGGCCTTCGGCCACCAGCGGGCCCAGCTCCTGGGGCAGCCCGGCGATGCGGTCCGCGCCCATCTCGTACGCGCGGACGCGGTAGCCGCTCTCTCCGTCGAGCTGGAGCAGGAGGGCGATGTCCCGGAGGACCTGGGCGACTGCCGCCTTGTCGACGGTTGATGTGATGACGTCAGGAGTCACGGGAGCAAAGGTAATGCCCTGGGAACAGGGGTGCAGGCCGGCCTGCATTGTGGGAAAAGAGACCGCGATGACGAAGATCAAGCTGGGGCCGGCGGACTTCGCCGAGCGGGAGATGCGCGGCTACGAAGTAGGCAAGCGCAACGTGTGTATCGCCAAGATTCACGGCCGCTACAAGGGGCTGGACGACTGGTGCAACCACGCCGGGTGTCTGCTGTCGGGCGGCCGCATCGAGGGCAACATGGTCGTCTGTCCGTGCCACGAAGTGGGCTTCGACATGGACTCGGGCCGGAACGAGACCTCCCCGGGCGTCTGTGACGACCAACCGACAGTCGCCGTCGAGGTCCAGGACGGTGCGCTCGTCGTCGACCTCCCTGAAAACACCTGACCGCGCGCCCCTGCGCGCACCGGAGCATCCGCCATGGCCCACGAAGGGCACGACCACGACCATGACCATGACCACGGTCATGGACACGACCACGGCCACTCTCATGACCACCGTCATGGGCACGACCACGACCACGGGCACTCCCACGACCACGGGCATGACCATGGGCACGGGCATGACCACGCCCATGCGCATGACCATGGGCACGGGCACTCCCACTCCCACTCCCATGACCACGGGCACCCCGGGCACGAGCATCACCACCACCCCCCGCACGCGCATGACCACGGGAGCGCGGGCTCCCATGTCTCGGCGGAGCACAAGTCGCGGGCGCCGGTGCACGTGAGCGCCTACGTGGTGACGTGCTCGGACAGCCGGGACGCCACGAAGGACGAGAGCGGGCGGGTGCTGCGCGATGCCCTGGAGTCGGCGGGCCACTCCATCGCCGGCTACACGGTGGTGAAGGACGACCCGGAGGCCATCCGCGGGGCGCTGGAGGCGGCGCGGGCCGCGGGCGCGCGGGCGGTGCTCTTCAACGGGGGCACCGGCATTGGCCGGCGCGACAGCACCGTGGAGACGCTCCAGGCCCTCTTCGAGAAGGAGCTGCCCGGCTTCGGCGAGCTCTTCCGGATGCTCTCGTACCGGCAGATTGGCAGCGCGGCGATGATGTCCCGAGCCACCGCCGGCACGTATCAGGGGATGATTCTCTTCGCCCTCCCGGGCTCGCCCCAGGCGGTCCGCCTCGCCATGGACGCGCTCATCCTCCCCGAGCTGGGCCACGCCGTGCGCGAACTGACGCGTTAGAGACGCTCGTATCGCCCTCCCGTCCGGGGTTGGGACGGCTCGCCGCTGTTTCAGGTACGGCGGTATTTCCCTGTTATCGCGAGAAATGTCACACTCGCGGTGAGGGCAGGGAATCACGAGCCTTCAGGTCCCGTATCAAGCCGTTCCCCCGCATGGCAGTGGAGAAGCGTATGAACGTGAAGCGCCTGGCTTCAGTCGTCATGGTGCTCGGTTGTGTCTCGGCGTTTGCGAAGTCCTCCGGGTCGCCGGCCCCGGAGGCGAAGGCCCCGGCGGACCGTGAGGTCTGGATTACCGTCGGCTCGGATGCCGCGCACATCGTGAGCGCGACGCTGGTGGGCTCGGGGCTCGCGGCTCCGGCGAAGTTGGGCCAGAAGGGCGAGGTCACCGCGTTCCGCGTGCGCGAGTCCGAGCTCAACCTCATCTCCCGGGCCATGCACGACCAGGTGAACCGGTGCAGCGGCTTCATGGCTCATGACAGCGAGGCCTCCGCGCTGGCGGCGCTGGACACCACGACGGCGACGAAGGCGATGCGCTCGCTGGCGGTGGACTACACGGTGGACAACGCCACGGCCGTGTACGCGCTGTCGGGGGGGCTCCAGGAGGCGAACATCCGAGATACCATCACCCGCCTGTCCACCGAGTTCACGACGCGCTACCACACGTCGTCGACGGGCACGGCGGCGGCGAACTGGATTCGTTCGCGCTGGGAGGGCCTGGTGCCCGCGGATCGCCTCAAGTCCACCACGAACCCCGCCGGTGACATCACCGTCGAGCTCTTCACCCACACCCCCACCCGGACGACGCAGCCGTCCGTCATCATGACCATCCAGGGCACCACGCTGGCGTCGGAAATCGTCGTCATCGGTGGGCACCTGGACTCCACCAGCTCGGGCAGCACGGCTCCGGGCGCGGACGATGACGCGTCGGGTATCGCCACCATCACCGAGGTGATTCGCATGGCGATGGTGCAGGGCTACCGCCCCCAGCGCACGGTGAAGTTCATGGGCTACGCCGCCGAGGAGGTGGGCCTGCGTGGCTCGCAGGAGATCGCCAACAAGTACAAGACCGATGGCCTCAACGTGGTGGGCGTCATGCAGCTGGACATGACGAACTACAAGAGCGCGTCGGCTCCGGCGGACGTGGCGATGATTACCGACAACACCAACGCGGCGCAGAACGGGTTCATCACCTCGCTCATCAGCACGTACTTCAACGGGCAGATTACGTGGTCCAACTCGTCGTGCGGCTATGCGTGCTCGGACCACGCGTCGTGGACGAACGCGGGCTTCCCGGCGTCGATTCCGTTCGAGACGCCGATGGGCCAGCACAACTCGGCCATCCACACGGTGAACGACACGCTGTCGCGCAGCGGGAACAACGCGAACCACGCGCTGAAGTTCGCGAAGATTGCCGCGGCCTACCTGGCCGAGCTGGCGAAGGGCACGGTGACCGTGACGGACACCACGCCTCCGGCGGTGTCGCTGACGGCGCCCACGTCCGGCGGCACGGTGAGCGGGACGGTGACGGTGACGGCGAGCGCCTCGGATGCCTCGGGCATCAGCCGGGTGGAGTTCCTGGTGGACGGGCAGGTGGTGACCACGGTGGTGGCCGCGCCCTACAGCTTCTCGTGGGACACGGCGGCACTGGCCAACGGCAGCCACACGGTGGCGGCGAAGGCGTATGACGGCGTGAACAACTCGGCGACGAGCAGCGCCGTCACGGTGACGGTGAGCAACAGCACGGGCACGGCGGGGTTCGACTCGACGCTGCAGGCGCCCCGGTGCGCCTCGGCGTCGTCCTCGTGTGACTCCGGCCTGCTGCTGAACGGCCGCGGCGGCGTGGGGCCCGAGATCAACACGCCGAACACGCTCAGGGACTCGTGCTTGGACGGCGTGTCGGGCGCGTACCACTCGGACGAGTCGAACGACCGCATCAAGGTGTCCACGGTGGACGGGACGCCGTTCGCTCCGGGCAAGACGGTGCGCGTCGAGGCGACGGTCTGGGCGTACTCCACGACCGCGGACAAGCTGGACCTGTACTACACGGGTGATGCGACGGCGGCGACCCCGACGTGGACGTACATCACCACGCTGTCGCCGCCCGCGAAGGGCGCGCAGACGCTGTCGGCGACGTACACGCTGCCGGCGGGCGCCGTGCAGGCGGTGCGCGCGCGCTTCCGCTACAACGGCAGCCCGGCCGCGTGCGGCACGGGCTCGTACAACGACCACGACGACCTCGTGTTCGCCGCGCAGTAGCCGTCTTCCCGCTCCCCTTTCCTCTCTCGGGAAGGGGAGCGGGTTCCCCGGTGGTCACTCCGTGACGGGCGCGGCCTCCCAGCCGTCGTATTCGCCCCCGTGCTCTCGCGCGAGCTGCTCCAGCGATGAGCGCGCGGCCTCCACGATTCGAGGCTCCAGGGGAAGGTGATGTGAGGCGAGGACGAGCCAGTTCACTCCGTCCGCGCCCAGGCGACTTTCGACGGTGAAGCCTCGCGCCTGGAGTTGCTGCGCGACCGCCGTGCCCACGTCCCTGGACGGGAAGTAGAGGTAGTGCTGGAAGCAGTGGGGCGTGCTCGGATTGGCGGTGGATTGGAGCAGTTCGCGTAGCGCGAGCGCTTCGGCTACCACGGCGGGAGTCGAGTCCGAACCTGCTTTGCCGGACATGTGCGGTGGGGCTTTCCTGTGTTCCACTGGCGCATGACCTCGAATCAGAGGAGGGCCCGCCCGGCGCTCCGTCAGGTGTGGGCCATCATTCTAGTGAGCCCATCAGGCGCAGGTGCCTCATGATTCAGTTCAGCGACCAAGAGATCGAAGGCGAGCGCCTGGAGCTGAACAGTAAGACGGAGCTCTATTACCTCGGGCACCACCTGACTCTGAGAAGGTGCAACCTCGTCATCAAGGTGCCCACGAGGGGCCTCGTCATCTCCAGGACCCAGCTCATCGACTGCACCATCGACGTGAAGCGGGAGCTCATCAACTTCCGTTGGGAGACGGTCATCCTGAAGGGCTGTCGCTTCACGGGCACGATGAGCGGCAATGACTTCGGTCGCTGGCCCTACGCGGACTAGCCCGAGCTCGGCGGTATCGAGGACTGTGATTTCACGGGCGCGCACCTGGATGGATGCCGCTTCGTCGACTGCGACGTCAGCTCCCTCCGCTTTCCGACGTGGCCCTGCTTCACCCTCTTCGACCCCGTGCGGAGGATCGACGAACTCGCGGCCATTCCCTGGCCGGGTCAGCTCGGAATCATCGTGCGCACGCTCTCCAAGTCCCCACCGTCCACCCGGGCCGTGACGCTCTCCGCGCCCAGGCTCGCGAAGGAGTTCGGCACCACGGAGGACGCCATCCGAGCCGCGCTGGACCGCCTGGACGGCGTGAAGCTGTAACCCCTCGGCCGTGACGGGAGAGCACTCGGGCATTGCCCCGCCCCCCATCAGCGGCGAGAGTCGGGAAGCCTGGGCGGCAGGCCGCCGTTCCAGGAGCATTTGGGAGCTTCCGACGTGACACCGCGCTCGACGAAGCGCACGGCCCGCTCCAGCGGGCTGACCGTCCAGGCCGCCGAGCGTCTGCGCCCGGCCCTGGACGCCTTCCTGGCCTCCACCGACACCCGCGCCCGCATCGGCTTCGACCCGGTGGAGTTCCCCCACCGCTACACGGACGCGCGCGACATCGAGGTCAGCGCCCTGCTCGCCGCCGCCCTGGCCTACGGCCGCGCGGACCTGTTCCGCCCCAAGGTGCACGCGCTCCTCGAGCGCATGGGGCCCTCGCCCGCCGCCTTCGTCCGCGCGCTCGACGTCCCCGGCGCCACCGCGCTCCTGTCCGGCTTCGTGTACCGCTTCAACGTGGGCACCGACGTCGCCGTGCTCCTGCTCGGCATGGGCCGCGCGCTGCGCGAGCACGGCAGCCTGGAGGCCCTCTTCGTCCAGGGCCTCGAAGCGCGAGGCACCCTGCACGGCGCGCTCGACGCCTTCACCACCGCCCTGCGCCAGGTCCCCATGGGCGCGCTGCGCGCCGCCCTCGGCCCCGAGCGCGGCCTGCACCACCTGCTCCCCTCGCCCCTGGGCGCCGGCGCCGCCAAGCGCCTCAACCTCTTCCTCCGGTGGATGGTGCGCGGCCCCGACACCGTCGACTTCGGCATCTGGAAGCGCGTGCCCCCCGCCGCGCTCCTCATCCCCCTGGACACCCACATCGGCCGCATCTCCCAGCACCTGGGCCTCACCCAGCGCAAGGACCTGACGTGGCGCACCGCCGAGGAGGTCACCGCCTCGCTGCGCGCGTTGGATGCCGCCGACCCCGTCCGCTACGACTTCGCCCTGTGTCACTACGGCATGAGCGGCGCCTGTCCCGCCCACCCCGTGCCGGAGAACTGCGCCCGCTGCCCCCTTCTCCCCACCTGCCGGGTGGGCCCCGGGGTGGTGGCATCACGGACCCGGCGGGTCCGCGGCACCTCCCGGCGGAAGGACGATTGAATACGCCGGGGAGGGGCGACGTTGACCGTTTCGCTCGGGGACGTTGCAATCCCGGGCGTGGCCCGGCGTCTGCATGAAGGACGCCAGGGCCGGTTTCAGGCAGGGGAGTGACTCGGTGCACGCGACGCTGGTGGCGGTGCCCTTCGCGGTGGCGGAGGAAATCGAGCGCAGGTTGCGCGAGTCCGTGGCCGGGCGGGATTGCCATGTGGTGTGCGTGCCTGGCGCCTCGGCGCTGACCCCCTGCTCGGTGACGGAGGGGCTGCTCGTGGCCTGGGACGCCGGTGGCCCGCTGGAGGACGCCTTCGACACGTGCCAGCTGCTGCACGAGGCCCGCATCCCCTCGCGCACCCAGCTCGTGGTGCTGACGGAGCGCGGCCCCGAGGAGACGGAGGCGCTCTCCGAGGCCGGCGCCGACGAGTGCCTCGTGCCGCCCGGCCCGAACTGGGGCGCGAGGCTGGTGATGCTCAAGCGCCGCATCGCCGCCGAGCGCGCGGGCGCCGAGGTCCAGTCCCTGCGCCGCGCCGGGGACTTCCTGCGCAGCGCGCTCGACGCGGTGCCGGACCCCCTCTTCGTGAAGGACCGGCAGCACCGCTTCGTCGCCGTCAACGCCGCCTTCTGCGAGGTCATGAGCTCCACCCCGGAGATGCTCCTGGGCCGCTCGGACTACGACTTCGTCCCCGCCCAGGAGGCGGACGTCTTCTGGCGCAAGGACGAGCAGGTCTTCCGCTCCGGCAAGCCCGACGAGAACGAGGAGGTGCTCACCAACCCCAAGGGCCGGGGCCACCGGGTGGTGACGAAGAAGGCCGCCTTCACCGGCTCGGACGGGGAGCCCTTCCTCGTCGGCGTCATCCGCGACGTCACGGACCGCAAGCGCCTGGAGTCGCAGCTCATGGTGGCCGACCGCATGGCCTCCGTGGGCACCCTGGCCGCGGGCGTGGCGCACGAAATCAACAACCCCCTGGCCTACGTCATCTCCAACCTCTCCTTCCTGCGCGAGCGCCTGTCCCAGCCGGAGCTGACGCAGGAGCAGTTCGTGGAGCTGCGCGACGTGGTGGCGGAGGCGGAGGAGGGCGCCGGCCGCGTGCGCGCCATCGTCCGGGACTTGCGCACCTTCGCGCGAGCGGAGGAGGAGCGGCAGGGGCCGGTGGACGTGTCGCGCGTGGTGGACGGCGCGCTGCGGCTGGTGCGCAACGAGCTGTCGCACCGGGCCCGGCTGGTGTGCACGCTGGAGCCGGTGCCGCGTGTGCAGGGCAACGAGGTGCGCCTGAGCCAGGTGGTCGTCAACCTGCTCGTCAACGCCATGCAGGCGGTGCCGGAACGCGGCGTGGAGGAGAACCTGGTGCGCGTCTCGCTGCGCACGGGGACGACGGGGCACGTGGAGCTGGAGGTCTTCGACAACGGCCACGGGATGCCGGCGGACGTGCAGCGCCGCATCTTCGACCCGTTCTTCACCACGCGGCCCGTGGGCGAGGGCACCGGGCTGGGGCTGTCCATCTGCCTCAGCCTCGTGCAGGCCATGGGCGGCACCATCGAGGTGACGAGCGCGCCCGAGTGGGGCAGCTCCTTCCGCGTGGTGCTGCCCGCCCTCGTGGCGGAGGTGGCGACCACGCCCGAGGGCACGCCCGCGCCCGCGCCGAACCGGGTGGCGCCCCGCAGGCGGCTGCTCCTCATCGACGACGAGCCCGCCGTGGGCAGCTCGGTGAGCCGGCTGGTGCGGGACGTGTACGAGGTGCGTGCCGTCCAGGACGCCCGCGAGGCGCTTCGGTTGTTGACCAGCGGTGAGCGGTTCGATGCCATCCTCGTGGACCTGATGATGCCGGGCATGAGCGGGATGGACTTCGTGACGGAGCTGGAGCGGCAGGCTCCGGAACTGGCGCTGCGCACCGGGCTGATGACGGGGGGCGCCTTCACCGCGCAGGCACGCGAGTTCGTGGGCCGCCACTCCTCTCGGGGGCTCCTGGAGAAGCCCTTCGAGCGGGACAGCCTGTGCACCTTCGTCGAGCACCTGCTGCAATGAGCCGGGCCGTCGCCGGGAAGGCGCTGGCCGCGTCGCTGGTGGCGCTGCTGGCGGTGGCGCTGTGGGCGGGGCCGGACTGGCTGCGCGGGCTGTCCTTCGTCGTGCGCGCCGCGGGCATGCGGGGCGATGCGGCCGAGGCCCTCTCGCGCTGGAACACCGAACCCTTCGACGTGAGCGACTTGCGGGTGCCCACGCGGCACGGGCCGGTGCGCGCGCGGCTGTACCGGCCCCGGGAAGGGTGGGGTGGGCGCACGGTGGTGCTCACCTCGGGCGTGCACGCGGACGGCATCGACGAGCCGCGCCTGGTGAAGCTCGCGGGCGACCTGGCCTCGGGCGGACACACGGTGCTCACCCCCGAGCCCGAGGATTTGCTGCGCTACGAAATCACCCCGCGCCTGCCGGACATCCTCGAGGACGCCGCCCTGTGGGCCTCGGGCCAGAAGGAGCTGGCGCCCGACGGGAAGGTGGCGCTGTTCGGCATCAGCTTCTCCGGCGGGCTGTCGGTGGTGGCGGCGGGGCGGCCCGCGCTGAAGGACCGGGTGGCGGCCACGCTCTCCTTCGGCGGGCACGGAGACCTGCCCCGGGTGCTGGCCTTCCTGTGCACGGGGGCGCTGCCCGACGGCAGCCGGATGGCGCCGCACGACTACGGTGTGGTGGTCATCCTCCTCAACGTGGCGGACCGGCTGGTGCCGCCCGAGCAGGTGGAGCCGCTGCGCGCTGGCATCCGTACCTTCCTGCGCGCCTCGCACCTGACGCTCACCGACGGGGCGAAGGCGGAACAGACGTTCGCCCGGGCGCGGGCGTTCCAGGCCGAGCTGCCCGAGCCGGCCGCCACGCTGATGGGGCACGTGAATGCGCGGAACGTGGCGGCGCTGGGGCCGCTGCTCCTGCCGCACGTGAAGGGCTTCGCCGCGGACCCGTCGCTGTCACCGGAACGCTCGCCGCCGCCGGGTTCGCCCGTCTACCTGCTGCACGGCGAGGGGGACACGGTGATTCCCGCCATGGAGTCCGTGCTGCTGGCCCGGGCGCTGCGGCCGCACACCCACGTGGAGCAGCTCGCCACCCCCCTCATCTCCCACGCGGAGGTGGACCGGCAGGCGAGCCCCTCGGATGTACGGCGGCTGGTGGGATTCTGGGCGGACCTGCTCGACGAGTAGCTTGGGCCAGCAACGAACCTGTTTCACGAATACGGAACGGCCGGGCGGGCGTCTCGCAGCGAACAGGGGCGCACGTGCATGGCTTCCGGATTGAGGCGCCGGATACATTGTCCGGCGCCATGAGCGTGAGCCTCCGCGATGTCCTCACCGGCGAGGACGTCTTCGGCTACATCCACCGGGTCCAGGGTTTCTTCGACCAGCGCCTGTACCAGCAGGTGCTCGGCGCGGCCAACGCGTTCAAGGAGGGTGACGCGGCCCTCGGCATCGCCGCGGCGGACGAGACGTCCCGCGCCAATGCCCGCGCGCTCCTGTCGCGTACGAAGCTGGGCGACCTGCACGCACATCCTCCCTTCGAGGACCGGCTCCATGTCTTCATGCTGGAGGGGCTGGACGTGGCGCGGCTCTCCCGGCTGTCGGAGTGGACGCTGGGGCAGCTCAAGGGCTTCCTGCTGACGGCGCCGGAGGCGGAGGTCCACGCCATCCTCGGAGGGCTGGGCAGCGACGTCATCGCCTGTGTCGTGAAGCTGATGAGCGACGCGGAGCTGAAGGCGGTGGGCTCGCGCGTCTTCCACCCGCTGCCGGGCAGCAAGCTGGGGGCGAAGGGCTACCTCGGGGCGCGCATCCAGCCCAACTCGCCCACGGACCACCCGGACGACATCCGCTGGCAGGTGTTCAACGGCTGGTCCTTCGCGGTGGGGGACGTGGTGCTGGGCACCAACCCGGTGTCCTCCGTGCCCGCGTCCGTGGCGGCGGTGGAGGCGGCGCTGCACGACATCCTCGTCACCTTCGGGCTGACGGAGGTGATGCCCCACTGCGTGCTGTCGCACATCGACGTGCAGGCGCAGGTGGAGGCGCGGCAGCCGGGCACCACCGGCATCTGGTTCCAGAGCCTCGCGGGCAACGAGGCGGCCAACCGCACCTTCGACGTCACCATCGAGAAGATGGTGGCGTACGCGGCCCAGCGCACCGGGAAGTACGGCCTGTACTTCGAGACGGGGCAGGGCGCGGACGCGACGAACGGGCACCATTACGGCTGCGACATGCTCATCCACGAGTCGCGCAAGTACGGCTTCGCGCGGGCGCTGAAGGCGCGCGTGGCGCTGGCGCAGCTCGGGGCGGGGCGGGCGCCGGAGCCGTGGGTGCATGTGAATGACGTGGCGGGCTTCATCGGGCCGGAGGTGTTCCGCACCCGCGAGCAGCTCGTGCGCTGCTGCCTGGAAGACATCGTCATGGGCAAGCTGCACGGGCTGATGATTGGCCTGGACGTGTGCTCCACGCTGCACATGGACGTGTCGCTGGACGACTTGGGCTGGTGCCTGGAGCAGGTGGCGCAGGCGGGCCCCGGCTACCTGATGGCGCTGCCCACGCGGAACGACCCGATGCTCAGCTACCTGACGACGGCGTTCCAGGACCACGTGCGGCTGCGGGAGAAGTTCGGTCTCAAGGTGGATGACCGGATGTGGGCCTTCTTCCAGGCGCTGGGCGTCATCGACGCGAGCGGCCGGCCCACGGAGCACTTCGGGGACCCGGCGTGGGTGTACCTCCAGTACCGGCGGCGCAAGGGGGACACGCGCCCGGACGCGGAGGTGCTCGCGGAGGCGAAGCGCGAGATGGCGGCGGTGCGCGAGCGCAGCGTGCCGCTGGCGGTGGGGCACGGCGAGCAGGTCTGGGACCTGGAGCCGTCGCTGGAGCGGGAGCTGCGCTCGCTGTACGAGGACGCGAAGGCGGGCATCTGGTCGGAGCTGTCGGCGGACCTGGTGGCGCGGCTGCCGGACGTGGTGGAGCTGCGGACGTGCTCGGAGGACCGGCGCGACTACATCCTGCACCCGCCCTCGGGCGAGCGGCTGGACGGGGCGTCGGAGCTGGCGGTGCGGCTGCTGCGGCTGCGGCAGGCGGGGCAGTGGGACGCGCAGATTGTCATCTCGGACGGGCTGGATGCGCGCTCGCTGATGGACGAGGGGCACCTGTTGCCGTTCCTGACGGAGCTGCGGCGCGAGCTGACGGCGGCGGGCTGGAGCGTGGCGCCCGAGCACCTGGTGGTGAAGTACGGCCGCGTGCGCGCGGGCTACCAGGTGGGCGAGCTGCTGTTCGGGGACACGGAGGAGGCGGCGCCGCGGGCGCTGGTGCACGTCATTGGCGAGCGGCCGGGCTCGGGGCACCATGCGTTCTCCGCGTACCTGAGCGCGCCGTCGGCGCGGGCGTGGGGGCAGCAGGGCCGCGTGGACCACGACATCACCCGGCTGATTGCCGGCATCTCCGACACGAGCGTGCGGCCGGAAGCGGCGGCGCGCGAGGCGGTGCGCATCCTGGCGGAGCTGGCCGCGTCCGCGCGCACCGAGCCGCCTACGGTGGGTGGCTCCGTGGAGGCGCGGGGGGCCCTGAGCTGAGAGGCTGTCGCCGGAAGTCGACAGGGGTGGTCCGCGACGGGATGCTGCTGGCTTACCTCGGAGCGCTTCTGGAGGACGCGGCATGCTGCTGGAGAACAAGGTCGCCGTGATTTACGGCGCGGGCGGTTCCATTGGTGGCGCGGTGGCCCGTGCCTTCGCGCGCGAAGGTGCCAGGGTCTTCCTCGCGGGACGGACCCAGGCGAAGCTCGACACGGTCGCCGAGGGCATTCGCGCCCAGGGCGGCGTGGCGGAGACCGCCGTCGTGGATGCCGTCGATGAGCGGGCCGTGGACGCGTATGTCGAGAGTGTCGTCACGCGGGCCGGACATGTGGACATCTCGTTCGATGTCATCGGGTACGGAGACGTCCAGAAGCCGCTGATGGAGATATCCGTCGATGACTTCCTCCAGCCCATCACCATCGCCATGCGGACGCACTTCGTGACGATTCGCGCGGCCGCCCGGCACATGCGCGAGCGCAAGTCGGGTGTCATCCTGACATTCGGCGGCTCTGGCCCCCAGACACTGCCCGGACTGGGGGGCTTCAAGGTCGCGCTCGACGCCATCGAGGGCCTGCGCCGTCAGTGGGCCTGCGAACTCGGGCAGCATGGCATCCGCGTCGTCACCCTGAAGACCGGTGGCATCCCCGAGTCCATCCCTGAGTCTTTTGCCGGGAGGGAGGAGATCGCCGCGAGCATCCAGCAGGGCACCCTGCTGAAGCGGGTTGCGACGCTGGCCGACGTGGGCAACGTGGCCGCCTTCGTGGCGTCGGACCTGGCGCGCACCATGACCTCCACGGAGGTCAACATCTCCTGCGGCGCCATTGTGGACTGAACGGGCGAACGGCTTGGAGGCCTCGCGCCACCGTCAGCTCCGGGCGGCGATGCTCGCGGCCGTGCGCACGCCGCCCACCGCGGTGGCCAACGTGCTCTGCCCGGGGAACACCGAGTCCCCCACCAGCCACAGTCCGTCCAGCACCTGCATGGGCCCGAGGTTCCGGTAGTTGGCCAGCCCCGCGCGTCGGGGCACGCCGCCCACCGCGCCGCCCTCGCGCTGCGTGAAGCGCTGATAGGTGCGCGGTGAGGCCGTCATCGTGTGCGTCAGTCCCGCCATCCACTCGGGCGCGAGCTGCTCCAGGCCCTGGTGCATGCGCGTCTGGATGCCGGACAGGTAGTGCCCCTGGTCCTCCGACGTCATCCGCGCCAGTGCCTTCAGCGGCACATGCGTGGACACCGTCACCGTGCGGTGCCCGGCGGGTGCGCGGCCCTCGTCCGCCGCGCCGCTGATGGACATGAACAGGTGGTTTCCCTCGATGAAGGGTGCGCCCGTGTTCCGCACCAGCTCCAGGTGGTGCGCGCTGCCGTTCTCGTGCTCCGGCGCCCGAACCACGAGGTACAGCATCGCCGCGCCCCAGCCCTCCTCGATGCGCTCGGACAGCGCGCCCAGCCGGGGGAGCTGCTCGGGAGGCTGGCCCAGCAGTCGCGTCACCCCGCGCGGCAGCAGGTTGGCCACCACGTGTCGCGCGCGCAGCTCGCCTTTCCGCGACGATACGCTCCAGCCCCCTGGAACCCGCGTGAGCGACTTCACCCGGTTGGCGAGCAGCACCGTGCCGCCTCCCGCCTCCACGGCCCGGGTCAGCGCCTCCGCCAGCCGGCCGATGCCGCCGCGCACGTGGCCCGTGCCGCGCCAGTAGTAGTCCATGGCCGCCAGCGCGAAGAGGGACTCCGCCTCGCCGGCGCTGCACTGCACCGTGATTTGACAGAGCGCGTCCAGGTACGTGCGCAGCGGTGTGAAGCCCGAGAGGCCCAGGTGCTCCAGCACCGCGCCGAGGGGACGTCCCATCCAGCGCAGCAACTGCGCGTACTGGAAGGCGCGGCCCGCGTGGCGCAGCAGGGCCTTCACGTCGAGCGGCGGTAGCAGGTCCGGGTCATCGAACAGGGGCCACAGCGCCCCGGCCACGCGGGCCTGCAGGGCGAACAGCCGCCGGATGCCGGAGACGGGGGCGCCGGGCAGGGCGCACAGCGAGTCGATGAAGCGGGCCCGGTCCCGGTGCACGGGCAGCCGCAGCTCCGGCGTGCGCAGCTCCACCACGGGGTCCAACCAGTCCACCGTCACGGCCATGCTGTGCTCGCGAATCCAGCGGCCGAAGAGCTGGTGAGGTTCGAAGCCGGAGAACAGCGTCGCGCCCGCCTCGAAGGCGTGGCCCTCGCGTCGGAACGTGCTGGCGCAGCCGCCGGGATAGTTCAGCGTCTCGCACAGCGCGACACGAGCGCCCCGTCGCGTCAGCTCCAGCGCCGTGGCGAGCCCGCCGAAGCCCGCGCCCACCACCACCGCGTCGTACCAGGTGCTCGACATCATCCAAGGCCGGGAACCCGCGGCCGGGTCCTCGGGCCCGCGGTACCGCCACCGTGGCCCGGAGCGGCGTCTGCGCTACTAACGAGCCCCACCTGCCCGCGCGAGCCTTTCCACGATGGGAGACGGGCACCCGGCCTCCCGGCGCCAGGGACGGCGAGGGAGCACCCCGAGCTAAGCGCCCTCTTCCAGGAGAGGGTGTTTGAACTCGCACAGCTCCTGGCCCCATCACCGGAAGCCGGCCGAGTCGTTCCAATCGGACACGGGGATGAAGCGCAGTCCCACCGGTGGTGGTGTGAGACTCATCGCCCGGTCCACGACGCTGCGGTGGAAGAGGTGCACCACTGCCTCCTCCAGGCGAAAGGCGAGCCGTTCTTCTAGCGGCACGGCGCCGAGCACGTCCTCGTCCAAGACGAGCTTGTCGATGCCCAGCACGCCCCCATCGTCCTCGTCGAGGCTGAGCACCGAGCGCGCCCGGTCCACGCACGAGATGCGCCTCCACATGTGGACCAACCAGTAGCGCAGCACCGTCTCGCCCACGTGGACGTCCGCGGGGACCCACTGCACGCCGGGAAGCTCGAGCTGCGCCAATGCCTCCATGAGGCGTCGCGACACCACCGGCGCCGGCAGGCTGTGGTGGTCCACCATGATGGGCTTGCTGGGCACTGGCTCGCCCAGCTTGAGTTGCACCGGCTCGCGTACCTCGACGGCCCTGGACTTCAGAAAGGGGAGGGAGTCCTGGTCCCATGCCAGCAACGGGTGCTGCTGCGAGCGTGCGCGCATTAGGACGAAGTAGTCGGTTTGCATGGTTACGCTCCCACCTGTAAGGGGCGTGCGGCGAGCGGCCGGCCCGTCTTCCCGTGGACGATGCCGTGCTTCCGCTTCTGCGTACACATCCGGCGAGGCTTGTCCTGGATGCTGGTGGCGTCAGCGCAGCCGACGCCGCCCTCCTGGTAGTCCAGGCCATCGCTGCTGAGCGTCCACTGCCCCCGCGCCACCTTGCCCATGATGTCATGGCTCAGCTTGTCCAACTTCCTGGTGAGCGAGAGCGGATTGGCGCAGCACGCCCCCTCCGCGACGGACTCCGCGACGCGCGCCAACTTGGCCTTCACTGCGTCCGGGTACGCCATGTCCAGGTCGAGGGCCCAGCCGTGAGCGTGGTTTCCGCGGTGGACCGGGACATGGAGCTCGCAGGCAGCGTCCATCCGAGAGGGCAACATCACGCCGTTCTCCGCGCGGTTGATGTCATAGCCGAACTCACGGCAGAGCCGCGCCCACCTCTCGTCGTCCGCCATCGCCTCGGAGCAGATGAGGTGGTGCGCGGCGATGGACCAGCGCCCCGTGTACCAGTCGTGCGTCTCCGGCTCCCGCCCGTTCAGGATGGCCTCGCTGAGCCACATCGAGTTGCCGATGTGGCTGCCCCACTCCGGTGCGAAGGGATGCCCCGGCTTCCCGCAGTACTCGCAGGGAGGTTTCTTCGGGGGCTTGGGCCCGTCTCCCGGCTGGGACTGGAGGAACATGACGCGGCGGCCACGAATGATGACGGGCATGGAGGGAGCAGACCGCCATGCCCGCCAACCCATGAATTGCACCCAGGGGCATCACGTCATGCGATTCACGACAAGATGGGCACCCGGCCTCCCGGCGCCAGGGACGGCGAGAGAGCACCCTGGGCGGTGACACTCGCCGGGAGTACGGTGGAGCCCGGCTACGAACATGGACAAGAGATTTTTCAAATTCAGGTGGGAGTCCCCGACCCGATTCAGCGACGAAGAATTCGAGTCCTTCGACTTCTCCGGCACGGATTTCACGGGCGTCTTCTTCATCAACTCCACCTTCAAGAACTGCCTCTTCGAGAAGGGGACACCCGGCAATCTCGCCTTCTTCGGCTGCGACTTTCGCGACTGCACCTTCACCGGGTTCGATTTCAGGCGTATCAGCGTCGGCGCCGAAGGCGGCTTGTTCGAAGGCTGCCAATTCAAGAAGTGCAACTTCACCGGCCGGCACTTCGAATATCCGCACTTCGAGAACTGCGATTTCGACCACTGCAAGCTCAAGGGCGTCAACTTCAACGACGCATCCTTCTCGCGCTGCAGGTTCATCGGGAAGATTGAAGACTCCACCTTCAACGGCCTGTATCACAAGAAGTCGACAGGCCACCCCCCGCTGCGGGAAGTGGACTTCTCCAAGGCCATCCTGGGCGACTTCGTGACCTTCGAGAACTGCGACCTCTCCACTTGCATCCCCCCGGAAGGGCGCGAGTTCTCGGAGCTCCTGTATCAAATCTATAAAAACAAACCCGGCATCCTGAGCACCGGGTCTCCGGACCGGATCGTCATACAGGGTTGATGGGGGCCCCGCCTGAGCCATGCGCCCCGACGGGGCCTCATTTCGGGTGCGCCCTTGCCTAGAGTGACACGCAGTTGGGATATGCCGGATTGCGCACGTAGGATTCCCAATTGGGAGCGTAGCCGCTCGCCTCCCCATACCAGCAACCGGCGCTGTAGGCTCGGATGACGTATCCAGGGCAGGACGTGATGGTGCCAGACCCGCTCGCCGGACACCGCCACTCGGCGGTGCCTGGATTGGGCCCGCGGAGTCCTCCGACCACCCGGATATAGCTGACGGCCGGCGAGCACGTCGCGCTGATATCCGTGCGCACGTACTTCACGTTGTTGCTCCACCAGATGTAGGGCCTACCCGGGGAGACCGAGCACGTGGCCATGGCGGAGACCTCCTGGTCATCCACGGTATCGACTGGCATGTCTGAAGTCGCCGGTCCGCCGCACCCAGACAGAACGAGACTCGCTCCTCCGAAGACAAGCCACCAAGGCATTCTCATGTTTGCCCCCTGCGTTGAGCCGTCATTTTATTTCACTGGCGGTGAAGTGTGCTTCTTTCAACGGAGCAAAGCAAGCGGCAGGTCCCGTCCGGGTGGCCATGAGCTGAAGGCGAGCGGGCACGAAGGCCCGCCCGGCCCTCACGTCCCAGCGCTCAGCGATACATCAGCGCCTGGTTGTCCATGCGCGCGGCCTGTCCCGGGGTGAACTCGTAGATGCAGGCGTCGTCCATGCTGCCCATGTAGTTGTGAATCGGGTCCAGGCCCGGGGACACGCAGGTGTCCCGCCCGTCGGCGCAAACGGAGGCGGGCATCGCCAGCGGCGTATCCGCCACGCCGTCATCCGACGTGCAGCCCGTGGACGTGTGGCTCAGCCCGAGCCAGTGCCCCACCTCGTGCACGGTGCTGTCGCCCTCGTTGTATGGCGCCGCCGTGCCGCCCGGCAGCGTCGTGTACAGCATCACCACGCCGTCGTTCTTCGGATTGCCAGCGTAGCTGGCGGGGAATGTGGCCCACCCGAGCAGCCCGCCGCCGGGCCGCGCCGTGTACAGGTTGAGCGACTCCTTGCCGCCCCGGCGCAGCGTGGTCTTCGCGTTCCGCTCCGCCGTGCTGCCCGGAGACATCAGGAACCACGTCGAGTTGGTGGTCCGCGTGATGGTCTGCAGCTCGAAGTAGAAGGGCGTGTCGCGGAACGCCGTGTTGAGCACGTTCAGCTGCTCGAACACCATCGAGTCCGGGACGTCCCCGTTCGACAACCCCGTCCCGCTCCGGAGCACGTGCACGTACGTGGGCACGCGCACCGAGCCCGGCAGCCGCATCGCCCGCACGGAGCGCTCCGCGCCAGGGTTCACCTCCGTGGGCTGCTCCGTGGCACACCGCGCCGCCATCGCTTCCGTGGGCGCGTCGTCCACCATGGGCTCCAGCTCGCCACCACAGCCCCAGGCCAGCATGCTCCCGACCACGAGCGCCAGCGTGCCGCCTCGCTTCATGACCTGCTTCCGCATGACTCCTCCTGTGTGTGCCTCTACGGCCGTGAATCGGAGAGGACCGTACTCTCCGCCACACAGGAGAAACGAGGCGCACCGCGACAGGTCGTGTCTTTTCATTTCGGGTGCGCGCTGACCCAGGTCCGGAGGCGTAGACTGGGAGGGCTGCTTCCACTGAAAGGCCCTCCGCTTGCGCCGCTCACTCCTCGTCCTTGGCTGCGTGCTCGTCCTGGGCTGTGCCTCCACGCCGAAGTCGAAGCCCGCCGCCGCCGCGCCCGCGGAGGCTCCTCCGCCCCCGGCTTCCGCTCCGAGCGCCACACCGGAGTCGCCGCGCTACCTCACCCCGCAGCAAATCCTGAAGCGCCTGGAGGACTCCCAGGTCGCCTACTCCGTGGAGGGCAAGGACTCGCCGCCGGGAGGCTGGGCGGACGCGCTGTGGCCCCAGCGCGTGAAGGCCGTGGACTACCCGCGCGTGGTGGTGCGGGGCGGCGAGCGCGTCATCCAGCCCTGGCCGGAGAACCCCCAGGCGAAGGCGCTGTACGACGAGGCCGAGCCCCACTTCCAGGCGAAGCGCTACGACGAGGCCGCGAAGCTCTACACCCGCGCCACCGAGGTCTGCCCGGACTGCTACGTCGCATGGATATTCCGGGGCGACGCGGCCTACTTCGCCGGCGACCCGGGCACCGCGCTGGGGCACTACCGCAAGGCGCTTGCCATCAACCCGAATGACCACCGCTCGTGGTTCTTCCTGGGCAACGCGCTCGTGCAACTGGAGCGCTACGACGAGGCGCTGGAGGCGTGGGCCATGTGCCTGACGCTCAACCCGCGCTACCCCGTCATCCGCCAGTTCTTCCGCAACAACGCGAGCCTGGGGCTGGTCATCAACGAGGACGCCATCGTCCCCCGTGGCTACGCGGAGCGCACGCCCCAGGGCATCTCCATCCAGTTCGACCCGGACCACGACCCGGCGTGGCTCGCCTTCGCCAACTGCAAGGCCTTGTGGCTGGGCGAGCCGTCACACCGTCAGGAGATGACCGGCACCACCAAGGAGCACTTCACCTCCGTGGAGGAACTGGAGTGCCTGGGCTCCGCGCTCGCCGTCCACATCGGCCAGAAGGAGCAGGGGAAGACGGAGTCGTCGGACCCCACGCTGGACCGGCTGTATGTCATTGCCCAGGACGGCATGTTGCTGGAGGCCGTGCTCTTCGAGGTGGGGGCCCGCGTGCACCCCCAGCTCGTGCTCACCATGGAGGAGTCCTCCCGCCAGCGCCTCAAGACCTACGTGCTGGAGCACGTGCTGGTCCCCGTGGCGCGGGCGGGGAGCTACGACCTCTAGCAGGAGGCTGCGTCAACGGGCACGAAGACGAACCGAGGAGATTTGGGGCTGGATGAAAACGGTCGAGCTCCAGCACGCCCCGCGTCCAGGTTGTCTTCCTCGTCCATGTCAGGTCGTGTGGTTTTCCCGAAAACAGTGAAATCCAGACATGCCATGCAATGGCTTCACGCCAGGATCGGGGATATCCCTTAGGCGATCGATTTCAAAAGGCAACTTCCTGAAACGGAGCGTATGGGAATGCATTAGAGTCGCGGGCATGCGATTCTCCCACTCCTGGCTGCTCCTGCTGCTCGTCCTCGCTGGTGGCTGTGATAATCCACGCGGACTGAGCGTGACCCTTGTCACCCCCGAAGACGCCACGTCCACCCGCGACACCGTGACCGTCCAGGTGACGAGCACCGGACAGCCCGAAGAGATCGAGCTGCTGGTGGATGGCGCGCTGCTCGCCCCGCTGTCCGCCCCGTACACCTATGAGTGGGACACGCGCGCGCTGCCCGAGGGCATGTACGTGCTCACCGCGCGCGCCCGGCGCGCGCGCCAGGAGGCATTCAGCCTGGGCCACCGGGTGATCGTGGACCGGACGGCGCCCCAGGCGATCCAAGGCACGCCCGAGCCGGGAAACACCAACGTCTCCGTGCACGCGACCCTCGAGGTGCGCTTCTCCGAGGCGATGCGTCCGGAGTCCTTCACGCGCGAGACGGTGCGGCTCGAGCGTGATGGCAAGCCGGTGGAGGCCACCTGGACCCTCGAAGAGGCGAACACCGTGCTCAAGGTGAAGCCCGCGGCGCTCACCGCGCCGGCCGCCCTGACACTGCATCTGGACGCGGGCCTCACCGATCCGGCGGGCAACGCGCTCGTGCTGCCCGAGCAGCCCTGGACGTGGCGCGTCCCCCGGCTGTTGAGCGTGGGGGCCCCCGCCATCCTTGGTCGCGACGCGCGCGGGATGGCGCTCGACCCCGCGGGATTCCCCGTGGTGGCGCGACTGGTGGACCTCTGGCCGGACGTGCAGCTCTTCCGGTGGACGGGCTCGGCCTGGGAGCCGCTGGCCCAGCGCGCCGCCGGCCCCGCGGACTATGCCCCCGGCAACTACCGGACCGCGCTTCGGTTCGATGGCGCGGGCCAGCCGGTGCTGGCCCTGGATCAGAACTGGGGCACGTTCCACTCGGGCTTTCACAATGCCCTCACCGTGCAGCGCTGGACGGGCTCGGCCTGGGAGCCCCTGGGGCCGAAGCTCGTGGACGCGAGCCTCGTCGGCCTGCACCTGGACGCCACGGGCGCTCCCGTGATGGCCTGGACGCAGACCGTGTGGGACGGAACCCGCTGGAAGAGGATGCCGCACGTGCAGCGCTGGCAGGACGGCGCCTGGTCCCCCCTGGGGACGCTGGATAACCCGGTCGCGGCGTTCGCCATGGGCGAGGACGGCACCCCCGTCGTCGCGCTCGTCGAGCAGCCCGTGGCCCCCGAGGGCACCACCTTGCAGGTGCTGCGCTGGACGGGTCTGGCCTGGGAGTCCGTGGCCGGGCCGGTCTCGACGGGCGGCCCGACGCCTGCTTCGCGCTTCGCCCTGGAGTTGGATGCCGTGGGGCGGCCGGTGGTGGCCTGGTTGGAAGGCACCACCCTGCGCCTGGTGCGCCTCGAGCAGGGCGCCTGGACTCCGCTCGCCCACCTGGAGGGCGTCAACCAGTTCGACAGGCTCCGGCTGGACACCACGGGCGCGCCCGTCGTCCTGGTGGGCCCGGTCGAGGGCGACGCGAAGTCCCTCCAGGCCCTGCGCTGGACGGGCTCGGCATGGGACGACCTGTCCGGCGTCTTCGTGGGCACGAATTACGAGGGAGCGGGACAGCTGGAACTCGATGCCCAGGACCGCCCGCTGGTCCTGTCGGGCGAACTTTGGGTGCCCAACCTCTAGTCCGGAGCACCGGGTGGCTCCTGGTGCTCGTCCTCGCTGGTGGCTGTGAGCCACGCCTGCACGGCCCCTCCAACGGCGTGGCGCACAGCCAGGCGGTGCAGCAGCTCGACCGGCCCGTGCCCCAGCTCCACGCCGCACCGGGCAGAGACGCTGGAGGGGCACACTGAGGGCACATGAGGCCACGCGGCCAAAGAAAAAGCCCAGCAATCCGGTGAGATTGCTGGGGGTGCGTACCGGCTGGGGCGAGGACGTCTCCTCCGGCCACCTCTTCGCCTTTGTCGGCCGGCGGGGCGACCGGGTCAAATGCGCCTGGCCCGGTTCCGTGACTCCGCCCGTTCAAGTTTTGGCGCATCACACCGGCCCGCCAAGGCAACAACCGGCGCGAACGCATCCATCAGACAGAGCCTAACGCGGCAGCTTGAGCCGGATGGTGAAGACGTAGGACACGCTCACGGGCCGGCCCTGGAACGTCACCGGCCGGTAGCGGCGGCTGTGGAGGGCATCCACCACGGCGGCGTCCATGTGCGCCAGGCCCTTGATGATGCGGCAGTCGCGCACGGTGCCGTCCACGGCGATGACGCACTTGGCGATGAGCGTGCCCTCCACGCGGGCCACGCGGGCCTCGGGCGTGTAGTCGATGTTCTGCCCGCCCACGAGCACCGGCGGCGTCATGCCCGAGCCGAAGGGGAGGACCTCCGTGCCCGTGCCACCCTCGCCGCCTCCCGTGAGGCCGGGGATGAGCGGCACGCCGATGGCCGTGCTGTTCGGGTCACCATCCGGGTGGCCGCCCACGATGCCTTCGCCCCCCGTGTGCGCCGTCTCCTCGGTGTCGCCAGAGCTGGTCGGCGCGGGGTCGGGCTCCACGGGCGTCGGGTCCGCGGGCAGCGGCTGCACCTGCGTGGGGATGCGGTCCCTCTTGGGAGGACGCGGCTTGGGAGGCGTGGTGGGCTTCGGCCCGGCGGGAGCCGGAGTCCCCTTGGCCAGGTTGGGGCCCTGGGCCAGCTTGAGGATGTATTCCTTGTCGGGCTCGGGGGGCGGCTCCGAGGGGCGGGCGGAGATGAAGAGCACCCCCACGAACAGCGCCGCGTGCACCCCGAAAGACACCCACATTCCCGCGCCAAGACGTCCTGCTCGCTTCGGCTCGATGACCGACTTGAACATAGCGGCTGCTCCTCCAAGGAAGGGCGCCCCCGGTGACGTCCGCACCTCACGGACCGGCACCGACGTGGGCTGGCTTTGGAGCGCCCCATCCACGCACGATTCAAATTACGGATTCGCAATCGCGATATGGCGGTGAGTTGTCCATGTGTTGGTCACGGTTTTGTCATGAGGGTTGCTCGCTTGCTTCAATGACTGTCACCGTGAAACAGCACCGCCCTCCAACCCGGGTGAGCGGGGGAGGGCGGCCTTGGGCAGACATCGTGGATGGGCGGAGTCGGGACGCTACTTCGCTGGCGTGAGCCGGACGGTGAAAGTGTATTTCACCTCCACCGGCGTGCCCTGGAACATCACCGGCGTGTAGCGCCGGGCCTGTAGAGCCTTCACGACGACGTCATTCATGGGCTCCACACCCTTGATGACCTCGCAGTCCCGGATCCGACCCTCGCGGGTGATGACACACTTCGCAATCAGGGTTCCCTTCGCGCCCGCCGCGATGGCCTCGGGGGTGTACTCGATGGGCGGACCCTCCAACAGCTTGGGAGGCGTCATGGGTGGGAAGCAGAGGAAACCCTCGAACACGGGGGAGGTGTCATCGGAGTCGCCCTCGCCGGGAGTCGTCGCCCGCGCGGGGTGCGCACAGAGGAGCGACACCGCGACGAACAGGGCCACGCGGCCTCCCCTGGACAACGCTCGTCGTCCGGTGGCTGACTCACCCATGCCGGAATCCCTCCTCGACACACGTGCTCGGGGCTCGGTGTGTCTTGCCCCGTTGGATGTCATTGTGGGCACCGCGAGTCCCGCAAGGGCGGAGGGACGGCCATCACATGGTCATGGTTCTGTCATGACGTCTGCCCGGCCGCCCCCGCGCCCGCCGCCGGCCTACCTCGGCAGCTTGAGCTTGACGGTGAAGCTATAGGACACGCTCACGGGGCGGCCCTGGTACGTCACCGGGCGGTAGCGCCGGCTGTGGAGGGACTCCAGCACGGCCTCGTTCATGTGCGGCAGACCCTTGATGACGCGGCAGTCCTTCACCTGCCCGTCCACCGTGATGGTGCACTTGGCGACGAGCGTGCCCTCCACGCCGGCCGCGAGCGCCCCCGGCGTGTACGCGATGGGCTGGCCTCCCAACATCACTGGCGGCGTCATTCCCGGACCGAAGGGGTGGAGCTCCTCCGTCTGTGAGTACGACGACACGAGCTGGTCCATCAGGACGTCCGTGACGCCGATGGGCCCATCCACCGGGGGACAATCCGTCGACCCCGCGGGGTGTCCGGTGGCCCCGTCATCACTGGACGCCGCCTGCTCGTCCGTGAGGGACGAAGTCGCATCGGGCTCGGCGGGAAGCGGCTCGGCGGGGAGCGCCTGCACCTGCCGCGGCGCCGTGTCCCGGCGGGTCCGTGGCTTCACGGCCTGCTTCGGCTGCGCGGGCGCCGGAGTCCCCTGGGGCGCTGCCGGCGACATCGGCACCACCCAGGGACGCCCCTCGAACGGGTCCGGCTCGGGCGCGGGCGGAGGAGGCCGGGCGGAGATGAAGAGCACCGCCACGAACACCGCCGCATGCACGCCAATGGACAACCAGACACCCGCGCCCAGACGTCCCGCCCGCTGCCGCTCCATGACTGAATTGAACATCTCCGGATGGCTCCCCTCCGGACGTGCGCTCCGGAACTCGGAGTGCTTCGTCCCAGCTGGAGTCACCCTACGCAGTCACGAAAGTGGAATGGCCGGGGTCCGGCCATCGCTTCGTCATCGTTCCGTCAAGGCGAGGAGAGGACTTCCAGCCGGTAGCCGACGCCGCGGATGGTGTGGATGCTGAAGCCGGAGGCGCTCGTCCAGCCGAGCTTCTTCTTCAGGCTGGAGACGAAGTTGTCCACCGTGCGCGGGTCCACCACCACGTCCCGGCCCCACACCGCGTCCAGGATTTCTCCCCGGGGCAGGGCCCGGTCCTTGTGGCGCAGCAGGAAGGCCAGCAGGTCGAACTCGGTGCGCGTCAGCTCCACGTCCGTGCCGTCCGGCCGCGTCACCGCGCGCCGGCCCAAATCCAGCGTGAAGCCGCTGAACGTCATCACCTGGGGCGGGGGCGTGCCGGCCCGGCGCACCAGCGCGCGCACCCGGGCGAGCAGCTCCCGCAGCCGGTAGGGCTTGGTGAGGTAGTCCTGCGCGCCCGCCTCGAAGCCGCGGAGGATGTCGTCCTCCAGCGAACGCGCGGTGAGCATCAGCACCATGCTCTTCACGCCCTGGCTGCGCAGCCGGCGGCAGAAGCTGTAGCCGTCCTCGCCCGGCAGCATCACGTCCAGGATGAGCAGGTCGAACTCGCGCTCGCGCAAAAGCGGCTCGGCGTCACGGGCGGACGGGGCCTCGGACACCGCGTAGCCTTCGTCCTGCAGGTTGTCGCGCAGGCCGATGCGCAGGTGCGCGTCGTCCTCGACGATGAGCACGGTGGGGCGGGTGGAAGGAGGCGGGGTCGCGGTCGTCATTGTTGCTGCGGCTCGAGGAAGGTCAGGGCGAACGTGGTGCCCTCCGGCCCGGAGGATGCTACCTGGATGTCGCCGCCGTGAAGCCTCATGATCTTCCGGCACAGTGCCAGCCCCAGGCCACTGCCATGCACTTCCGGTCCGGGCTGGGTCAGCCGGTAGAAGTCCTGGAAGACGTTCTCCCACTCGGCCACGGGGATTCCGATGCCGTTGTCCTTGAAGAGCACGGTGCAGAAGTGGCCGGGAATCACCTGGGCCTGGATGGAGATGACCACCGGGTTGCGCCGATTGTAGGCACACGCGTTGCGGCCCAGGTTGGCGAAGAGCAGCCGGAGCAGGGACGGGTCGGCCTCCAGCTCGGCGTCGCCCAGGTCGGTGGTCAGCTCCAGCGGCACGGTGGTGGCGCTGGCCAGGTCGTCACGCAGCGGATTCACCAGCTCCTCCAGCCGCATGCGCGAGGTCCGCAGCTTCCAGCGGCCCTTGTCGATGCGGTTGAAGGACAGGATGTTCTCCACGAGGAAGTGGAGCCCGTCCGCGGCCTGGACGATGCGCAGCGGGTAGTCCCGCACCTCCGGGGACTGGGACAGCTTGCGCTCCAGCGTCTCGCCGAGCAGGCGGATGGAGGCCAGCGGCGTGCGCAATTCATGGGAGACGGTGGCCACGAAGTCGCTCTTCAGCTCCAGGTAGCGGTACTTGCGCTGCTGCGACACCAGCGACAGCGCGAAGATGGCCACGGCGAGGAAGCCGCACACGGCCACCAGCACCGTCTTGAGGCCGTAGCGCGCCTCGATGTCCGCCTCCGCGCGGGCCCACTGGGGCATGTCCACCTCCAGCCGCACCGCGTGGATGGGCTGGATGGGGCCCCCGGGCTTGAGCCGCAGCCGGCCGTCCGCGTCGAAGAGGCGGCGCGCGCGCATGTCGTCGGCGATGGGACGCAGGAGCGCGTTCACGTCCACGGCGATGCCGTACATCGCCTCGCCCCGCTGCTCCAGGTACCACTGCTCGCCCAGCAGGATGGGGCCTTCCAGCCCGTCGGGCGTAATCAGCATGCCGGCGCCCACCTCGGTCGCCCGGTCGATGAAGTCGTCGACGGGCTCTCCCAGGGTGGTGCTCAGCCAGACGATGCGCTCGTGGAGGAAGTCGAAGTCCGTCTGGGTGAAGTGGGAGCGGTCCCTCAGCAAATCGCGCTGGAGCCCCGCTCCGCGCGCGAAGCCGCCGAAGTCCTCCGGCAGGCCCTCGCGCAAGAGCGCCCGGACCAGCGGCATGGTGGCGGGGCCCCGCTTCAGGCGCTCCACCGCGAGCAGCAGGAAGGGCAGCTCCTGCGCGGGCGTGAGCGGGTTGGCGGAGTGGTAGCGGAGCAGGTCCTCCGTCAGCGTGGTGGCGCCCCGCGTGTCCCCGGCGGTCAGGGCGGCCTCCACCGCGCGCAGCCGCGCCAGCCGCTGGTCCCACCTTCCCGCGGGCGCGCCGTCCTTGAGGCGCTGGGCGAGCAGGTCGTACGTGTCGCGCGCGGGCGACTGGGTGCCGGGCCTGGGGCGGGTGAGGCGGGGGAGGAACTGGTG
>NZ_JABBJJ010000629.1 GCF_012933655.1 Pyxidicoccus fallax | reverse complement strand
TCCGGGGGGAGGGGGGAGAAGAGGTCGCCCTGCAGCACCGTCACCCGGTCGGCCACCTTGAGGGCCTCGGCGTTCTCCTTCGCCAGGGCGCAGGCGTCCGGGGACAGGTCCGTGGCCACCACGGTGGCCTGCGGGCGCTCGGCCGCGAGGCTGATGGCGATGCAGCCCGAGCCCGTGCACAGGTCCAGAGCCCGCGACGGCGCGTCCTTGGGCAGCATGCGCAGCGCCGCCTCCACGAGCAGCTCCGTCTCCGGCCGCGGAATCAACACCCGCGCGTCCACCTTGAAGGGGCGGTTGTAGAACTCCTTCACGCCGGTGAGGTACTGCGTGGGCTCGCCGGCCAGCCGCCGCTCGATGAGGCTGCGGAAGGTGCCCAGCTCGTCCTTGGACAGGGGGCGGTCCAGGTCCACGTACAGGCGGACGCGGCCCAGCTTGAGCACGTGCGACAAGAGGATCTCCGCGGTGAGCCGGGGAGCGTCCACCTGCCGCTTCTCGAAGTGCTGCGTCGTCCAGGTGAGGACCTTGCGAATGGTCCAGGTCTCGCTGCTCATGCGTCGGAAGAGGGCCTCGGGCCCCCGCCGGTCTGCGCCTTGAGCGCCTCGGCCTGGTAGTAGGTGCGGCAGGCGGTCATGACGTCGTCGATGCCGCCCGCCATGACGCCCGGCAGGTTGTGCACGGTGAGGCCGATGCGGTGGTCCGTCAGCCGGTCCTGCGGGAAGTTGTAGGTGCGGATCTTCTCGCTGCGGTCGCCGGTGCCCACCTGCGCGCGGCGCGTGGAGTCGCGCTCGTTGCGGATGCGCTCCTGCTCGATTTCGTACAGCTTCGCCCGCAGCATGCGCATGGCCATGTTGCGGTTCTTCAGCTGGCTCTTCTCCTGCTGGCACTTCACCACGATGCCCGTCGGGTGGTGGATGAGGCGCACCGCCGAGTCCGTGGTGTTCACGCTCTGACCGCCCGAGCCCGTCGAGCGCATCACCTGCATCTCGATGTCCGCCGGGTTGATCTGGATGTCCACGTCCTCGGCCTCCGGCATCACCGACACGGTGATGGTGGAGGTGTGGATGCGGCCCTGCGTCTCGGTGGCCGGCACGCGCTGCACGCGGTGCACGCCGGACTCGTACTTCATGTGGCTGAAGACGGCGTCGCCCGACAGCGTCACGGTGGCGTCCTTCACGCCGCCCGCGTTGCCCGCGCTCATGTCGAGGATGTCCGCCTTCCAGCCCTTCTTGTCCGCGTACCGGAGGTACATCTGCATGACCTCCTCCGCGAAGAGGGCCGCCTCGTCGCCACCCGCGCCGGCGCGGATCTCCAGGATGACGTTCTTCTCGTCATTGGGGTCCTTGGGCAGGAGGAGAATCTTGAGCTGGGCCTCCAGCTCGTCGCGCTGCTCCTTGAGGCCGGGCAGGGACTCGCGGGCGTAGGCCTTCTCGTCCGGGTCGCTGCTGCCCAGCCACGCCTCGACCTCACTCAGGTCGGCCAGCACCTTGCGGTAGGTCCGGAAGGTGTCCACCAGCTTCTCCAGGCTGGCGCGCTCCTTGGAGACCTTCTGCAGTCTCGCCGAGTCGGCGAGTACGTCGGGGTTCGACAGGTCGGCGGTAAGGCGCTCGAACCGGCGCTCGACGTCTTCGAGTTTGTCAATCATCGTCGTTCCGGGGGGTATTGCCCCTTTGGCCGCCCTCTGGCAAGGGTGGGCGGAGTCAAGAAAATCCTTGGCTGCTTGGGCGGTCGCATGAAAGAAGGGCCGCCTTCACCGCCACTGGCGGTCGGTTCCACATCACCTACACGGAGTCCTTCATGCCCGCCCAGAAGGGAAATCGTTCCAAGAAGAAGCTCGCCAACCGCGCCAAGGGCCGGAAGAGCCAGCTGAAGCGCCGCCGCAGCCGGGCCAAGAAGGGCCAGGCCAACAACAAGGTCTGACGCGAGGACTACTCCCTCCCTTGGCTCCCGGGGGAGGGAGGCGGCCGGGCCCACGGCTCCAGCTCGGGCAGCATTCGGTCCACCGCCTTCGACGAATCGGCCAGCAGCCGCATCACCTCTTCCGCCGCCTCGCCCGTCACGGGCACCGGCTGGAAGGGCAGCTCGGGATATCGGTCCGTCCGGAGCGGCAGCACCTCACTGGAGAGGTAACCGCCAGGGCCGAAGCGCCCCTTCCACAGCGCGCTGCGCTTGTCCCGCGGGTTCCAGTTCCCTCCGAAGACGAAGTTCCCCAGTGAGTAGACGACGGGCGCGCCCTGGTACAGCTCCATGGACTGGAGCACGTGCGGGTGGCTGCCCAGCACGCCGCTGGCGCCCGCATCAATCGCCGCGTGGGCCAGCCGTACCTGGTAGGGCTCCGGGGTGTACGTGCCCTCGCGGCCCCAGTGGAAGAAGGGCAGGACGACGTCCGCCTGCTGCTTCGCGGCGATGACGTCCTCGCGGAGCATCCGCTCCATCACCTCCACGTCGGAGAAGTGCCCGGCCACGCCCGGCGTCGTCTCGGTGGCGTAGACCTGCGGCGGCTCGATGTTGCGCTCGCCGAGGAAGAAGTAGCCCAGCAGGGCCACGCGCACGCCGCCCACGGTGAGGATGGCGGGCCGGCGGGCCTCGGCGAGGTTGCGGCCCGCGCCGAAGTACGGAATCCGCGCCGCCTCCAGCGTCACCAGCGTGTCCACCAACCCCTGGGCGCCGTAGTCCATGAGGTGGTTGTTGGCCAGGCTCACCACGTCCACGCCGCCGGCCACCAGCGAGCCCACCAGCTCGGGGCGGGCGCGGAAGTTGAAGTTCTTGGGCAGCTTCTCGCCGCCCTCGGTGAAGGGGCACTCCAGGTTGACGACGAAGAGGTCGGCCGCGTCGCCCAGCGCCTTCACCTCCTTGAAGCCGTAGGCGAGCATCTCCTCGCGGGAGCGGCCCTTGGCCACCTCGGCGTCGAAGTACGTCTGGTGGTTGTGGCCCAGCGTCACGTCTCCGCCCACCACCAGGGTGATGGGG
>NZ_JABBJJ010000628.1 GCF_012933655.1 Pyxidicoccus fallax | reverse complement strand
GGGCTCATCCGGCGCAGCGCCGGACAGGCCCGCAGCATCGAGCTGCTGCTGGCCCCGGAACTTCTGCCCGTCCTACGCTGAGCAGGCCCAAAGCCAATCGGTCAGAACCTCTGTGCTGAGGTACTAGCCGCGCAGATCCCACCCCGCCGCGCCCGCCGGCGTTGAAGGGCTGGCGGCGCCCAGCACGGTAGAGCCATTGAGGTACCAGAAGTTCACCTCCTGGGTGCCCGGCTTGAACCAGAGCAGGTCGCTGTGGCCGTCGCGGTTGAAGTCACCCGTTCCACGCAGCTCCCACCCCACCGCGCCCGCGGACCACGACGGGGCACCGGTGCCCAGCACGGTGGTGCCATCGAGGTACCAGAAGCTCACCTCCTGGGTGCCCGGCTTGAACCACAGCAGGTCCGTGTCGCCGTCCTGGTTGAAGTCACCCGTTCCACGCAAGTCCCACCCCGCTGCGCCCGCCGGCGTTGAAGGGCTGGCGGCGCCCAGCACGGTAGAGCCATTGAGGTACCAGAAGTTCACCTCCTGGGTGCCCGGCTTGAACCAGAGCAGGTCGCTGTGGCCGTCGCGATTGAAGTCACCCGTTCCACGCAGCTCCCACCCCGCCGCGCCCACGGACCACGACGGGCTGGCGGTGCCCACCACGGTGGTGCCATTGAGGAGCCAGAAGCTCACCTCCTGGGTGCCCGGCTTGAACCAGAGCAGGTCGGCGTGACCGTCGCGGTTGAAGTCACCCGTTCCACGCAGCTCCCACCCCGCCGCGCCCGCCGGCATCGAAGGGCTGGCGGCGCCAAACATGGTGGTGTCCTCGAGGAACCAGAAGCTCACCTCCTGGGTGCCCGGCTTGAACCAGAGCAGGTCGGCATGACCATTGCGGTCGAAATCCGACCCCAGGGCGACAGCGGTCCGGTCGAGTGGGAGATTGAACGTCCTCCGCCCCAGGCTGACACGCGTCTGCGCGACCGGATCGATGGCGTAGAAATCCACGATGTGGTTGACCCCATCACGGAACTGCGCAGGCACTTCGACGCTGAAGCCATGATTTCCGGTGATGCCGAATCGCCGGAGGATGTCCCGCTGGGTGCGGTTCGCGGTGGTGGTCACCGTGGCACCGGCCAAATCGAAGACAGCCTCGACCGAGACAGCCTGCCCCAGGTTTCGCCGGTCGAAGGCCCCACCGGAGAAGACTCCCGCCGGGCTGACGCCATCCGCGTGCCCCTTGACGGGAGCACACAGTCGCTGGCTCAGGACGCCGGGCGTGCTGCACAGCGTGTCCAGGATGGCTGGCATCACATAGAAGTTCCCGTGGACGTTGACCCCGCTGTAGGCCTTCCGACAGGTCCCATCCCACTGATACTCATCCGAGGGGCCATACGCGCTGTGCACGACGCCCGCGACCGTGTAGCCGTCCGTCGAGTACACCGCGCCCCCCGAGTTCCCCCCCAGGATGTCGAGGGTGGCGGCCGGGTTGTCCGTCGCAGTGCCGCTGGTGACGGTCGCGTTCGCGGCGATCTTGAGGGGAATGCCACTGGGGGCACCAATGGTCGCCACCGAGTGCCCGGGGACGACCGCCTGCCGGCCATAGGCCACGGGAGCGGGAGTGAAACGGGGCGCCGCGGGACGGTTCAGCCGGGTGACAACGAAGTCCGTCGCAGGCGCGGAGCCCTTCGCCACGATTTCCTTGCACCTGAAGACGTCATCCGTGGTGATGGTCTCGTATGCGCCCGCCGCGGGGCGGTAGTACTTGAAGACCCAGAGCAGGGAGCCGGCGGGCCCACAGGCGTCCGACTTCTTGATGCAGTGGGCCGCGCTGAGCACGAGGTCATCGTCGATGAGCACACCCGAGCAATCCGCAAGTATCGGGTCGTCCCGGAAGCGCTCCGTCGAGCAGAGATTGAAGAAGTTCCCCAGTCGCGTCGAGGTGGTCAGGTCCTCCAGGGTAGGCCCCACGCTCTGGTACATCATGACCGGCGTGGAGTACATCGCCCGCGCCCGGAGCGTCGGGTCGGGGTGCGCATAGACGTCCATGCGGTCATCGGTCAGATGGATGACCTCGTCCTCGCGGGACTCCGGCTGGGACGGCCCGCTCTCCTGCGAGTCGGCTACCGGGCCACATCCCAGCGAGGTGCTCGCGACGACGCCCAACACCACTGTCAGCCGGGTGCCTCGTGAGGAGCCCGTGAATAGCTTCGACATGTCCTTCAACAAGAACCGCCTCCTTTGAAGATTGCCAGGCACACCAAGTCCGAGGAGAGAGAGACTCAGCATGGATCACCGGTCTGACAGCGGCCGTCATGCCAGACAATGAGCGCCGGCTTGCTGGCAATGAAAGGAATGCCGGGAGATACAGGCAGCCGCAAGAGCAAACCTGCATTCTCGATTTGTGAGTATCATGGGCATTTTCGCGTGAGAGGCTTCACCGAATGCTGCTTGCTTTTGAAGCCCGCCGCGGAGTACCCGCGGCAACGGATTCACGGCACCAGCACCAGCTTCCCCACGGTGGTCCCCGACTCCAGCGCGCGGTGCGCGTCCGCCACCGCGTCCAGCGGGAAGCGCGTCACCCGCGGCGACACGAGCTTCCCCTCCTCCACCCAGCCCAGCAGCCGCGCCATCGACTCCTCCAGAATCGCGCGCTGCTCGAAGAGATAGGACAGGTTGAAGGCCATCACGCTGGTGTTGTCGTTGGTCAGCGACAGCGGGTCGAAGCGCGGCGTGCGCAGCCAGTCCCACGCGAGCTTCGCGTAGTTCGGCTTCCCACCCGTTCGCGGCAGCATGGAGTGGAACCCATAAATCACCAGCTTCCCCGGCGAGGCCAGGTGCGCATAGCTGTCGCGCAGCGTGGACGGCCCGTTCGCGTCCAGCACCACGTCGTACCCGCGCGGAGACGCCCGCTCCGCCGCCTTCCACAAGTCCTCCACACTCTTGTCGATGACGACGTCCGCCCCCAGCGCCCGCGCAGCCTCCACCTTGTGCGGCCCGCCCACCACGCCCACCATCC
>NZ_JABBJJ010000627.1 GCF_012933655.1 Pyxidicoccus fallax | reverse complement strand
GGGCAGGGGCCTTCTACGTGCTGCACATGACGAGTCGGAGCGTGGGCGGTGGTGGGGGAGGCGGTAGCGCGAAGCCTCCGACGGCGCAGGGGCCGGGCAAGTGGGTCAGCAAGAAGCCGGCAGGCTCGGCGGAGTCGCAGCGCTACCAGCAGCAGGTGACGGGCCGTCCCGCGTCGGAGGTGTACATGGTGAATGACGTGGAGTACGACGGCTTCAGCCCACACCAGGTGCTGCTGGAGGCCAAGGGCGAGCAGTACCAGCAGTTCTTCGATGCGGATGGCATCCCCCTGCCCTGGTTTGCACGGGGTGAGGGGTTCAAGGGACTGATGGAGCAGGCCAGGCGGCAATCGCAGCTGGCCGAGCGCCTGGGCCTGCCGCTGGAATGGCATGTCGCCGAGGCACATACGACTCTTGCTTTCGAGCAACTCTTCAAGCAGGCAGGACTCAAGAACATCCAGGTCGTCCACGTCCCCCTCCGTCCCAAGAGATGACTGCATGCGCGCTGACGGACTGTTCGAGCAGGAGAGCCACAACGTTCTCATGTACTGGGGAGCACGCCAGGAGTCCGCGACGGAGTGCGCGCGGCGAGCCCAGCGCCTCTTCCAATCCCTGGCGGAGTGCGATCCGGCCCTGCGCCACTGGTACACCCGTGGCCACACCACCCGGGGCAGGCCTGGCGTGCCGGTCGACACCAAAGTGCTGGCGCCCTTGGAAGAGGAAATGCTGCGGGGGCGGCACTGGACCGACCGCAACAAACGCGTCATCGAAGAACTGGGCTTCCTCACGCATTTCTGGAACGAGGAGACCCCCGCACTCCAAATCACCATCACCTGTGGGGCCTACACCTCTACCCCCAACAGCTGCATCCTGATGCTCCGAGGCGGGGGCACGACGAGCCCGCGCCTGCTGAACGTCCCGATGCTGGCGCGGCTCATGACGATAATGGTGGAAGCATGGGACGTGGACCACGGGCTCGTCAGCACGAACAACTACACGCTCCTCATCGGCAGGAAGGATTCGGGGCCTGTCGGAGCCGGCTGGTTGACATACGTTTCGCGCCGACAGGGCGAAGTGCCTCCAATGCCTGATGGAGTACGCATCGAGTCACTGGGGGAGCACGGCACGCTGTTGGTGCTGCCAGTGGAGGGCTTCACGGCGGACAACGCCGAACATGTCGCCCTGGCGGGGCAGGTGCGCCAGCGGCTCATGAACGCGGGGCTATTGGAGTTGCGCCAGCGCTGAGACAATGAGTTCGACCATCTGCTGGATGGCCGGCTGCTACAAAACCAGCCCCTGCTCCACCAGCCAGGACCTGAGGGGATGCTCGCGCAGGGCCTCCACCAACAGGGGCTGAAGCCGTGCCTGCACGGCCTCCCTCAGTCCCTCGATGGCGAGCAGATCCTTCGTGGGCCCCTTGAAGGCCATGCGCTCATCCGGACCGTCCACCGCGACGAGGGCCCACAGCCCGCGACTCAGCCTCGACCGCAAGAAGTCCTGGACCCGTTCGCCGGTGAGCTGCGCGAGGGCCCCGCGCAGGGCCAGGAAGACGCCGTCCACGTGCACCCCCTGCTTCCGGGTCCACACCGTGTTGGCGTACGACCACACGCCTTCGCCTTCTTCACACCACTGGAGCGCGCACCGCACGCGGAGCGTCTCCCACGAGACGTCGAAGGACAGCGGCTCGGCATGGCGGCGCGGCACGTCCGCGGTCATCTCCCGGAGCCGCTCGGTGATGCCACCCGGATAATAGAGCCGTGAGTCCTCGCCGGTCCGGTGGTCGATGAAACGCGCCCGCAGCCCGGGGGCGAGGTACGTCAGCTCCCGGCAGCGCCGCGAGAGCCGCTCCGAGTCGAAGGTGGTGACCTCCAGGACAGTGGCATCCGGAACGAGACGCACGCGAAGAACTCGCGGGCCCTGGACCGACACGGGCTCCACCGGCGTCACCTCGGAGACCCCGCCCCTGGGACGCCCCTGCTCACCCATCAGGCGCCACTGGCGTCCCTGGTCCCAGACGTCCAGCTGGTAGCGCGACGAGAGCGCGAGGGAGACAGGAAGGCTGTTGGCCCACGCCCAGCCGTGGGTCTTCGGCTGTCTGAAGAAGAGGGCTCCCTCCGCCTCCTCGAGCATTCCCTCGGGAGGAACGACGTTTCCTCCGGCGACCAGCGAGAGCCCTCCCTCCGCGTCGACCTCCAGCTCGAAGCCGCCGCATTCTCCGCGGCGTTCATCCAGGAACACGGCATCCAGGAGGAAGTAGACGAGGTGGTGCAGTCCGTAGACGCCCACGTCCCCGACGTACATCCCCGGCCGCTTGCGCACAGCATCGACGAAGTCCCGCGGCACACCCGGTCCATTCACGCTCGACACCTCCCACGCCCACTCTACCCGCCCCCCTGCCCGCTCCGCCGCACGCTCGGCGACACGGCCCGCGAGAGACGCTGGCCGCCGCCCCGCCCTGGTGGCATGACGGGGCCATGGCTCGTGACGTCTCCTTCTTCGACCACCTTGGCTCGCTCCTCGCCCGGGAGCGCGAGGCCGAGAAAGCCCGCCTGGCCTCCCTCGCCGAGAGCCTCTCCCTCCAGGAGCGCGAGGAGCACGGCCTGTCCGTCCTGGACCTGGAGTCCATCGAAGAAGAAGTGGGCCTGGGCGGCCGCTTCCTCGTCACGCTCGGCCGCGCCGACC
This sequence comes from Pyxidicoccus fallax, assembly GCF_012933655.1. Taxonomy (GTDB): domain Bacteria; phylum Myxococcota; class Myxococcia; order Myxococcales; family Myxococcaceae; genus Myxococcus; species Myxococcus fallax. The sequence goes on along the minus strand of NZ_JABBJJ010000627.1, from coordinate 321 downwards.
GCCGTCCCCTCCCCACCCGCCTGCACAACGGGGACCTCGTCGCCGTCCTCCCCCGCCGCGCCGAGGTGAAGGAGCCCGCCCGCGCCCTCATCTCCCGCGCCACCGCCACCCGCATCCAGCTCGCCTTCGACCGCTCGCCCCCGCCCTACGTCCACGAGGGCCTCCTGCGCCTCGACGTCGTCCCCAACGACGTCACCTACGACAGGCTCCGCGCCGGCCTCCAGCGCATCCGGGCCATGGACAAGGGCACCGAGCGCCGCAAGCGCGAGGTGGTGCTGGGCAACGAGCCCCCACGCTTCGACACACCCCGCGACTTCGAGC
>NZ_JABBJJ010000626.1 GCF_012933655.1 Pyxidicoccus fallax | reverse complement strand
CCCCGGACGCCCCCCGCTTCCAGGTGGTGGTCTCCAACCCGCCCTACATCGACACAGCGGAAATCCCGACGCTGTCCCCCGAGGTGCGGCGCGAGCCGAAGCTGGCGCTGGACGGCGGGCCGGACGGGCTCGTCCTCATCCGCCGGGTGGTGACGGGTGCGCGGCGGTGGCTGGAGCCTGGCGGGCTCCTTGCAATGGAGATTGGCGAGACACAGGGCCCGGCCGTCCTGGAGCTCCTGCGGGCGGCGGGTTACGCCGACGCGCGCGTGGAGAAGGACCTGGAGCGGCGGGAGCGCATGGCATTTGGGACACAGCCCGCGGCTGACGGGCCACAGGGCTGAAGAAGCAGGGAACCATGGACAAGATCGTGATGAAGGGTGGCCAGGAGCTGCACGGCGAGGTGCAGGCTTCGGGCGCGAAGAACGCGGCGCTGCCCATCCTGGCCTCCGCGCTGCTGGCGGACGGCACCTCCACCTACCGCAACGTGCCGGACCTGGCGGACGTGGCCACCATGCTCAAGGTGCTGCGCACCATGGGCTGCGACGCGGAGCGGCTCACCGCGCGCAAGAAGGACGTGTGCGAGGTGGGCGTCAACGGCCACATCCACCCGGAGGCCCCCTACGAGCTGGTGAAGACGATGCGCGCCAGCGTGCTGGTGCTGGGGCCGCTGGTGGCCCGCTTCGGCCGCGCCCGCGTGTCCATGCCGGGCGGGTGCGCCATTGGCGCCCGGCCCATCGACCAGCACCTCAAGGGGCTCAAGGCCCTGGGCGCCGACATCCACCTGACGGAAGGCTACGTGGAGGCCCGGGCGAAGCAGCTCAAGGGCGGCACCGTCAACTTCGACGTCATCACCGTCACCGGCACGGAGAACGTGCTGATGGCCGCGGTGCTCGCCAAGGGCCGCACCATCATGGAGAACTGCGCCCGCGAGCCCGAAATCGAGGAGCTGGCCCGCGTCCTCAACAAGATGGGCGCGAAGATTGAAGGCGCCGGCACCTCCGTCATCACCGTCGAGGGCGTGGACGGCCTCAAGCCCGTGGACCACGCCATCCTCCCGGACCGCATCGAGGCGGGCACCCTGCTCGTGGCGGCGGCCATCTCCGGCGGCAACGTGCTGGTGAAGCACGCGGTGCCCGAGCACCTGGAGGCCGTGGTGGACAAGCTGCGCGAGGCGGGCTGCACCATCACCGCCGAGGGCGGCGGCCTGCGCTGCAAGGCCCCCCGCACCCTCAACTCGGTGAACATCACCACCACCGAGCACCCGGGCTTCCCCACGGACATGCAGGCCCAGCTCATGGCCCTGATGTGCGTCAGCCAGGGAACGTCCGTCATCAGTGAAAACATCTTCGAGAATCGGTTCATGCACGTGCCGGAGCTGCACCGGCTGGGCGCGGACATCACCATCCAGGGGCACACGGCGGTGGTGAAGGGGGTGAAGGGGCTGAGCGGGGCGCCGGTGATGGCCACGGACCTGAGGGCGAGTGCGTCGCTCATCCTCGCGGGCCTGCGGGCCGAGGGGCGCACGGAGGTCAGCCGCGTCTACCACCTGGACCGCGGCTACGAGCGCCTGGAGCGCAAGCTGCGGAGCCTGGGCGCGGACATCCGCCGGGTGAAGGCGAAGGCCTGAAGGGGCAGAGGAAGCTGGCGAAGAGACGGCGCGTTGCCAACAGAAGCGGCGACGTGGGTTGCATCCGAATTTTCGCGCGACCTATCATTCTCCGAACCACTGGGGAGCACCCCTCCCCCATTGCAGGAGAATGACCCGTCCCATGGATTGCCCCAGCTGCAACGTCGAGATGGCCGATCTCGAGGGGGATGATCTGACGTTGCGAAAGTGTGGAGATTGCGGCGGCCTCTGGATTGACGTCGCGGACCTGAACCGGGTCCTGCTCCACAACAACCTCCCCGGGCTGGAGAGCCAGGGCGGCAAGGTGGATGCGGAGGCGCTGACCGGTCAGTGCCCCGAGTGCCAGGTCGACCTCGTCCGAGTGGACGGTGGCGACCGCCAGCACCCGCTCCACTACGACACGTGCGAGTCGTGCGGTGGCATCTTCCTGGAGTCGGAATTCCAGGACGCCACCGACGTGAAGGTGGCCGTGCAGGAGATCATCGTCTTCTTCCGGCACTTCAGCTCGAAGAAGAAGCTGGCCGTCCTCTAGGCGCCCGGCCCCTCACCCAGGAGTGCGGTCGGGCGGATTCTTCCGCCCCGCTCGCTCAGGGTCTGCCGCGGAACTCGCGGCCCCAATCCTCCGCCAGGGGTCCCTCCACTTCGAGCGAGGCCTCTGGCGAGCGTGTGCCCGCTTCCCCACCCTTCACGAGGCGCGCCGTCGCCTTCCCGCGCTTGGGCACGTCCAGGGACAGTCTGCTTCCGGACAGGGTGTACGTACCCGTGACGGAGGTGGGCCCGCCGCCCTCCAGGGGCTCGCGGGTGTAGCGGAAGGTGCCGTCCAGGTAGAAGGACAGGAAGCTCTCCGGCGCGCCCTCCAGGCCCCCGAACCAGGTGCCCAGGAGCGGCGCCAGGCGCGCGTCGTACTTCAGGCGCGAGGCCAGGAAGGTGCCGTTGAGGGCCTTGCCGCCGGAGACGAAGACGAGGTCGGTGATGCAGACGGGGGCGTCGTCGCTGGCGCCGGGGAAGCGGTCCACGACTTCCAGGATGAAGCGGGCGCCCGGCAGGGGCTGACTGAGGCGCACCACCTGCAGGCCGCGCTTGTCCTCCACGGTGAGGCTGCGGGAGGCGTCCACGCTGGTGAGGGTGAACTTCTTCACCCGGGCGCGGGCCTTGAATGCGGCCCGGTCCGTGCCGTCTCCCGTGTAGACGCGGACCTCGTCCACGGTGACGGCGTCCTTGAAGCCGATGGTGATGGGGGCCGGGTCCTCGCCGGTGGCGCACCAGGCGGTGGTGTCCCGGCCGTCGAGGAGGTTGAGCGGCGTGTAGCGCTCGGGCTGGGACTGACGCTCCAGCCAGTCCGTGGTCTCGGCATAGCCGGGGGCGGCGTTGGAGGCGGCGGCGGGGGTCGCGAGCAGGT
>NZ_JABBJJ010000625.1 GCF_012933655.1 Pyxidicoccus fallax | reverse complement strand
GGGGGGAGGGGAGCGCCCGTGGCGCGCTCCTTGAGCAGCTCCACGAACTCGTCGCCCAGCAGGCGCAGCTCCACCAGCACGCGCGACAGGCGGGCCTGGAAGTAGTTGTAGAAGAGCATCGCCTGCACGGCGACGAGGATGCCCACGGCGGTGGCCACGAGCGCCTCGGAGATGCCCGTCATCACCGCCGCGCTGCCGCCGGTGCCGCCGGCCTCCACGTCCAGGCCCAGGTCCTTGAACGACCGCATGATGCCGGCCACGGTGCCGAACAGGCCCACGAAGGGGGTAATCGAGCCGATGGTGGCGAGCACCCACAGGTTGCGGCGCAGCTTGAGGCCTACCTGGGCGCGCTCGCGCTCCACGGCGGCCTCCACACCCGCGCCTCCGGACGTCCGGGAGCGCTCCAGCCGGTCGAAGCCGGCGAGGAAGATGTCGGCGGCCACCGCGTCGGAGCGCTCGGCGGCGGTGCGGGCCGCGGCCACGTCACCGCGGAGCAGGTGCTTGTTGACCGTCTCGCCGAGGGTGCGCGAGCGCTCGCTCACCCCCCACAGCGCGATGAGCCGCTCGACGGCGACGACCAGCGCGATGATGGAGGCGAGGATGAGCAGGGCGAGGGTGACGCCACCCAGGCGGAGGTAATGAAGGATGTCGTTCAGGCTCATTGGTGGGTGACCGGGCGGGCGGCATGGCCCAGACTAGGAGATATGAACCGCGCAGCCGCCGCAATCTTCCTGGCAGTTCTCTGTTCAGCCTGTCCCAAGAACATCGAGTTCGGCCCCGAGGGCCAGCTCACCGATGCCCAGGTCGTCTATCAGCGCGTCAAGGAGAACCAGGACAACATCGTGTCCCTGGAGGGCGATGCCAAGCTGCGCGTCCAGTCGCCCCAGGCCAGCGGTACCATCAGCATGTTCGTGGCCATCACCCGGCCGGCCCTGCTGCACTTCGAGACCTTCGACTTCTTCAACCGTCCGCTCGCCTCCCTGGCGTCGGACGGCAAACGCTTCGGCCTGTACCAGTCCGAGACGAACACCTGGTACCAGGGGCCCGCGAGCGCGGAGAACGTCTCGCGCTTCCTGCCGGTGGTGCTGCCGGGCGAGGAGCTGGTGGCCATCATGCTCGGCCAGGTGCCCCTCATTCCCCCGGAGCGGATGACGCTGGAGCTGGACCGCGACAAGGGCACCTATGTGCTCACCCTGTACCGGGGGCCCGCCACCCAGGTGCTCCAGGTGCACACGAAGTACCTGCGCGTGCTCAAGAGCCAGGTGCGCGGCGTGCCCGGGTACGACCTGGCCTTCGACGACTTCCTGGAGAAGGGCTCGCTCATCTTCCCCGGCCGGGTGGAGCTGGTGGCCGAGCAGGCCGACACGAAGCTCCAGGTTCGCTACCAGCAGATTTCCCTCAACGGGCGGCCCGACCTCACCCTGTACGAGATGGCTCCGCCCGAGGGGGCCAAGGTGGTGGAGGTGGACGAGCGGGGCCGGGAGCTGCCGGCCGGGAGCCCCCCGCCGGGGCCTCCGGTGTCAGCCTCGCCTCCGGTCGTGCCGGGTTCCTGAGCGGGCAGGCGCGGAAGAAGGGGCGCTGACCGCCGAGTCGATCTAGAGTGGTTCCAACGACATGGCACAGATCAAGCTCGGTGAACTGCTGATCAAGGCGAACGTGCTGCAGGAGAGCCAGCTCAAGGCCGCGCTCGCCGAACAGGCGAAGTGGGGCGGGAAGCTCGGCGAAATCCTGGTCAGGATGAGCCTCGTCTCCGAGGACATCCTGGTGCGCGCGCTGTCCAAGCAGCTCGGCATGCCGGCGGTGAACCTGGACGCGGTGCAGGTGGTGCCGCCACACGTCAAGGCGAAGATCTCCGCCCAGACGGCGCGGGACTTCTCCGTGCTGCCGCTCCAGCTGCGCGACGACGGCAAGACGCTGGTGGTGGCGATGTCCGACCCGCTCAACGTGCGGATGCTGGACGAGCTGCGCGCCGTCACCAAGTGCCGCATCGTCCCCAACGTGGCGGGCCGCAGCTCCATTGCCCGGGCCTTCTCGCGCATCTACGAGGAGAACGCCGAGCTGGAGGACGCGGACACCAACTTCAAGGTGGTGGACGCCCAGGGCCGCACGGTGGTGAAGAACCTGAAGGACCTGGACCCGGCCGCCGCCGCCGCGACGAGCGCGCCCGCGGCCCGGCCCACGCCCACGCCCGCTCCCACGCGCCCCAGCACGGAGACGCCCACCGTGCGCCCCGCGGCCAGCGGCAGCCCCGCGGAGCTGCTGCGCAGCGTGGAGGAGGTGCAGCGCAAGGAGGTCGCCGCCCTCAAGGCGATGGTCGAGCTGCTCATCGAGAAGGGTGTCTTCTCCCGCGAGGAGTACCTCGCCAAGGTCAAGCGGTAGTCCGGGCCCATGCGAAAGAAGATTGGCGAGCTGCTCATCGCGGCGGGAGTGGTGACGGAAGAGCAGGTGCGGGCGGCGCTCGGCCGTCGTGGCGCGCCCGGCAACCAGAAGCTGGGCGAGGTGCTGATATCCCAGGGGCTGTGCACGCGCGCGGACATCGCGCGCGCCCTGGCGACCCAGCACGGCCTGCCCTTCACCGAGCTGCCCGAGGACATCCCCCCGGCCGTCACCTCGCTGGTGTCCCTGGACTTCCAGGCCGAGCACCGGGTGATGCCGTTCCGGCTGGAGGTGGAGGGAAAGACCGAGCGCATCCACGTCGCGGTGGAGGACCCGGGTGACCTGACGCTGGTGGACGAGCTGCGCTTCCAGCTGCGCAAGCAGGTGCGCGTCTTCGTCGTCGCCTCGGACGACCTGGACACCGCCCTGGCGCGCGCCCGCGGCGAGCCGCTGGACATCGTCGAGGCGGAGCCCCTGGACGAGGAGCCCCCCGTGGCGCAGGGCGCGCCGCTGGAGTGGGACTTCCCCGAGGCGCCCCAGTCCGCGCCGAAGCCCGCGGCGAAGCCGCCCCCGAAGCTCGCGCCCCAGGCCGCCGCGCCCGCTCCCGGCCGCGCCGCGCCTCGCGCGCAGGCCACGCCGCCGCCTCCTCCGGTGGATGGCCCGCCGCCCCCGCCCGGCGCGGACA
>NZ_JABBJJ010000624.1 GCF_012933655.1 Pyxidicoccus fallax | reverse complement strand
GGTCGGGCTGGACGAGTGCACCCAGGTGTCGCGCGCCGTGGACCCGGCGCTCGACGTGGAGGACTTCATCCCCCACGAGTACAGCCTGGAGGTCTCCAGCCCCGGGGTGGACCGGCCGCTCAAGAAGCCGGCGCACTTCGAGCGAGTGAAGGGACAGAAGGTGAAGGTGAAGACGTTCGGGCCGCTGGGAGACCCCCCGCGCAAGAACTTCACCGGCACGCTGGCCGAGGTGTCAGGCGACGGCATCGCGGTGGAGGTGGAAGGCGCCGGGACCTTCCACATCCTCTTCAAGGACATCGCCAAGGCGAACCTGGAGTTCGAGTTCTAGACGTCGACATACAGGGCGCCCCTTCCGCGCGGGGACGCCCGTGGACCCTTTTAGGAGAAGACCATGCCCACGCAGCAAGCCAACCCGAGCGTCAACCTCAACCTCGTCCTCGACCAGGTCGCCAAGGACAAGGGCATCGAGCGGGCTGTGCTGATTGCCACCCTCGAGGACGCGATGAAGACCGCGGCCAAGAAGCACTTTGGCCAGGACCGCAACCTCGAGGCCAAGTACGACCCCGAGAAGGGCGTGGTGGAGCTGTTCCAGGCCATCACCGTGGTGGATGAAATCACCGACCCGGTGCAGGCGGTGAACCAGATCACCATCGCCGAGGCCCACAAGAAGGGCATGGAAGTGGAGTCCGGGGACGAGCTCGTCTTCCAGATCTTCTACCGCGACGAGGACGCCGCCGAGGCCAAGGCGCAGGACGACCAGTACGGCGACATCCTCCGGCTGAAGACCTTCCGCCGCGGCTTCGGCCGCATCGCGGCGCAGACGGCCAAGCAGGTCATCCTGCAGCGCACGCGCGACGCGGAGCGCGAGAACGTCTTCAACGAGTACAAGGACCGCAAGAACGAGATCGTCACCGGCATCGCCCGCCGGTTCGAGCGCGGCAACATCATCGTGGACCTGGGCCGCGCCGAGGCGGTGCTGCCGGTGCGCGAGCAGGTGCCGCGCGAGACGTACCGCCCCGGCGACCGCGTCCAGGCCTACGTGCTGGACGTGCTGCGCGAGTCCAAGGGCCCGCAGATCGTCCTCAGCCGCGCCTCCGTGAACCTGCTCACCAAGCTGTTCGAGATGGAGGTGCCGGAAATCGCCGAGGGCATCGTCGTCATCGAGGCGGCGGCGCGCGAGCCGGGTGGCCGCGCCAAGATTGCCGTGTCCAGCCGTGACTCGGACGTGGACCCGGTGGGCGCGTGCGTGGGCATGAAGGGCAGCCGCGTGCAGGCGGTGGTGCAGGAGCTGCGCGGCGAGAAGATCGACATCGTCCCCTACGACGAGGACCCGGCCCGCTTCGTGTGCTCGGCGCTGGCGCCCGCGGAGGTCAGCCGCGTCATCATCGACGAGGCCAACCACGCCATGGAGCTCATCGTCCCGGACGACCAGCTCAGCCTCGCCATCGGCCGGCGCGGGCAGAACGTGCGCCTCGCCGCCCAGCTGACGGGCTGGAAGCTGGACATCAACAGCGAGAGCCGCGTGCGCGAGCTGCGCGAGTTCGCCACCCGCTCGCTGGGCTCGCTGCCGGGCGTCAACGAGATGCTGGTGGAGACGCTCTACGCCCACGGCTTCCGCCAGGCCCGCGACGTGGCCGATGCGAACCCCGAGATGCTGGCGCAGCTGCCCGGCATCGACCCCGCCCGCATCCCCACCATGCAGGAGGCCGCGCGCAAGCGGATGGTGGAGGACCAGGCGGAGCTGTCGCGCATGGATTATGAAAGGGAGCAGGCCCGGCTGGCGGAGGCCCGTCGCCATCCGGACGAGCTCAACCCGTCCGAGCGCATGGCCCGCGTGCGCGGGGTGGGGGAGAAGACCATCGAGCAGCTCATCCTCGCCGGCTACAAGTCGGTGGAGGACATCGCCAACGAGAAGGACCTGGCGAAGCTGGGCGACGTGCCGGGTGTGGGTATCAAGAAGGCCCGCCAGCTGAAGAGCGCGGCGGAGAACTACCTCGTGGAGGAGGCCAAGCTGCGCGCGGAGCTGAATGCCGAGCGCGGCGCGATGACGGCGAGCCTGGAGGGTGGCGCGGAAGCCACCAAGTCGCCGTAAGCTAGGGAAGGGAGGAGACGTGAGGCGCCCGTCCGGCCGCTCGGGGCCGGGAGAGCAGAGCGCGGAGTCAGGTCCGGTCCGGACGTGCGTCGGATGCGGTTCGAGGCGCCCGCAGGCAGAGCTCACCCGGTTCGTGGTAGGCCCCGGGGGCGCGATAGCAGTGGACAGGAAGAGGCGGCTGCCAGGACGGGGCGCCTACCTGTGCGGTGCCGGTTGTCTGACGGCAGCGCTGAAGCGGAAGGCCTTCGGTAGAGCCTTCCGCGGTAAGGCGGGGCAGGTCGACCCGTCGCAGCTCGGGCAGGCGTGGGAGCCGGGGACGGAGAGCTAAAGGGTGTGGGGGGGGAGTGGGTGTTAAGGACCACTCGCACACATTTTCGGGTTTGGACTAGGGTACTGCGCCCCGGAAGCGGCGGAGCAGAAGGCCAACAAGGGCAATATGTCGAAGAAGCGCGTCCATGAAATCGCCAAGGAGCTCAAGGGCCACGGAATTGAGCTCGACAACAAGGAGGTCGTAAACGAGCTCGCGGCGCTCGGATACGACGTCAAGAGCCACTCGTCTTCTCTCGACGACGACCAGGCCACCGCCGCGGTCCAGAAGATTCTGGACAAGCGCAAGCCGAAGCAGGCCGCGCCGCCCGTGACGGCGAAGGGTTTCGTCGTCCGCCGCAAGGTGGGCGCGCCCAGCGGTGGTGCGTCCGCCGACTCGGGAGGCGACGGCCAGCAGGCCGCCGACATGTCCGCCTCCGAGGCTTCCGCCCAGGCGGCCGAGGCCCCGGCCCAGGTGGCCGCGCCGGTCGTCGAGGAGCCCCCGCGGGCTCCCGTCGTGGAGACGCCGCCGCCCGCCGTCCAGGCTCCGCAGACTCCGCCGGCTCCAGTCGAGCCGCCGCGCGCCGCCGCCGAGCCGTCCCGGCCGGTGGAGGCCGCCCCTCCGGCTCCGGAGGCTCCGGCCCCCGTCGCCGCCACCCCGCAGCAGCCCGCGCCCGTCGCGGAGGCCCCCAAGG
>NZ_JABBJJ010000623.1 GCF_012933655.1 Pyxidicoccus fallax | reverse complement strand
GGCGCGGGCTGCTCCGCGATGGGAGGCTCGGGCGTCGGTGTCGGAGTCGGAGCCGGCTCTTCCGGAGGAACGGAGGGAGGTGCTTCGGGACGGCGGGGGAGGTCGATGGCACCGGTGGCCGGAGCGGACTCCTGGGCGCTCCCGTTACAGGCGAGGCCACCCGCGGACATGAGTCCGAGGAGGCACAGGCTGCGCAGCGTGGACATGCGGTCGGCTCCTGAGGGGGGTTGAGCGAGCCGAGAACGTCCGGGGAGCCGAGCCCTATTCTGGCCGCCTCCCGTGTCCGAAACCTCGTGGAGCAGGCGGCCGGGCGCTCCCGCGTGTCCGGATGGGCGCACGGACGGAGCTGGAGGCGCGCGATTCACCGCGCGACGCCCGCGGGCCCTTCGCTATCACGGCCATGGGTGTGCGTGGAAAGCGGGCCGCGTCTCCCTGCTCGTGGAGCAGGCGGAGGACTCCCGGCGGAAGCGGCGGATGCGCCCACGCCGCGGCCTCACCCACATGGGGAGGCGGCCCGGATGTCACCGTCGCAGGATCAGGCCTGGGTGTTGCCGCCGAGAACCGGGCTCGGTGTCAGGGCGACACAGGCCAGGGCTGCTCGCTCTTGGCTGGCTGCGGAATTCAGGGCAGCAGGCCGGGGATGCCGCTGCGGTCCGGCTCCGCTCGGAACTCAGGGCCGCAGGCCGGGGATGCCGCCGCGGTCCGGCTCCGCTCGGAATTCAGGGCAGCAGGCCGGGGATGCTGCCGCCGGGACGCGGCTGGATGCGGTACTCGATGGCCCCGGGGTTCAGCAGGCACGTGAGCGGAACGGGCGCGGGGAGGATGGCCCCATGCGGCGGGGCCGTGCACGGCGTCGGCGTCACGGGGGCGCCCCACGCGAAGGGTACCAGCGGATGCACCTCGTCCTCGAACATCCACGCCTCGGGCGCGGGCGCGGTGGGGACCTCCAGGTCCTCCAGGTCCTCCAGGAGCGCGAGCGGTTCATCGCCCTGGGAGCCGGACAGCGGCGGCGCATCCGGGCCGAGCGTGATGCCCTCGGGAATGGGCTCCGGCGCCTGTCCGGGACGGACGATGGCGTCGATGCGCTCGGCGCTCTCGTCCCGCGTCTCGCTCCTGCTCGCGGCGCATGCGCCGAGAAAGGCCGCGGCCACCACGAGGGCGCCCACGGGGCCGCGGTGACGGTGTCGTCTCGGGGGCTTCACGGCCGTGGGCTCGGGCATCGCGCGGACTCCTTCCGCCACACGCTTCGTCTCGCGCGTCCGGTTCGCAACCTCGGGCCTGGTGCTCCCCTCCAACTCCGGGGCAGGGCAGGCGAGGACTCGCGGGGCTTCCACCCTTCGTGTCACCGCGCAAGAACATTCCCACGGGCCCGGGTCCCGATGGCCCTACGGGGTTTGCTGGTTTGCGGGGGCGTGACTCCAGTGTCGCTGTATCGAGGTCTTCGCCTCCGGGCCTGTATTCGGGGGGTTCGAAAATGTATCGAGTCATGTTTCACCCGATGGGTCCGGCCTGTTGTTGCGATGCGGCCAGCCATGGTCTGTTACCGCTGAGTGCGGGGCCTGGGTGGGGCTGGGAACCCGCCGGCCGATGGTGGCGGCCGAGGGATGACGATCCGAGCAAAGGTGCTGCTGTTCACCGTGGCCGCGGTAGCGCTCGTGTTGTTGATGGGCGCGATGCTCGTCACCGGCTCGCTCACGGCCCGGCGCACGCAGAGTCGCGGCATCGCCGCGGAGGAACAGGAGGCGCTCCTGAGGAACCTCCGCACCGATGCCGCCCTCTACATCCACTCGCTGCTCGATGCCGTCGAGACCCAGCGTGACGCGGCCCCCATTCGCGACGAGGCGCTGACGCGCGCCCGGGCCACCTTCCGGCAGCTCCACGCGCTGGCGGCGCTCGAACATGAGCAGGGCGGAGAGTCTCCAGAGGCCGAGACAGGGAACCTGGAGCGGGTAGAGACCCAGTACATCCGCTGGCTGGAGGAGACGGCGGCCCTCGCGCGGGCGGTGGTCCCAAGCGAGGAGACGCGGCTGCTCCGTGTCGCGCGACACACGCTCACCGAGAACGTCGAGCCCGTCATCGAGGTGGCCCTGCGGCGCGAGCATGCCGAGAAGGAAGAACTCCTGAACGACAGCCTCCGCGCCTTCCGGGTGGTGGAGGCCGTGGGCGTGGGCGTGCCCGTGGTGTCGCTGCTGCTCATCGGCGGGCTGGCCGTGTCGATGCTCCTGCCCCTGCGGCGCTCGCTGACGGACTTCCTGGCCGGCGCGGAGCGCGTGGGGAAGGGGGACTTCGGCCATTTGTTGCCGGAGGACCGCAAGGACGAGACCGGCGCCATGGCGCGAGCCTTCAACCGCATGGCGCGCGAGCTGCGCGACACCGTGGCGGAGAAGCAGCGGCTGGCGCGCGCGGAGGCGGAGGCCTCCGAGCGCGAGACGCGCCGCTACAACGCGCTGCTGGAGTCCACGGTGCGCGAGCGCACGGCGGAGCTGGAGCTGGCCAACACGCGGCTGTCGGAGAGCTTGCGGCAGCTCCAGGCCACCCAGGCGCAGCTGCTGTTCGCGGACCGGCTGGCGTCGGTGGGGCAGCTCGCCGCGGGCGTGGGGCATGAAATCAACAACCCGCTGGCCTTCATCATCAGCAACCTGGAGTTCGTGCGTGAGGAGCTGCTGCGGCCGCTCGGGGCCTCGGGGGCGCCGCGCTCGGAGCTGGTGACGGCGCTGGCCGAGGCCCGGGAGGGCGCCGAGCGGGTGCGCGTCATCGTGGGCGAGCTGGGCAACCTGGCGCGTCCGGACAGCATGGAGTCCGGGCCGGTGGACCTGGGCGCGGTGGTGCGCAGCGCGGAGAAGATGGCCATGCACCTCATCCGCCCGCGGGCCCGGCTCGAGCTGGAGGTGGACGCGGCGCCGCCCGTGTATGGCAATGGCGCGCGGCTGTGTCAGGTGTTGCTCAACCTGTTGCTCAACGCGGCGCATGCGATTGAGCCGGGGCAGGTGGAGCGCAACGTCATCCGCGTGAACGCGCGAGCGGAGGACGCCGGCGGGGTGGTGGTGGAGGTGAGTGATACCGGGTGCGGCATTCCGCCGGAGAACCTCGGCCGCATCTTCAACCCGTTCTTCACCACGCGGCCGGTGGGGAAGGGGACGGGGC
>NZ_JABBJJ010000622.1 GCF_012933655.1 Pyxidicoccus fallax | reverse complement strand
CTTCACCACCACCGGCTTGGGGGCTTCCTGCTGGGGCCGCGGGGCGGGCTCCGCTCCACCGGCGGGAAGCTGGGCGAGCGTGCCAGCGTCATAGGCGCGGCTCGCGGGCAGCACGGCCCGGGCGAAGTCGCGGGACACGAGGCACCGCCAGAAGCACAGCCAGGCCAGCCAGAAGCGGGCGAAGAAGGACAGGGAGGCAGACGGGTCGGTCGTCGTCATCGACTCCGGATAACAAAGCCCGCCTGCTTTGCAATTCGGCAATTGGGGGAAAGAGCCCCAAATGCAAAGGGCCTCACGGTTTCCCGTGAGGCCCTTCGTCACTGCTTGGTGGAGGTGGACGGGATCGAACCGACGACCTTCGCATTGCGAACGCGACGCTCTCCCAACTGAGCTACACCCCCACAACGTACGACTGGCTGCCTCCTGCGCCCCGGCGGTTTGGGGCCGCCGAAGTGGGATGGGCTAGTACCGGAGCCCTTTCGTGGTGTCAAGCGCAAGCCGACAAGCAGAATTCCTGCGATTGACGTGCCGCGTACCGGGTGCCATAAAAACCCCTCGTCATAGGCGTATCCTTCCCGCCCGTTTCACCACCCCCGGTAATGTCTATCTCCCCCTCGAAGACGTTGAGCCCGGCCGAGCTCGCGAAGTTGGAGCACGCGTTCGCTTCCGACCCCTCGTCCGCCGCCTACAAGCCTCTGGCGGAAGCGTACCTGAGCATGGGTCGCTTCATGGAGGCGATGGTCGTCTGCAAGAAGGGCGTGAAGGCGCACCCGAATGTGGCCGACCCCCGCCTGCTGCTCGCCCGCGTGTACGCGGAGCAGGGCAAGGACAAGAAGGCCCTGGAAGAGGCCCTCGGCGCGCTGCAGGTGCAGCCGGAGGACAAGGCCGCGCTGCGCATGGCCGGCGCGCTCCAGCTGAAGACCGGCGAGACGGAGACCGGCAAGGCCAACCTCCTGAAGGCCTACGGCGCGGACCCGGGTGATCCGGATACCGTCACGCTGCTCCAGCAGTACAAGATCGACCTGCCCAAGCCCGCCGCGCCGGCCGCGCCCGCGGCCCCGGTGCTGACGCCGGTGGCGCCCCAGACGCAGGCCGCCGCGCAGCCGTCCGCGACCCAGCAGTCCGCCGCCGCCCTGGCGAGCGTCGCGGCGACGGGGGCCGCGCAGCAGCAGCCCGCCGCGAAGGCTCCCACGGCCACCGCGCAGCAGCCCGCCGCGAAGGCGCCGTCCGGCAACACGGCCCGCGCCGAGCAGCCCGCGGCCCGTCCGCAGCCGCCCCGCCGCCCGGTGGTGGTGGAAGAGGTGGACGACGACGAGGACGATGACTCGCCCGCCTCGCGCCGCCGCCCGCCGTCCGGCGGCAAGGGCGGGAAGATGGTGACGCTGGTGCTGCTGGTGGCCATCCCGCTGTTCGCCATCGGCTACGGCTGGTACTCGTCCAACGCGAAGCAGAAGGCCCGCGAGCTGAAGAAGGGCCTGGACGCGGCCAGCGAGCTGCTCAAGCACGACTCGTTCGACAGCTACAAGAAGGCCAGCGAGGCGGCCGACAAGGTGCTGGAGGTGGACTCCGACTCCACCGTGGCCCACGGCTACCTGGCGTACGCGTACGCCATCCGCTGGGGCGAGCACGGCGGCGGCGACGACGCGCGCCGCAAGGCCGAGGAGCACCTGGCCGCCGGCAAGTCGGGCGACGACGTCGTCAGCTCGCACCTCATCGCGGCCGACGCCCTCATCCAGACCTACGGCGGCAAGGGCAAGGAAGCCCTGGGCGCGCTGGAGGAGAAGGTGAAGGCGCTGGACGCGCAGGGCCGCTCCAGCTCGCTGCTCTACCTGACGCTGGGCCTCATCCAGATGAACGCGGGCGACCTGGACCGCGCGCGTGACAGCCTGGAGCGCGCGCAGGTGCTGTCCCCGGACGACCCGCGCATCTACGCGAACCTGGGCGCCGTGTACCGCCGGCTCGGCCAGGACAACACCGCCTGGAAGAACTACGACTTCGCGCTGCGCTACGAGAAGGACCACCCCGAGTCGCTGCTGGGCCGCTCGCTGCTGATGCTGGAGCAGGACACGCCCAACTACGGGCTGGCCCACTCCATGCTCAAGAAGCTGCTGGAGACGGACCCGCCGCCGTCGCCGCGCCAGCTCGCCACCGCGCACCTGGCCCGCTCGCTGCTCATCAGCCGCGTGTCGGCGGCCATGGTGGACCTGAAGCCGGACATGCAGCAGAAGCTGTCCGAGGCCACCGCGGTGCCGCTGGAGAAGGAGAAGGCCCGCGCGGAGATGACCAAGAGCGAGGAGACCGGCTTCGCGCTCGACAAGCAGAACCCGGAGCTGCACCTCATCAAGGGCCGCCGTCTGCTGGCCGAGGGCAACTTCGACGCGGCCGCCGAGGAGATTCGCAAGGCCATCCGCATGGATGCCTCGCGCGCCCAGTTCCACGTCGAGCTGGCCAAGGCGCTCATGGGCAAGCAGGGCGGCGAGAAGGAGGCCGCCGAGGCGCTCCAGACGGCCCTCAAGACCATGGGCGACAGCCCCAAGCTGGTGGTGATGCTGGGCAACGCCTACCGCCGCCAGGGCAAGCTGGACGAGGCCCTGACGCAGTACCAGCGCGCGGTGAAGGACCCCAAGGCGAAGAACCCGGAGGCCCGGCTCGCCATGGGCTCCATCTATCGCGAGCGCTCCGACTGGGCGAAGGCCCAGGAGCAGCTCGAGAAGGCGAGCCAGGAGTTCCTGGGCCAGGCGGACCGCGCGGCCATGGCGCTCACCGAGCTGGCGCGCGTCTACCAGGGCAAGGGTGACGCGGCGAAGGCGGACGAGACGTACCAGCGCGCCCTCAACGCGGACGAGGGCTACACCCCGGCCTACTACTTCTACGCCACGCTGCTGTCGAAGGACGCCAAGCAGGGCGCCAAGGCGAAGATGCTGGCCCAGGAGTACCTGAAGCGCGAGCCGAGCGGCGAGCACGCCAACGCCGCCCGCGCGCTGGCCGGGGGCTGAGCCTCTCCCCGAGCGACACCGGAGCAGGACAAGCGGGGCTGATGCGCGCGGGCAGATGGACGCGCGGTCAGCCCCGTTGTCGTGGTTGAGATTGCCCCGGGTGCCCGGTATGCCCGGTGACGTTTGCTTTCCCCTACGTGCCAGAGTGGAAGGACGGGGTGGGGT
>NZ_JABBJJ010000621.1 GCF_012933655.1 Pyxidicoccus fallax | reverse complement strand
TCCCCCCGGAGCCCCCCGCCATGGGTCTGCTTTCGAAGATCGGCCTGCCGAAGCCCAGCCTGCCCAAGATCGAGCTGCCGAAGCCGCCGATTCCCAACCCCCTCGACATCGCGAAGAAGGGCGTGGACGTCGCGAAGAAGGGCGTGGACCTGGCGCAGGACGGGTTCGACGTCGCGAAGCAGGGCGTGAAGACCGCCGTCGACCTCACGGGCAAGGGCATCCAGGCGCAGGTGGACCTGCTCCAGGCGGGCGCCGACGTGGCGAAGTCCGCCGTCAAGGCGGGCGGCCGGTTCGCGCTGGGCGCGGCCGAGGTGGTCATCGACGCGCAGAAGAAGACCCTCGAGCTGGCCACCGACGTGGCGGCGGACGCGGGCAAGACCGCGTTCGACGCGGTGAAGTTCGCGGCGAAGGAAGGGCTGGAGCTCGGCAACAAGCTGCAGAACAAGGTGCACGACGCCGCGCTCGACGGCATCGACAAGGCCACGGGCCTGGACGGGAAGATCAAGGACCTGGGCCCCGGTGACAGCCTGAAGGTCAGCGGCAAGGTGGGCCTGGCGCTGGAGCTGGACGTCGAGCTGAAGGGCGAGGTCGGCATCAAGCGCGAGAAGGACGGCAGCTACGTCGTCTCCGCGGAGGCCGGCGCGGGCGTGGGCCTGGGTGCCGGGGCCTCGGCGCACGTCACCGCGGGTGGCAAGGTGGAGTACAAGTTCAAGAACGCCGAGGACGCGAAGAAGGGCGCGCTCATCCTCGCCGGCGCGGGGGCCACCGCGGCCCAGCCGCTGCTCGGCGCCGCGCTCGCGCCGCGTCCGGACGAGGTGGCGTTCCTGCAGAAGAACCTCCACTCGGTGGAGATCAAGGGCGGCGTCGACGCGGGCGTGGACGCGTCCTTCGGCGGCGAGGTGGGCGCGGGCGGCTCGGTGGGCGCGGGCGCCAGCGTCGCGGGCTCGTCCAGCTACAAGCTGGAGTTCGAGAACGGCAAGCCCAAGTCCCTGGTGCGCACCACCGAGCTCGAGGTGACGGGCAAGGCCCAGGCGAGCATCGAGCTGTTCGGCAAGCTCGGGAAGCAGTCGGGGACGGATGCCAACGGCAACCCCGTGCACGACTCGCTGCAGGCGTTCACCGGCATCAACGGCGAGGTGAAGGGCAAGCTCGCCGTGGAGACGAAGATTCCGCTCGACGAGGCGAAGGTGGGTGACTGGGCCGCGTTCGTGGCCAGCCCCACCACCGCCGCCTTCGCGGGCCCCGCGGAGACCACCATCAAGGGCGAGCTCTCCGGCGACGCGGGCGACTACGGCGTGAAGGGCGACTTCGAGCTGAGCGGGCTGAGCGGCAAGGAAGTCCAGACGGTGGCGGGCCGCCTCCTGCGCGGCGACTTCGGCAACGCCATCGACGGCATCTCCGTGAAGACGAAGGGCAGCTGGGGCACGTTCAAGGACAAGGAGCTGGGCGTCGGCGTGGATGCCAAGACGGGCGGCGCCGGTGTCGAGGTGTCCGTCAGCGCCCAGAAGCGCGACTACACCGAGCGCGGCTCCTTCGGGGACAAGGCCGCGGCCTGAGCCGAGAGCATCTCCGGCAGTGAGCATGGGAGTCGCGCCGGTTCGCACCGGCCGGCTCCCATGTGTGTTTCAGGGCCTCAGCTTCCGGGCGAGCCTCGCGCCCCTGTCCCGGGTGCGCCGGACCCGCTTGGAGCGCCACGGCAGCCACTCGCCGGGGGACAGGATCCGCCCGCTGAGAGAGCAATCCCGCTCCTTGGCGTGCCAGAACTCGGGCGACGTGGAGGCGGGCTCCATGTCGAGCACGCTCGCCTTGCACTCCCGGCACATCGCCCGCCCCGTATGATCCTTCATCGCCATCGCGCCCTCCCGGGAATTCGGTGCCATGATTCCTGACGTCCGCACCGCGCCGCCAGCTGACGCGGGATGCGTGAGCCGGGGCGACCGACGGAATCACGAGGCGAGGCTGACAGCGCCCGGGCACGCCCCTCCGCGGCAGCCAGGCTCCGCGCCGCGGTCACCAGGCTCCAGCAGGTCCGAGGGTGCTAGGCTGGGTGAAGGCAGCTGGGCTCAGGGAGCGAGGATGTCTTCGCGAGTAGAGAACATCGACGAACGCATTTCCGAGCTCTGCGCTCTCGGAGACGAGCTCGCGGCGAAGGAGGACTTCGAAGGCGCGCTGAAGCTGTTCCAGCAAGCGCTCGAGCTGATTCCAGCGCCCGCGGACAGTCACCCCGCCGCGCTCTGGGTGTGCACGGCCATCGGCGACATGTACTTTCACCTGGGACGCCATCGGGAGGGGCGAGACGCGCTGCGGAGCGCCGTCCGGCTACCTGATGGGCTGGGGAATCCCTTCGTCCACTTGCGCCTGGGGCAGTGTGAGTTCGAGCTGGGCAGCAGGGAGCGTGCCGCCGATGAACTCGCGCGCGCCTATATGGGCGGCGGGGACGAGATCTTCGAAGAGGATGATGAGAAGTACCTCCGGTTCGTGAAGTCCCTTTTGCTCCCGCCTCAAGACGCGTGATGGAAGGGGCAAAGGCCCCCTTCATCAGCCACCGAGGCTCAGAACGTGTACTTCACCTTCGGGAAGATGGCGAAGGCGGTGATGTTGGGGCCGATGACGTAGCGGCCCAGCACGTCCGCGCCCACGGAGAAGTGGTCCATGCCCGTGGCGTACTCGATGCCGAAGCCCAGGCCCGCGTTGGGCGCGCTGACGGCGCGGCCCGGATCACCCTCGTCGGGGTCCACCGGCGCCGGGTCCAACCGCGTGTAGCCCGCCACCACCTTCGGCGTCAGGTACAACCGGTCCATCACCTTCACGTGGTACGCCGCCGTGAGGTTCAGGAACGACATGGTGAAGTTGTCGGACAGCGCGCACGTCTCCGTGCCCGGCAGGTACCCCGCGAAGCAGTTCTGCGCCGACGAGCCGAGGCCGAAGTGCGCCCCCAGCGAGATCTGCTCCGTCAGGTCGTACCCCACCCCGAGCTGCAGGTACGTCTGCGCGTTCGAATAGACGTTCTCACCACCCAGGGTGAAGAACACGCCGATGTCCGTCTCGGTGAAGAAGCCGCGGCGCGGCTGGAACTCCACTCCCTCCGGCGGCGTGGCCGCCAGGGCCGGAGACGACAGCAGCGCGAGCGCGGCGATCAGCTTGGACTTCTTCACGGGTCCTCCCGACACATGCG
>NZ_JABBJJ010000620.1 GCF_012933655.1 Pyxidicoccus fallax | reverse complement strand
CGCCCCGCCCCCCCGGGGAGTAGACTGGCGGGCATGGGTTCTTCCGACCTTCGTCTCGTCCCCGCGCGTCCGGAGCACGTGGACTACTGGCTGGTGCTTCGCGCGGAGCCCGGCGCGCGGCGCTTCGTGGACACGGAGGACGACTCGCGCGAGGGGCTCCTCAAGCGCATCACGGAGGCGGGCACGTGGGGCGAACCCCGGGCGAAGGGCTTTCGCTGGTTCGTGGAGCACGACGGGCGGCTCATCGGCACGGTGTCCGCGAGGGACCTGTCGAAGACGCACGGCCGGGCGCAGCTCGGCTACATGCTGTCGGACGCGTACCATGGCCGCGGGCTGGGCACGCGCGCGGTGGGGATGATGGTGGAGCAGCTCTTCACGCTGCCCTTCCTCCACCGCATCTGGCTGACGACGCTGGCGGACAACCTCGCCTCGCAGGCGGTGGCGCGCAAGCTGGGCTTCACACTGGAGGGCACGATGCGCGAGCACAGCGTGCAGCTGGGGCAGCGCTGCGGCTTGCAGTTCTGGGGCCTGCTGCGGCCCGAGTGGGAGGCGCGGCGGCACGGCTAGGGACGCGTGGGGCCTGTCAACTTTCCGGCCCTGAACGCTTCGCCGGAGCACCCGCCGAGCGAGGGACGCGGCGGACCGCCGGCCTCTGGGATGTGGGCGGATGTCGGGTTATAGATTTCGACGCCATGCACGCCTACGCCGCTGAGCTTTCGCAGGAGCTGGGCCTCAAGCCCGAGCAGGTGGACAGGACCCTCGCGCTGAACGCCGAAGGCGCCACCGTTCCCTTCATCGCGCGCTACCGCAAGGAGGCCACGGGAGGTCTGGACGAGGTCCAGATTCAAACCATCCTCGACCGCGCCGAGGAGCGCGCCGAGCTGGACTCCCGCCGCGACACCATCCTCCGCTCCATTGAAGAACAGGGGAAGCTGACCCCGGCGCTGGAGAAGGCCCTCAAGGCCGCGAAGACGCGCACCGAGCTGGAGGACCTCTACCTCCCGTACAAGCCCAAGCGCCGCACGCGCGCCGCCATCGCCCGCGAGCGCGGGCTGGAGCCGCTGGCGGACCTGCTCTGGAAGCAGGAGGGCAAGCGCGGCGAGGACGCGAACGGGAAGGTGAAGCCGTTCGTCAATCCGGAGAAGGAGGTGCCGGACCTGGCGGCGGCGCTCGCGGGCGCGCGCGACATCTGCGCCGAGCGCGTGGCCGAGGACGCCGGCCTGCGCCGCGAGGCCCGCGAGGTCTGCACGAAGCGGGGCACGGTGCGCTCGGACGTGGTGCCCGCCAAGAAGGGCGAGCCCACCAAGTTCGAGAACTACTACGGCCACGAGGAGCCGCTGTCCCAGGCCCCGTCCCACCGCGTGCTGGCGCTCATGCGCGGCGAGGAGGAGGGCGTGCTGAAGGTGAAGCTCGGCATGCCGGATGACGAGGTGAAGGCGCTGCTCGCGACGCGGGTGGTGACGAAGCCGCACTCCCTCTTCGCCCAAGAGCTGCGCGCCGCCGTGGAGGACGGCTGGGAGCGGCTGATGGGCCCGTCGCTGGAGTCGGAGCTGCGCGCGGAGCTGAAGGAGCGCGCGGACCGGCAGGCCATCGGCGTCTTCGGGGAAAACCTGCGACACCTGTTGCTGTCGCCCCCGGCGGGCGCGCGCGCGGTGCTGGCGCTGGACCCGGGCCTGCGCACAGGCATCAAGCTGGCGATGATGGACGCCACCAGCAAGGTGGTGGAGACGCTGACGCTCTATACGGAGCGCAGCGCGGACGAGCGCGCCAGGGCGGCGAAGCTGCTGGAAGCGGTGGTGAAGAAGCACAAGCCGGAGCTCATCGCCGTGGGCAACGGCACCGGCAGCCGCGAGGCGGAAGGCTTCGTGAAGGACACGCTGAAGGCCATGGGCTCGCAGCTTCCGGTGGTGTCGGTGAGCGAGCAGGGCGCGTCGGTGTACTCGGCATCCGAGGTGGCGCGCGACGAGTTCCCGGACCTGGACGTGAGCCTGCGCGGCGCGGTGTCCATTGGCCGGCGCCTGCAGGACCCACTGGCGGAGCTGGTGAAGATCGACCCCAAGAGCATCGGCGTGGGGCAGTACCAGCACGACGTGGACCAGGGGCTGCTCAAGAAGAAGCTGGGCGAGGTGGTGGACTCGTGCGTGAACGCGGTGGGCGTGGACGTGAACACCGCGTCGCCGCAGCTGCTGGAGCACGTGTCCGGCGTGGGCCCGTCGCTGGCGAAGAAGCTGGTGGCGCACCGGGCGACGAAGGGGCGCTTCACCACGCGGCGCGAGCTGCTGAAGGTGAGCGGCCTGGGGCCCAAGACGTTCGAGCAGGCGGCGGGCTTCCTGCGCGTGCGCGGGCCGGAGCCGCTGGACGCGAGCGCGGTGCACCCGGAGCGCTACCCGGTGGTGGAGCGCATGGCGAAGGACCTCGGCGTGGACGTGGGCGCGCTGGTGGGCAACGCGGCGCTGGTGCGCAAGATCGACCCCAAGCGCTACCTGGGCCCGGACCTGGGCGAGATGACGCTGAAGGACATCCTCGCCGAGCTGGAGAAGCCCAGCCGCGACCCGCGCGGTGACTTCACGGCGCCGCAGATGCGGGACGACCTGCGCACGCTGGAGGACGTGAAGGAGGGCATGGTGCTGCAGGGCGTGGTGACCAACGTCACCGCCTTCGGCGCCTTCGTGGACGTGGGCGTGCACCAGGACGGCCTCGTGCACGTGTCGCAGCTGTCCACGAAGTTCGTGAAGGACCCGTCCGAGGTGGTGAAGGTGGGCGACCGGCTCACGGTGCGCGTGCTCACCGTGGACCTGGCGCGCAAGCGGCTGGCGCTGTCCGTGCGCGCGGTGCAGGAGGGTGGGGCGGCGCAGCCTTCCGGGCGGCCCGCCGTCGGAGGCGCCACGGGCCCGGGACGGATGACGGAGCGCGGCGGCGGCGGAGGGCCACGGCAGGACTCGCGGCCTTCCGGCGCGAGCAGCAAGCCGTCGGGCTCCGGGGGAGCCAGCGGTGGCGGACGTCCTGCTCCGGGCGCGGACAAGAAGGGCCCCGAGCCGTTCAACAACCCGTTCCGCAACCTCAAGCGCTGAAGCAGCGCGTCATCGTGCCCGATGCCGAGTGCCTCTGTCTGACTGTCAGGCATCAGGAACACGACTGCTGCTGCAATGACATGGCGAGTGCGGGCACCCGCCCGCGCGACTCGCGGGGCGCGGTGCCGTTATGCTGGGTGCGGTCCGGCGGTGCTCTCCCGCCTTCGTCCCCGGGCCCCCACAC
>NZ_JABBJJ010000061.1 GCF_012933655.1 Pyxidicoccus fallax | reverse complement strand
CTCCACCTCCCACCCCGCCACCTTCCCGGAGACGTAGCCTCCCGGCGTGCCCGTGAGCCGCGCCTCCACCTCCGGCGTCAGCCTGGGGGGCGCATGCGCGCAGCCGCCGCCCAGCGCCGCCAGCAGTCCTCCCGCCAACAGCGCCGCCGCCCTCCGGCCCGGCTTCATGAACCCGAGCCTCCCCGGGCCGCCGCCGCCTTCTCCTTCTCCACGTTGATTTCGGTGATGCCCTTGCTGTCGATGGACAGCAGGAACAGCTGCTTCACCGCCTCGCGCTTCTCGTTGAAGGAGGTGCGGCCGGTGGCACCGTCGAAGTCCTTCAGGTTGGCCAGCGCGTCACGCATCTCGCCGCGGGTGCGCGGCGCGCCCTGCTTCGCGTCGATGAGCTGGCGCAGCATGCGCGCCGAGTCGTAGCCGATGGCCTCCAAGAGGCCCGGGTCCCTGCCCGTCTCCTGCTTGTACTCCTCGCGGTACTGCTGCACGAAGCGGCGCGTGGCCGGGCGCTGCGAGTCCACGAAGAAGCCGTCCACGTACACCGAGCAGGTGACGAACTTGCCGCCGCGCTCCACCAGCTCCGGCAGGCCCGAGCGCCCCTTCGGGCTGCTCCACTGGTTGGCGCCGAAGAGCGTCACCGTCTTCAGCTCCTTCTTGCCCGTCGTCTTGCGGATGCGCTCCAAATCGCGCGGGTCGCACGCGTTGGTGACGATGTCCTCCACCGCCAGCGCGGGGGCCACGAGGCTGACGCGGCGCCAGTCGTCCGGCATGAAGATGGCGTCGAAGTCGACGATGGGCTCCACGCCGGCCTTCACCTTCTCCAGCGCCTTGCGGCGGCGGTAGGCGTCCAGGTTCTCCCCCTGGATGTCGCGCACGCCGCCCACGTAGTCGCCGCGGTCCTCCAGGTAGTAGCGGCCCACCAGCTTCTTGGCCTCGTTGGTGAAGGTCGTCTGGTCGTGCGAGTAGCGCTCCGCGCCGCGGATGGCGCCGCCGCGCGAGGTGACCTCGTCCCAGAAGGTGTCCGCCAGCTCCACGCCGTAGGGGATGTTCGGGTACAGCAGCGCGAAGCGCTTGTAGCCCTTCACGTTCATCGCGTAGTCGGCGATGGCCGTCGCCTGCGCGGAGTTGGTGAGCATGTTGCGGAAGACGTACGGACCCATGTCCGTGATGCCTTCCTGGCGGCTCATGGTCAGCAGGGGAATCTGGAGCTCCTCGGCCACCAGCGCCGCGCGCTTGGAGTCGTCCGCCAGCAGGGGCCCCAGCACGGCGATGGCGCCCTCGTCGAAGGCGAGCTGCTCCATGGCCTGGCCCGTCTTGTTGACGTCGCCCTGCGTGTCCTTCACCACCAGCTCGATGTTGCTGCCCTCCAGCCCCAGCTGGATGCCGCGCAGCACCGCCTCGCCAATGGGCTGGTAGCGGCCCGTCATGGGCAGCAGCACGCCCACCGTGCGCGGCTTCGCCTCCACCCGGCGCGTGGCGCGGGCCAGCAGCTCGCGGGCCTGCGGCGCGAAGGCGTGGTTGGGGGCCTGGGCGAGGAAGCGGTTCAGCGTCTCCTCCAGCCGCGTCCAGTCACGCAGGTGGTAGTAGACGCGCGCCAGCTTGAAGGTGATGACGGGCCAGGCGGGGTTGGACGGGGACAGCCCCTCCGCCACGCGGGCGATGTCCACGAAGTCCGCGCGGCCCTCCACCAGCGACTCCACGCGGGCCACCGCGGCGGCCTGGGCCTCGGGGCCCTGGGCGCGGCCGGCCTCCTCCACCGCCAGCGTCAGCGCCTGACCGTACAGGCCGGCACCCTCCGCGGCGCGGGCGGCCTCGGCCTGCAGCTGCGCCTTCTCGGCGCCCTCGGCGCGGTCGGCGAGGCTGGACAGCGTCTGGTACGCGTCGCGGTAGGCGCCCACCTCCATGGCGGCGACGGCCAGCTTGTGCTTGGCGTCATCCGCGCGGGGGTGCAGCGGGTTCTCGAAGAGCAGCTCGTTGAAGGACTTGCGCGCGTTGACGAAGTCCTTCGACTCGAAGAAGAGGACGCCGGCCTGGTAGAGCGCGTCCTGGCCCGCGGTGGTGGCGGGGTACGCCTTGCGCACCGCGAGGAAGGCCTCGGCGGCCTTCTTCTTGTCCGGCTCGGCCCGGGCCGTCTGCACCGTCTGGGCGAGCGCGGCGTCCGCGGCCGCGTCCTTCTTCGCCTCCACGGAGGGGCGCTTGGGGAACGGGTCTCCCGTGGGGACGTCTTCGCCGGTGTCTCCTCCGGCGGGAGGACGGGTGGACCGGTTGGGGCAGGCCGTCAACGACAGGGCCAGCGCGACGGCGAGCGAGCGGCGCAGGATGGGAAGGACGTCCATGGCAGGGCGGTGCATAGCAGTGGGGTGCGCCTCCGTCGACAACGGAGCGGGGTGAAGATTCCACCGGGAAACCCCTCCCCCGTGCACTGCCCGTACCCGTGCCCGCCCGGCGTGCGGGCGTTGGCTGCTTCACGCCCGCGCGGCCAGGGAGCCACGAGGCGTGGCCCCCGGCCCACAGGGCGTTCTCAGCCGAACAGCTCCTTCACCTTGGCGAAGAAGCTCTTGGACTGCGGGTGCGACTCCTCGCCGGCGGCCTCGGCGAACTTCTCCAGCAGCTCGCGCTGCTTGGAGGTGAGCTCGGTGGGCGTCTCCACCACCACGCGCACGTGCTGGTCTCCGCGCTGCTGGCTGTGCAGGTGGGGGATGCCCTTGCCCTTGAGGCGGAACACCTTGCCGGACTGGGTGCCGGAGGGGATGGTCATCTTCACCTTCCCGTCCAGCGTGGGGACGTCGATTTTCGCGCCCAGGGCCGCCTGGGTGAAGGAGATGGGCACCTCGCAGAAGACCTCGTACTCCTCGCGCTGGAAGAGCGGGTGCTCCTTGACGATGACGGTGACGTAGAGGTCTCCCGGCGGGCCGCCGCGGTCTCCGGGCTCGCCCATGCCGCCCAGGCGCACGCGGGTGCCGTTGTCCACGCCGCCGGGGATGGCCACCTCGATGACCTCTTCCGAGGGCACCTTGCCGCTGCCCTTGCAGCGCTGGCAGGGGTCCGGCACCACCGCGCCGGTGCCGCCGCAGTCACCGCAGGGGCGGGACACGGCGAAGAAGCCCTGCGTGTAGCGCACCTCGCCGGCGCCGCCGCACGTGGAGCACGGCCGGGGGCTCGCGCCGCTCTTGCTGCCGGAGCCGGTGCACGTCTCGCACTTCTTCGGGCGCGGAATCGTCACCTTGGGCCGGCAGCCGAAGGCCGCCTCCTCGAAGGTGATTTCGAGGTTGTAGCGCAGGTCCGCGCCACGCGAGCTCGTGCGGCGTCCACCCCGGGCTCCCCCGAAGATGTCGCCGAAAATCTCGCCGAAGATGTCGTTGATGTTGACGCCCTGGAAGCCGCCGCCCCCGGCGCCGCCGAACCCCTCGAAGGGGTTGCCCGCGTGGCCGAAGCGGTCGTACTTCGCCCGCCGCTCCGGGTCGCTCAGCACTTCGTAGGCTTCCGAGGCCTCCTTGAACTTGTCCTCGGCGTCCTTGTTCCCCGGATTGCGGTCCGGGTGGTACTGGAGCGCCACCTTGCGAAACGCGCTCTTGAGCTCCTGCGCGGAGACGTTCTTCTGGACGCCCAGGACCTCGTAATAGTCGCGCTTCTGCTGACCGCCTGCCGCTGGCATTCGTTACAACCCCTGGAAATTGCTGGTCTTTTCGCTGACGCGTGGAACTCTAGGCCACTATAACGCAGCGAAACGCACCAGCAATCCAGGGGGTGTGGATCAGACGGTCCACACGCGGTTGGCCGTCAGCTCCATGCGGGCCAGCCGACGCTTGAGCCCCGGGTCGACCGGTCCATTGGCGGCCCACTTCGGGACGACGAAGTGCAGCTCCGCGTTGTACAGCTTCGCGGCGCTGGCCAGCAGGCTCCAGCGGTTCTCCGCCAGGGGGTCGTCCACCATGTGGGGTGTGACGATTTCCAGGATGATGGGCGTGCGCGCGGAGTCGGACTGGCGGCAGGTGAAGTCGGGCCGGTGGTCTTCAATGGTGCCCGACAGGATGGGCGGTGGCATGAAGCCGGGGAGGCGGGCCTTGATGTCCGTGTACCCGATGGTCCGGAAGTACTCGGCCATGAGCCACAGCAGCCGCCGGCGCTCCTCGTCCTCCACCACCGGCTCGCAGCCCGGATTGAACAGGGCCTCTTTTTCGTTATTGGTTTCCATGGCTCCCATGAAGCTGTCCGCAGGGATGGAGGGGAGCAACGGAACTGGCCTGCTCGCCTTCGGTGGCCGGTGGCAGGGCAGGCGGCAGGGCATGAAGAAGCAACCGCCACTGGCCTTGGACGTCGCGGCGACTCGGTGACAGAGTCCGCCGCCGAACAGTGGCTCCCCGACCTTCTCCTCACGTCTACCGCCGACTCCTCGGCTACCTGCGCCCGTACCGCCCGCTGCTCGTGGCGGGCGTGAGCGCGTCCCTCGTCGCCGCGGCGGCCACGTCCGCGTACGCGTGGGTCGTCGGCCCGCTCCTGCGCGCCGTGCTCACCGGCGACCCCATCACCGTGGCCGGGGTATCGCTGCCAGGGGATGCGCTCCTCGAGCGGCTGCCCCTGCTGGTGGTGCTGGTGGCGCTGGTGAAGGCCACGGCCCAGTTCCTCCAGGGCGGGCTGATGCAGCGGCTGGGCCAACGCGTGATGGCGGACCTGCGCGGCTTCCTCTATGGCCGGCTGCTCGGCCAACCGCCCGCGTTCTTCGAGCGCCGTCACTCGGGAGAGCTGCTCACGCGCTTCACCTCGGAGGTTCCGATGGTGGAGTTCGCGGTGACCCAGGCGCTGACATCGTACATCAAGGATGGGCTGCAGATTGTCGCGCTGCTGGTCACCTGCTTCCTCATCGATGCAAAGCTTTTCCTCTTCACGTTCATCGTGGTGCCCGTCACCGTCCTGCCAATCAACCGCTTCGCCCGTTCTCTGAAGAAGGTGGCCGCGCGCTCGCAGCAGCGGCTGGGGGCGCTGACGGCGCTCACGGCCGAGCAGCTGCAGAACCTGCCGGTGGTGCAGGCCTTCGGTGGACAGGCGCGGGCGGCCGAGGCGTTCGACGTGGAGGCGGAGCGCTACCTGGCGGAGATGCGCCGCTCGCTCTTCCTGCGCGGCGCGGTGAGCCCCACGGTGGAACTGCTGGGCATCGCGGGCGTGGCCATGGCGGTGGCGTGGGGCGCGCGCGCGGTGGCGGCGGACCCGGCGCTGGCCGGGCGGCTCCTGTCCTTCATGGCGGCGGCGCTGCTCCTGTACCAACCCGTGAAGTCGCTGAGCGGCACGCTGTCGCAGGTGATGACGGGGCTGGTGGCGGCGGAGCGGCTGTTCGCGCTCGCGGACGAGCCGGCGCCGCCGGACGTGGGCGAGCCGGCCGGCCCGCTGTCGAAGGCGCTGGTGCTGGAGGGCGTGCGCGCCACGTACTCCGACGGGCGCGAGGCCTTGCGCGGGGTGGACCTGGTGGTGCCCGCGGGCGCGCGCGTGGCGCTGGTGGGGCCGTCCGGCGCGGGGAAGACGACCCTGTTCTCCGTGCTGCTGGGCTTTCTGCCCGCGTCCGGCGGGCGCGTGCTGTGGGACGGCGCGCCGCTGTCGGGGCTGAAGCCGTCGAGTGTGCGCGGCCAGGTGGCGTGGGTGCCCCAGGAGCCCGTCCTCTTCTCCGGGACGGTGCGCCACAACCTGCGGCTGGGGAAGCCCGAGGCCACGGACGAGGAGCTGTGGGAGGCCTTGCGGCTGGCGCACGCGGAGGACTTCGTGCGCTCGCTGCCGGGCGGGCTGGATGAGCCCGTGGGCGAGCGCGGCGGCCGGCTGTCGGGTGGACAACGTCAGCGGCTGGTGCTGGCGCGAGCCTTCCTGTGCCGGCCGTCGGTGCTGCTCCTGGACGAACCCACGAGCGCGCTGGACGCGGCGAGCGAGGCGGCGGTGGGCGCGGGGCTGACGGCGCTGATGAAGGGGCGCACGGTGCTCGTCATCGCCCACCGGCTGTCCACCGTGCGCGACGCGGACGTCATCGCCGTGGTGGAGGGCGGCCGGGTGGTGGAGGCCGGCACGCACGCGGAGCTGCTCGCGCGGCGCGGGCGGTACACGCAGCTGCTGGGCGAGGGCGCCGTCGCCGCGTGAGCACGGCGGGAAACCCGGCCTTGCCTCCCCGCCGCCGCTCTGACAGCGTCGGGGCCGTCCCATGCGTTACCGGGAGCCCCTGTCCCTCAACGCCCTGCTGCTCGTGCCCGCGCTGGTGCTCGCGGGCGTGGCGTGCGTGGCGGTGTCGGCCCGTCAGGTGACGCTGGCCGCCACGGCCACCGTCACGCTGCTGCTCGTCCCCATCGTCTTCCGCCTGTGGACGCGCACCTGGTACCGCGGCCTCGT
Source organism: Pyxidicoccus fallax (assembly GCF_012933655.1). Lineage (GTDB taxonomy): Bacteria > Myxococcota > Myxococcia > Myxococcales > Myxococcaceae > Myxococcus > Myxococcus fallax. Next base: position 38,694 of record NZ_JABBJJ010000061.1, on the reverse strand, counting down.
GCTGCGGGGGCTGGGCGTATTCCTCATGGGCATGCACGTGCCCCTCCTGCTGGGCGGCGCGCTCGCCTATGGCCGCATCGGCTGCGCCGAGGGTGGGTGTCCCCGGCTCTACCTGCTGGGTGTGCTCGTGTCGCCCGTGGTGGGTGCCCTCTCCAGCGTCATCTACTGGCTGGTCGGTCGTCCCCCAGTCTGAATTCACAGACTTACCTGGAGAGACTACTCTCTCTGGAAATGCTCGTTCCTCTCCGGCTCCGTCTCGCGCCCGGGCTTTCCGTGGCGGCGGCCGTGCCCATCACGGTGTTGCTGTGGTGCTTCACACTCGCACCACTGATGCGCGGCTCGGTCGAGCTGGCGCGGACGGTGGAGGCCGCGGGGCCCTTCGCCGCGGTGGTGGCGCTGGCGCTGCTGGTGGAGCTGCCGCTGTTGTCGCTGGCGCTGGCGAGCACGGGCATGGAGCGGCGGGTGCCGCTGGCCGTCATGCTGAGCATGGCGACGCTGCCGTGGATGCTGGGCCTCTTGGGCACGGACGTGCTCGCGGAGCGGGCGATGGCGGCGCTGCCGTCGGGGGACGCGGTGGAGGCGGGGCTGGCGCGGGCCGTCAGCACGGGCCACTCCATGGCGCCGCGGCTGTTGGGCGCGTGGACCAGCGTGGCGCTGCTGCTGGGGCTTTCGCTGGGGCTGGCGCTGGCCCGGTTCGACCCGGGCTGTCTCCGGGCGGTGGGCGGGCCCCACCGCTCGCGCGGCCTGCTGCTGGCGAGCGGCGTGTGCGCGTCGCTGGCGTCGGTGGCGCTGGTGGGGGTGCTGGAGGCCCGGCACCTGTTCGAGCTGCTGACGGGGCTGGCCCGCGCGCCGGAGTCGCAGCGGCTGGAGCTGATGGCGGCGGGGCTGGAGGTGACGGAGCGCCTGCGCATGCTGCGCTGGGGCTGCACCGGCGTGCTGGCGGTGCTGGGCTTCACCCTCCTGGCGTGGCGGCCCGCGGGGAACCGGTACTCCCCGCTGGGGTGGTCCGCCCGGCTGGTGCCCGCCGCCGCGGTGACGGTGCTGCTGGTGCTGGACGCGCACCCGGTGCGCGCCATCGAGCGGCCGCCCGTGGCCATCCCGGCGGGCCGGGGGGCGCTGCCGCGTCAGCCCAGCAGGATGAGCACCAGCATGCCCAGGCCCACCAGCACCCCGAGCGCGAGCACGGCGAGCATCACCAGTCCCTCGGACTTGCGCACCACCGGCGGCGGCACCTCGTCCGGCAGCGGCTTGCCGAACGCGAGCTGAACCGGGGCCGGGGCCGGGGCCTCCGCGGGCGGCACCGCCGGCAGCGTGGGCTCCGACGGGCGCTGCGCGCCGTGAAAGAGCGTGACGCCCTCGGCCATCTCCAGCCCCTCGCGCGCCAGCGCCAGCACGCGCTGCATGTGGAGGATGTAACGGTCCTGGCCCGTGTACGTGCCCATGGCCATGGCCGCGCGGAGCAGCCGCTGCGGGACGAGCTGCGGGTCCGCCTTCACCACCACGGCGGGAGCCGCCCTGTTGCCACCTCCGGAGCGCTCCAGGCTGCCGGTGCGCACCCCCTGGCCGCTGGCCCAGATGTAGTGGTCCTCCAGGAGCGTCAGCTCCTGCCGCTGCACGCGCCCGTCCGAGTCCACCAGCGACAGCAGCTCCGCGCCGTCCGGACACAGGTGCCACACGGTGCGCAGCCCGTTCTCCCCGGGCGGGCCCTCCACCGCGTGCACCCGATAGAGCGCCTGCACCGCCGTCTTCAACGTCTCCACGGAGCTGTCTGCCATGTGAGGGCGGAGACTAGGAGCGACGGGCCGGAAACGGAAGACGGGCCGGCCCTCGGCTGCCCGGCTCCACACGCTCCTCCGGCGCCGGACGCCTTCCTAGCTTGAATGTCGGGGCTGGAGCGCGTGCGGCAGCGGACACCTCGTCCGGGCCGGGGCTCCCCCCGGGAGCACACCCATGGCCATCATCATTCCCGACAAGCCCATCGAAGCGCCCTTCACCCTGCCCGCCAACCGCCGGGAGGTGACGGGAGAGGACACGGACGCCTTCGTGCGGGGCCACGTGAGCTGGGACGGCTACGGCACGCACGGCGGCGGCCACGTGCCCGAGGACTACGAGTGGCCCTCCAACCCCAAGGAACACCAGGACGAGCTGATGGGCGAGTGGCCCCGGGAGCACTGAAGCCGCGTGCGCCCGCTCGCCCGCCGGGATAAGCGTTCACCCATGAGCCGCTCACGTGACAGAGGTGCCGACTTCCAGCGCCAGTTCGAGGGTGCCGAGACGCTCGACGGGCTGCTGGACCTGGCGGGCAGCGCGCTGGACAGCGCCGGGGTGCTCGCCCGCATGCAGGCCGCCCAGGCCGAGGGCACGCCCTACAGCGCCCTCATCCCCACCCTCTTCGAGGACGAGCCGCGCTTTCCCTCGCCCGACATCGCCCGGCGGCTGTACCAGAACCTGCTGGGCCTCTGGGATTTGGTGGAGGAGGGCAAGTCGGTGCGGCTGGACGACGGCCCCCGGCCACCCCGGCCGAAGAAGGTGAAGCCCACGCCGCCCACGCCCTTCCACCCGAATGAGCCCACGGCCGAATTCGTGGAGGCCGCGTGGCGTTATCTGGAAGACGACGAGAAGGCGCGCACGCGCCTCACGCATTCCTTCGAGAACCGCCAGGACGCGCTCCTGGGCGCGCTTGACGCGGCGGGGCTCACGGACGAAGGATACGGCGTCGCCCGCCACCTGCTCTTCGAGCTCTTCGCCATGCTGGAGCTGGGGTGGCCGCCGGGACTCACCCCCGTGAATCCGGCGGCGCTGGAGGCGGACACGGACGCTCCACCGGTGCCCCAACCGCTGCGGGACTACGCGGACGAGGCGCTCTTCGAGGCGGAGCAGGACGAGGAGCAGCCCCTGTCCTCCGGGGAACTGGAGGCGGTGCGGCGTCTCGTCCGTCGCGGACTCGCGGCGCTCTGGAGCGCGCGCAAGGGGAGATGACGGATGGCCAAGGACAAGGACGACAACGGCGGCGGCGGCTTCTCCGGGAAGCGCAACAAGTCGTGGCGCGAAATCGACGCGCAGCGCGGCAAGGGCAGCAAGTACCACTCCCGCCAGGATGACCCGGCGCAGCAGCGGCTGGAGCGCAGCGCGAGCTACCAGAAGTACAAGGCCGCCGCGGACGCCCTTTTCACCGGCGGCGAGCTGCCCGAGGGGCTGGCGAAGACGTTCGACCCCGAGGGCAAGCGCAAGGCCCAGAAGCAGGCCATGCAGAAGGTGACGGAGTCCGAGACGCGCGCCGACTGGGTGAAGGCCGTGGTGGACTACCTGGAGAAGTACCCGGAGATGCCCGAGGACGCGTACTTCCTCGACAGCCTGCTGGACCACCCGCGCGAGCGCATCGTCGACAAGGCGCTGGCGAAGCTGGAGGTGCTGGCCGAGGAGGGCAAGCTCAAGGCGAAGGTGCCGCAGAGCCTGGACCAGCGCCTGAAGTCCGTGGAGCTGACCAGCATGGACCCCGACATGCAGGGCCGCGCCAAGGCGCTGCGCGAGAAGCTGCGCGCCTAGAGGCCGCCTCGGGGTTTGACGGCGGGCGGCGGCACCGCTGGGGCGGTCCGCCCCGTGCGGTACACGAGCACCACCGCGCGCAGCCCGCCTTCTCCCGGCTCGTGCACCACGCGCAGTTCCTCGCCAGCGCGCGTGTAGAAGCCCGACTCCTCCTCCGCGCGGCGCCAGCCGTGTCCCGCCAGCGCGCGGGCATAGAAGGCGTCCACGTCCGCGCCGGAGAGGGGCACGTGGAAGGCGAGCGTCCGCGCGCCCTCCCCTCCCACGCGCAGCACCTGACGCGCGCCGGGGGGCAGGGGCGCGAAGTCTCCGTCGGCGATGGGCTCGCGGCGCAGCGAGTGGTTGGCCTCACCGAGGTACAGCGTGGTGGTGCCGTCCTCCAAGGGCTGCATGACGGCCGTGTACGTCACGCGGCGGCGCGCATCCACGGCGGTCAGCATGATGGCGCCGCTGGCGAACTGGGGCTGCTCCCTGCCCGGGGGCACATAGAGCCCACCGTCGCGGAACGCGTCCGCGAAGCGCTGAATCAACTCGGGCAGGCGCTCCTTCACGTGCACCGCGCGCAGGGCGACCGGGACGCCATTGGCGTCGACGATTTCGCTCGCCTCCACGTGCGCGAGGACGTTCAGCCGGGGCCACGCGAAGCGCGAAGGCGTGGCGTCCTCACCGGGGGAGGGCGCCGCGTTCGCCACCGAAGCGACCGAAGCCGCGTGACGTGACGCCGGGCGCTCCACCGGCGCGCCCTTCGCGGTGGCCTGGGAGCCCGCGGTGTTCGCTGCCCCGGGCGCCGCGCCGAGCAGGAGCACCGCCGACACCGCGAGCACGACACGCCTCACTGGGGCACTCCGAGGAAGTGGTTCTCCCGGTAGGCGTTGTAGCGCGGGCCGTTGGGCGCGACGAAGGGCGTCACCTCCCAGCGCGACTGACCGCCCGCGTGCGTGGGGCCGATGTTCTCCTCGTAGTCGTCCTCCGCGCCCCGGAAGCTCATGAAGAACTGGTCCTCGTTGACGGAGTCCGCCCCCACGACGTTCGCGAGCTCGGACCCGGCGCTCCAGGGGCCCCTGTTGGCGCGGTAGACGCGCTCGGCCCACAGGTAGTAGTCCCGGTTGGCGCAGGGCGCGCCATTGTCGATGCTGAGCGGGCAGGCCCGCCCCTCCTGCACACCCGCCAGCCCCCAGTCATCCAGCAGCAGCCCGAAGCGGCCGGGGCACCTGTCCCCCGACGCACGCCCGGCGGCGCAGACGGTGAAGGCCGCCGCCGCGCGCTGGTGCGCATGCCGGAACCGGCCCTCCAGGAACCCGCCGATGCGCGCGCCCCTCAGCCGTGACGACGCCGTGCACGCCATGCCCTGCGTGCCCACGTTCATCGCCGCGTCCAGGTCTGGCCCCGCCGCCGCCGGGGACAGCCCCGGCACCTGCCCGGGAAGCTCCGCGTCGCACCGCACCTGGATGGGCTGCGCCCTCGCGATGGCCTGCTGGATGGGCATGCCGGTGTCGCCCATCCGCTCGCGCCCGTCGAAGTCCCTGTAGCGCGTGGTGGCCTCCTGCTCCGTGTCCGCCACCGCCCCGCGCCGGCCCCACTGGCCCTCCGCTGGGTCATGCAGCACGCGTCCGGTGGCATCCCAGAGGGCGAAGTTGGCGGCCTCCTGCACCTTCAACGACAGCGCCCCCACCTCCGCGAAGTAGATGCCGAACACCAGGATGGTGACGAACACCATGAGCCCCAGCGCCGTCTCCACCAGCGACTGTCCCCGTGCCGCGCGCGAGCGCATCAGTCGTTCCCCCGGATGGGCCCGCCACCCCGGAAGCCCTCCTGCCTCAACCTTCGCAGCACGGCCGCATGGTCCGTGAAGCCCGCGCGTGACAGGCTCTCCATGGGCCTGTCGTCGACGGAGCCCTCCACGCTCACCAGCGTCGCGCGCCAGAAGGGGTTGAGGAAGTTGGGAGGCTCGCGCCAGCCGCCGCCCGCCGCCGCGGGCCGGGGCCGGTGGTAGTAGGCGATGCCCGCCGCGATGGCCACCTGGTTGCGCCACACGTCCTCACGTCCCGTGGGGCGCACGCGGCCCAGCGGGCTCGCGTTGTCGAACTCCGTGTGCTGCGCCTCGTTGAAGTACCGGAAGCGGAAGAAGAGGTTCCACGGGTCCGGGTTGTTGCGCCGCTGGGCGCTGGCGTAGTCCCGGTGCAGCAGCGTGTACAGCTTGGGCTGGCCGTAGTGGTTGGCCGCCCCCCGGTCCACCTCCGCCACGTTGTAGGCGATGGAGAAGGGCCAGATGCCGGGGCACGTCACGCACTCGCCCAGCGTGTGCGACTCGTGGACGGGCTCACCATTCTCCGCGGCCTGGCCCGGCGGCAGGCGCGCGCCGTACACGTGCTGGTCCTCGTGCGTCTGCCGCTCGTCGGACATCACCCACGCATCGCTCGCCAACGCGGGCACCGGAGGTTGCGAGCGGCACTGCGTGGGCACCACGGACCGACCATGGTCATGTCCCCACGAGTTGCGTCCGGAGACCGTCATGTACGTGGACGAGTCCATCGCCGCCGCGCTGTTGTAGTGCTGGAAGCCGGGGTTGTTGGCGGCGACGCCGGAGCCGAAGCCCGCGCTGCCTCCCGGCCGGTTGTGCACCCACGTCCAGCCCAGGCTGCCCATGGTGGCGTTGAGGCTGGCGCGCCCCGCGCCCCCGACGGGACACACCGCGCCGGAGCCCACGCCGCATGCCACCCCGCCGCCGCGCATCGCGTCCATCAGCGCGCCGTGCTCCGGCACCTCGTTGCTGCCGTTCAGCTCGGAGAAGGCCTTGGCGGCGCCCTCCGGCGTGGCCTGCAGCTCCGGGTTGGCGGCCTGGGCGATGCGCAGCGCGAGGTTCTGCCCCGCCACGTGGTCGGTCAGCAGCCGCGCGTAGATTTGGAGCCCGGCCCGGTACAGCGAGCCCGCCTTCCCCTGCAGTTGCTGCACCTGCTGGCCCGCGGCCATGTCCGCGTCGTGCCACTCCTGGGGCTGGATGTCGCCCGGGCACACCACGCGGTGCGCCGCGTACACCTGGCTGCTGTGGCTGATGAGCGCCTGGGTGCCGGCCATGGCCACCATGTGCGCCACCTGCGCGCGGTTCATCACCGCGATGCCGTTGAAGGTGCGCGCCGTGGCCACCGCCTGGCTGTAGGCCGCGGCGTCCGCCGCCATCTGGATTTCCACGCGCTCCTTGGCGCGCACGCCGAAACCCAGTGTCATCAGCACCATCAGCGTCAACAGCAACAGCGTCATCGCGAAGAGGACCAGCGCCTGTCCCCGCCGCGCGCGCGTCCTCAGCCGTGGGGATTGCATGCGGGACCTCCCTGGAAGTGCTCGGAGCGCACGGGCGTCATCATCCGCATCGCCGCGCTGACCTGGATGGGGAACACGTAGTGGCCCCGCTCGCTCCACCGCAACATGCGCTGGCCCAGGTCACCACCCGGCCACCCGTCCCGCCCCAGCGTCTCGCTCGTCTCGCCCCACCACGCCGCGCGCCGCTGCACCGGCATCAGCGGGTTGGCGGCCGTGTAGCGCTGGAGCGCGAAGTGGGCCAGGAACATGCGGCTCATCACCCAGTTCGCGAAGGGCACGCGCATGTAGTACCAGGCCACCATGCGGATCTCCAACGTGCGGGCCCGCAGCGCGCCCGCGTCGTCCGTGGGCTGGTCGAAGAGCACGTCCTCGCCGCCGTCCAGCCCCGCCGCCCACTCCGCGTCCGGCGACTCGCGCACGATTTCGATGATGGGCTCGTTGAACTCCTCGCGGGTGAGGGTGCTGCGCACGTGGAAGTGGTTGTGACGCCGCGGCGAGAAGGCCTCCACCAGCGCCTCGGCGCTGTCCGTGCGCGTCACCGTGGGCAGCATCGTCACCAGCGCCGAGTGCATCATCGGCAGGCACTGCCCGTGGTTCAGGCTGCCCGCGCGCACCGCCCGGTACGCCGCCACCTGGGCCAGGATGCGCGCCTGCAACATCATGAAGAGCTGCAGGGTGCCCAGCACCAGGAACACCACCAGGGGCAACGTCAACGCCGCCTCCACGGCGGCCTGTCCCGACTGACTTCCCCTACCTGGGCTGCCCCGGTGCGCCATGACGCCTCCGAATTCCCTGTTTCTGATTGATTGGGGAATCGGTCAAGTGGCCCAGCCCCGCGCGCTCACAGCGCCACTGTCGCAGGCGCAACCGGGCTGTCCGGACCCAGGGGCATGGCGGCCCCCGGTATCCACTGGCGGACGCTTGACGCGTCCGCGAAGGCGTCAGCGGTTGATGACGAAGCCACAGGCGGAGTCGAGCACCACTTTCGCACCCGCCAGGGCCTTCAGCAACCGCTCGTAGTGGGAGCGCTCGGCGTCGAGCTGCGCCTGCACCGCCTCGGAGGACAGGCCCTGGTGGGCGAGCGACAGACGCAGGCGCTCGGCTGCCGCGTCCCGCTCGGCTTCAATGGCCTTGCGCGCCCGGGTGGCCAGCTTCGTCAGCTCCGCCTCGGCGGCCTTCTGGCCCACGGGCACGGCCGCGTCCACGAAGGGGCCGAAGCCCGGGAAGGCGCGCGAAATCTCGTCGCCCTTGAGCGCCTTGCCCTCGGCCTCCAGCGCGGGCAGCACGGTGGTGTCCGCCTTGGGGCCGCTGTCGCCCGCCACCACCGCCACGTGCACGAGCGTGCGCTCCAGGAAGCGCGCCAGCTGGCGGCTGGGCACGCGCGCGCCCGGCGAGGTGTCCTCCGGCTCCGGCAGCTGCACGTGGTAGAGCAGCTCCACCCCGCGCGCCTTCAGCGGCCCGCGCTTCTCGATGAAGCGGAACGCGCTGCGCCCGTAGGGGCCGTCGCGCAGGAAGCCGAAGAGGGCCTCCACCAGCGAGTGGCCGGTGGCGAAGTACTCCAGTTCCTCCGCCTCCACCGCCGTGTCGCGCCAGAAGGTGCCCAGCACCGTCCGGTCCTCCATCACGTCGATGCCCGGCAGCCCGTCCACCTTCAGCGCGTGGCCGAACTGGAAGGCCACCTGGAAGGCCTCCACCTGCTCGTCCGTGTCCACGCCGATGCCCACCCGGCGCGCCAGCTCGGTGACGCTCTCCTCCAGGCGCTCGTCGAGGTCTCTCGCCACGCCCCACAGGCCGTCCTCGACGCTCGGCGCCTCGCCGTCCTCCTCGTCCTCGTCGGCCTCGATGCCCATGCGCTCCTGGGCGCGCTTCACCAGCCGCTCCACCGCGGGCTTGTCGAAGCTGCGCACGTCCAGCAGCGGGTCATACGCGCGCTTCACCTGCGCGCGCGCCGCCTCCACCTTGGCCTTCAGCTCCTGGGCGTACGCCACCCGCGCGTCGCGCGGCAGCAGCGCCAGCTCCGCCAGACGGACCTCCACGTCCTCCAGCACCGCGTCCAGGCCGCCCACCGTCTCGCCGAAGACGCCGACGGCATCCGCCAGCAGCATCAGCACGTCCGACGCCAGCGTGCCCGCCGGGTCGAAGACGTGAATCTCCACCGGGTGCGTCTGGCCGATGCGGTCCAGGCGGCCGATGCGCTGCTCCACCGTGGCCGGGCTCCAGGGCAAATCGTAGTGCACCAGGTGGTGCGCGAACTGGAAGTTGCGGCCCTCGCCGCCCACCTCCGTGCACAAGAGCACCTGGGGCCCCTCCGGGTCCCTGAAGCGCGCCACCTGCCGGTCGCGCTCCACCAGCGGCAGGTCGCCGTGGTAGCCCAGCGCCTCCACGCCCTCGCGGCCCAGCTCCGCCTGGAGCATGTCCAGCGTGTCGCGGCTCTCCGTGAAGACGAGCACCTTCGCCGCGGGCTCGCCCTTCCAGATGCCGCGCAGCACGCCGAGGAAGGCGCTGAACTTCGCGTCGCGCGCGGGCAGCTTCAGCGCGTCCGCCTTGCCCTTCAGCACCGGGTTGGCCTTCACCGCGCCCGCGAAGGCGGCGGGGCTGGACTCCAGCCGGCGCAGCACGTTGCCCAGCGGCGCGCCGCGCAGGGTGCCGGCCGCCAGCGCCGCCAGCGCCGCGTCGCGCACCTTCAATTCCTCCGCCGGCAGCTCCACCGGGTGCCGGTGCAGCCGGCGCGTGGAGAAGCCGCCCACCACCGCGCGGCGGTTGCGCACCAGCCGGTCGGAAAGGCTGTACGTCTCCGCGAGGTGCTGCAGGAGCGCGTCCCGGTCCTTCAGCGACGCCAGCTTCGCGTCCTCGGGGAAGCGCTTCGCCAGCGCCTGCACGGCGGCGGCCGGCTTGCCGCCCTCCATCAGCGCGCGCACCGCGGAGGACAGCTCCTCCTGGCGCTTGAGCCGCTCCTCGAAGCCCGCCACCGTGGGCGCCGTCGCCGCGTCGATGAGAGTGAGCAGCCCGTGGTACTCCGCCGGGTCCAGCTGCATGGGCGTGGCCGTCAGGAGCAGCAGGCCCCACGAGTTGCCCGCCAGCACCTTCGCCGCCTCGAAGGCCTTCTCGCCCTTGAGGTGGTGCGCCTCGTCCACGATGACGAGGTCCCAGAAGGCGTCCTCGGCGGCCAATTCGCGCCGGTGTTCCGCGCTGCGCGACAGGAGCTCCAGGCTCGTCACCACCAGCGGGAAGCGCGCCCACGGGGAGACGCCCGGCGCCTCCTTCAGGGACTGCTCGTACCGGTCCGAGTCCATCAGCGTGAAGAGCTGGTTGAACTTGTGGAACAGCTCCACCAGCCACTGCACGGTGAGGTGGCTGGGCGCCACGACGAGGCACCGGCGCGCCAGCCCCGACAGGCGCAGCGCGCTGAACACCATGCCCGCCTCAATCGTCTTGCCGAGGCCCACCTCGTCCGCCAGCACGAAGCGCGGCCGGCGCGCGGACAGCACGCGCTGCACCACGCCCACCTGGTGCGGCTTCACCATGATGCGGCTGGCCAGGAGCGCGCCCAGCGCGTCGCAGCGGCGCTCGTCGTCCAGCACCAGCGCCTGCTTGCGCAGCGTGAAGGCCTTCGCGTCGCCCACGCGACCCTCGCGCAGCGTGGACAGCAGGTCCGAACGCGGCGGCAGCGCGCGCACCTCGGACTCGGGCAGCTCGTCCTCCTCGCCGGTGTCCGCGTAGCGCAGCACGTAGCGGCGCAGGCCACGCGCGCCCGGCTCCTCGCGCACGACGAGGGCCAGCCGCCCCTTGTACGTCAGCACCGGCTCGCCCGGGGGCAGCGGGTACTGCACCAGCGCCCCACCCTTGGTGGACACCAGCACCGGCGCATCCTCGCGGGCCGGGAAGGAGACGAGCGCCTTGGCGCCCTCCTCCTGAAAAGACATCAGGTGTCCCACACCCCATTCGGGCTGCGGGAGGTAGCGGACCTTCGAACCTTCGACGAGGGACATGGGCAGCTGGGAAGCAAGGCCCCCGAAAATGGGGGGTACGCCTCATAACCCCGCGCAATCTCGTTGGCCATTCCGTGTACGCCTTCTGGCTCCCTCCAGGGCGACCAGGGTGGGTCTTTCGCGCCCCGTGGGAAATCACGACTCGCCTGGGGTCACTCCGCCCCGTCCACTGGGGCGATGTTTTCAATGCTTCACATCTGGAATGCTGGCTTCGCCTGCTGCACGCGTCTTCCGGTGCAGCTGGGGGGGAGTGCCACATGATGCGCCGTTGGACGTTCGCCCAGCGAGTGGGCGCGGGTCTGTCCGCCTGCCTGCTGTCCGGTTTGCTGCTCTTGGGGACGCTGCTGTCCGCGCTCCACGCGCAGTTGCTCACCGACGACGCCGCGGCGCGGGGCACGCTGCCGCAGGCCCTGCTCGCGGGGCTGCTGGGGCTGGCCGGCGTGGGCGCGCTGGGCTTCGTGCTGCACCGCGCGCTGGCCCCCCTGCACGCCCGGCACGAGCACAGTGAGCAGCAGTTGCAACAGCTCATGGATGGCGTCACGGACTACGCGCTGTGCTTCCTGGACCGCTTCGGCCGCGTCACCGCGTGGAGCGCCGGGGCCGCGCGCCTGTCGGGCTGGACGGAGGAGGAGGTGCTCGGCCGCGACGCGGACCGGCTCTACCCGGAGGACGAGCTGGCCGCGGGCGTGCCGCGGGCGCACCGGGAGCGCGCCGCGCGCGAGGGGCGCCTGTTGTCGGAAGGGTGGCGCCGCCGCCGCGACGGCTCGCGCTTCTGGGCGGAGACGCTGCTCACCGCGCTGCATGACGGGCGCGGCCGGCTGCAGGGCTTCGCCGAGGTGACGCGGGACATCACCGAGCGCCGCCGCATGGAGCGCGCCCAGGCCCTCTTCGCCGAGGCCGGCCGCGTCCTCCAGCCGCTGTCCGGCGCGCGCGAGGTGGGCGAGGCCCTCACGCGCCTGTGCGTGCCGGAGTTCGCCGACGCCTGCATCCTCTTCACCCCCGCCGAGGACGGCACCGTGCCGCCCCAGGCCGTGGCGTGCGCGCAGCCGGAGACCGCCCGCCGCCTGTGGGAGCCGCTGCTGCGCTGCCCCGAGGACGGCGGGGTGGGCCCCGCCAGCGTGGCGCGCACCGGCCGCAGCGAGCTGCTGCCCGAGCTGGACGCGGCGCGCCCCCAGCCTGCGCTGGAGGGCACCGCGTACGGCGAGCTGCTGGCCACGCTGGGCGTGACGTCCGCCCTCACCGTGCCCCTGGCCGTGGGCGGCCGCGTGCTGGGCGCGCTGTGCCTCCTGTCCACCGGCCCCCACCGCCGCTTCGGCGAGGTGGACCGTGCCTTCATGGAGGAGCTGGCCGCGCGCGCCGCGCTCGCGCTGGACAACGCGCGCCTGCTGGCCCAGGCGCAGGACGCGCTCGAGCTCATCGGCGTGGCCGCTCATGACCTGGGCAACCCGCTCAGCTCGCTGCAGCTGAAGCTGTGGCGGCTGCGCAAGCTGGAGGGCGCCCGCGAGCCGCGCATGCGCGACGGGCTGGCCGGCGCCGAGGCCGAGACGCAGCGGCTGGGCAAGCTGGTGCACAACCTCCTGGACCTGTCCCGCCTGTCCGCCGGCCGCATGGTGCTGGACACGGGAGCCGTGGACCTGGCGGAGCTGGCGCGCGAGGTGGCCGACCGCCACGTCGAGCAGGCCGCCGCCGCCGGCTGCGCCCTCACCCTGCGCGTGGAGGATGGCGCCACCGGCCAGTGGGACCGCGAGCGCCTGGACCGCGTCGTCACCAACCTCGTCGGCAACGCCCTCAAGTTCGGCCGCGGCCGCCCCGTCGAGGTGCGCGTCCACGCGGATGCCCACCACGCCCGCCTCACCGTGAAGGACTCGGGCATCGGCATCTCCCCCGAGGCCCAGCAGCGCCTGTTCCGCCGCTTCCAGCGCGTGCACTCCGGCGTCCACCAGGTCCCCGGCACCGGCCTCGGCCTCTACATCGTCCGCCAGCTCGTCGAGGCCCACGGCGGCACCATCCACGTCCACAGCCGCGCCGGAGAGGGCTCGGAATTCACGGTTGAGCTGCCCCGAGTTCCCTGCGCCCCCGCCTGCCTGCCCGCTGAAGCCGCGGCATAACCCTGAAGGAGGAATGCACCCCGGGTGGGGTTTCTATCTACCTGATAACACTGCGGGTTCGAACCTGGGTGAACTTTTCGCCCCAGAGTTGAGTAAGTCTGTCCATTGCAGATAATCTTCGTACGGCTAAAAAGGCTCGAACCGGGGAAACCCGGTAACGGGAGAGTCCCGGCCCGCCTCACCCCCCGGTGAAGGGCTACAGGGGCCACTGGCCAGGGCGCCAATGGCGGCGTCCTCTTCCGAACGTACGAGGAGAGTCACGATGGGCGCTCTTGGAGCCTCCCCGGCGGGCCGCGACGAGTCTGTCTCGCGCAAGGTCCCCTCCCTGGCCCTGGGCCGTGCAGCCGTGCTGTCGTCGCTTCTGGGCGGCCTGCTGCTCGGCTGCGGTGGTGAGGAGGTCGCGGACACGCCCGTGGACGTGCAGGCCCAGGAGCTGGAGGCGTCGTCCGAGGACTTCGGTGCGCCGTCCAACCGCCCGGTGGGGTTGGCGCTGGAGGTGGAGAACGGCGTGGGGCGCCCCCTGCGCGTGCGCGCGGGCGGCACCTTCTACGTGAATCAGATCGACATCCGCGCGGTGGTGAAGGCCACCACCGACGAGGGCCTGAAGACGCTGCGCACGAACAGCGACTTCGCCGGCCTGGGCTGGTTCGGCGTGCGTCAGGCGGACCAGGAGTCCATCGGCGCGCCGGGCCCGTACACCCGCCGCCGCTTCTACCGCGACGCGGCGTGGATGGACGTGACCAGCTTCTTCACCGTGGAGCCGGTGGACGCGTACGGCCGCCTCACCGGCTTGCCCGTCATCGTGAACGCCGGCGGCGAGTACCAGCGCCGCACCGAGCGCGACGACTTCTTCATCCGCCGCTTCCGCGCCATCCAGACGGCCACCGGCTGCGCCACCGCCACCGACTGCTCGGCCTCCACCAACTACGAGGAGGAGGCCCTCGTCGAGCTGCGCAACGCGTATGACCACGCGAAGGCGCAGAAGCTCACCTTCCGTTCCAGCACCCGCGCCCTGCGCCTGCGCTGGAGCCTGCGCCCGGCCGCTCCCTACGTCATCCCCGTGGAACAGGTGCAGAACCCCGAGTACGCCTATGGCTTCGGCATGGACATCACCCCCGTCACGCCGCCCCGGCCGGACGGCACCTATGCCCCAGGGTCCGAAATCACCTTCCAGCTCACCCTGAAGGACGGGGCGGGCAAGCGGCTGCACCCGGAGGGCAGCCTGCCGACATACAATGAGGTGGCGCCCGACGGGAACGAGGCCGGCATCAACTACTATCGGGCCTTCTTCGATGCGACGACGACGTACTACCGCCGCAAGCACCGGGAGCGGATGCTGATGACGCAGATCATCGGACCTGCGCAGGACATCCAGCCCATCCGCTCCATCGTCTCGATGGACGCCTTCCTCGACCCGGCCGTGGACGAGCAGGTCGTCGCCACCCCGGAGCGCGACGGCGTCTTCTCGCAGTTCGCCACCCTGCCCTTCGCCAACGTCCTCTTCCGCGGCGCCTTCTTCCCCACCGAGGGCCTGTGGGACCGGCCCAACTCGGACAAGTGGCAGTACACGATTCCCGCCAACGCCGAGCCCGGCACCTATCTCGTGACGGTGAAGGGCCGCCGCACCTACCTCGGCGAGGACATCCCCGGCTCGCGCACCATCGAAATCCAGGTGGGCACGACGCAGCGCACCCAGGCGCCGATGACCACCGGCCCCTGCAACAGCTGCCACAGCCAGGGCGGTGAGCTGTCCCAGGTGCTGCACGCCAACGACAACCGCGCCGCCTGCGCCGGGTGCCACGCCCCGCTCGCCTTCGAGCTGGAGGGCCCCATCTTCGTGCGCACCCACTTCATCCACTCGCGCTCGAACCGGTTCGACGCGCCCCTGGAGAAGTGCTCCTCGTGCCACCTGACGAAGGAGAGCATCCAGCGCACCAGCCAGGCCGCCTGCCTGTCCTGCCACAAGAGCTACCCGGACAGCCACGTGGCGAAGTTCGGTCCCATCGAGAGCATGTACGTCGGCGGCGGCGAGGAGTCGTTCCAGCAGTGCACCGGCGCCTGCCATACTCAGCACCCGGGCAGCGGCCTCTAGCCGCCCGCCCGTTCAAACCCAGGAGGTCCTTCATGGCTCAAGTGAAGATGCAGACGGCGCGCACCACGCTGAAGGAGCCGGATGCCGCCGCGGAGGACCTCCTCAGCCAGCTGGGTGGCGGCGCCGCGCCGAAGCTGGTGACGATGTTCGCCTCGCGCGAGCGCGATCAGCTCGCGCTCAACCGAGCCATCCGCGCCCGGCTGCCGCCCACCACGCGCCTCGTCGGCGCCACCACCGCGGGCGAGCTGGACAACACCGGCATCCACGAGGGCAGCGTGGTGCTGGGCGCGCTGTACGGTGACCTCGAGGTGGGCCTGGGCCTGGGCAGCGGCCTGTCCGTGGACGCCATCGGCGCCGGCGCCGCCGCCATCAAGCGCGCCTGCGAGAATCTCGGCGTGCGCCAGCAGGACCTGGACCCGCGCCGGTACGTCGGCCTCGTCATCGACGACGGCTTCCGTTACAAGAAGGAAGAGCTGCTGCTCGGCATCCTGGAGAAGAGCCAGACGCTGGTGCTCGTCGGCGGTGGCGCCAGCGACCACAACCGCGACCCGGCCCGCCAGTCCGCCCTCATCCACGTGGACGGCGAGGTGGCCAGCGACGCCGTCCTCGTGGCCCTCTTCCGCACCAACGCCCCCTGGGCCGCCCTGCGCTCGCACTGGTACGTGCCCACCGGCGAGAAGCTCACGATTACGAAGGTGGACGAGAGCCACACCCGCGCGCTCGAAATCGACGGCCAGCCGGCCGCGAAGCGCTACGCGGAAATCCTCGGCGTGGAGGACGTCAACCAGCTGGAGTTCGGCACGCCCCACGGCTTCGCCGTGCGCCCCACCGCCCTGCGCGTGGGCCGCGAGTACTTCATCCGCGCCGCGTGGAAGCCCCAGGACGACGGCTCCATCCTCTTCGCCAACCTCCTGGAGGAGGGCACCGAGCTGGAGCTCATGAAGCTGGGCGACATGGCCGGCATGACGCGCAGCTTCTTCACCGAGGAGCTGCCCCGTCGGGTGCAGAACCCCCAGGCCGCCCTCCTGTTCCACTGCGGTGGGCGCATGTGGTACGCCAGCGCCACCAACACGGTGGCCCAGCTGGCGGAGACCCTGAAGGCCGCACCCACCGCCGCTGGGATGAACGTGCATTTTGAAATCTACTCGGGGTTCCACATCAACACCACGCTGACCACGCTGGTGTTCGGGGCGAACTGAAAGCCATGCCCAACTCGGAGACTTCGACGGAGACCGCCACGCTGCTCCTGGTGGGCAGCGAGCGGGAGTGCCAGCGGGTGGAGGAGGCGCTCGCCGCCGCGGGCGTGGAGGTGAAGACGGAGCGGGCCACCACGCCGGCCGCGGTGGAGACCGCGCTGTCGCGGACGTGGTCGCTCGTCCTGTGCGGCTCCGAGCTGCCCGGCATGGGCTTCGCCCAGGTGCAGGCGGTCTGGCGCAAGCACGGCAAGGAGCTGCCCTTCGTCGTCCTGTCGCGCGACTGGAGCGAGGAGACGCTGGAGGCCAGCGTGCAGGCCGGCGCGCTCGACTACGTCCCCGAGGACCGGTTCAGCCGGCTGGTCCCCGTGATTCGCCGCGAGCTGCGGATGACGGCGGACCGCCGCCGCCACACCGCCACCGCGGAGGAATTGCAGCGCACCAACTACATCATGGAGAGCATCATCGACGCGCTCCCCTTCGTCCTCTTCGTGAAGGACGCGGAGACGCGCCGGCTCGTGGTGGTCAACAAGACCTTCGCGGATGCCTTCAACGTGACGAAGCAGTGGCTGCTCGGGAAGCTGGACCACGACTACTTCCCCAAGGAGCAGGCGGACTCCTTCATCGCCATCGACACCGAAATCCTCGAGACGAAGAAGATGAAGTCCTTCGAGGAGGTGGCCCGCGCCGACGGCGTGGACCGCATCTTCGCCACCCGCAAGCTGCCGCTGGTGGACGAGCACGGCCACGCCCGCTACGTGCTCGGCGTCACCGAGGACATCACCGAGCGCAAGCAGCGCGAGGAGATGTTGCGCGCGTCGCAGGCGGAGCTGCTCGCCGCCAACAAGCAGCTGGCCGCCAGCCTGGAGGAAATCAAGCGCACGCGCGCCGTGTCCGCGCGCTCGCTGGCGTCCTACCAGCAGCGCGCGCTGCAGATGGAAATCATCCGCCAGCAGAACGAGGACCTGGACCGGCTGGCCCAGGAGCTGGCGGTGGCCAAGCGCAACGAGGAGGAGCGCGCCCGCGAGGCCGAGGCCGCCGCCCGCCTCAAGAGCGAGTTCCTGGCCAACTTCAGCCACGAAATCCGCACGCCGCTCAACGGCATCATCGGCTACTGCGACCTGCTCATGCGCGAGGAGGGCAACCGCCTCACCGCGCACGGCCGCAGGGACCTCAACGTCGTCAAGACGAACGCCAAGACGCTGCTCGCCCTCATCAACGACATCCTCGACCTGTCCAAGATTGAAGCGGGCCGCGTGGAGGTCGTCACCGAGGACGTGGACGTGCAGGAGCTGGCCGACGAGTGCATGGCCACGGTGAAGGAGTACCTCAAGGGCAAGGACGTGGCCCTCACCACGCACATCGACCCGTCGGTGCGCGTGCTGCGCTCGGACGCGCTGAAGCTGCGGCAGATCATGCTGAACCTGCTCAGCAACGCCGCCAAGTTCACCGAGTCGGGCGAGGTGGCGCTCAGCCTCGTGCCCAACGGCGGCGAGGTGGTGATGACGGTGGAGGACACCGGCGTCGGCATCCCCGCGGACCAGCTGCCCTTCATCTTCGAGAAGTTCCGCCAGGTGGACGGCTCCACCACGCGCAAGGTGGGTGGCACGGGTCTGGGGCTGGCCATCGTCCGCGAGCTGTCGCGCGTGCTGGGCGGCACCGTGGCCGTGACGTCCACGCTGGGCCGCGGCTCCACCTTCACCGTGCGCCTGGCCAACGCGCTGGAGACGCCCGTCAGCGGCATGGTGTCCGTGCCCGTGGAGCCCGTCGCCGTGCCCGTGTCCGAGGTGGCGCAGCACGTGGGCGGCGTGGCCCAGCCGGGCGGCACCGTGCTGGTGGTGGATGACGACCCGCTCATCCAGCAGCTCGTGGCCGGCCAGTTGGAGCCCGCGGGCTTCAAGGTGGTGACGGCCGCGGACGGCATCTCCGCCCTCAAGCGCGCCCGCGAGCTGAAGCCGCAGGCCATCCTCCTGGACATCCACCTGCCCAAGCTGGACGGCTGGTCCGTGCTCAGCCAGCTCAAGGGCGAGCCGTCGCTGTCCGGCATCCCCGTCATCCTCATCTCCGTGGAGGAGCAGCGCGCGCGGGGCTTCTCGCTGGGCGCGTGCGAGTACCTCGTCAAGCCGGTGGAGCCGGACCGGCTGGTGGAGGTGGTGCAGCGCAGCCTCGGCCAGGTCGCCGGCAGCTCCACGCACGTGGGCGAGGTGCTGGTGGTGGACGACGACGCCGCCACCCGCGAGCTCGTCAGCCGCAACCTGCGCCGCGCCGGCTTCTCCACCAACGAGGCCCGCAGTGGCGAGGACGCGCTCCTGAAGGCGCGCGTCTCCCCGCCCGCGCTGGTGGTGTTGGATTTGATGATGCCCAACCTGGACGGCTTCGAGGTGCTGCGCCGGCTGCGCGCGGAGAAGCTCCAGGTGCCCGTGGTGGTGCTCACCGGCAAGACGCTCTCCCACGAGGAGGAGGCGCTCCTGCGCGACGGCTTCGCCGGCTTCGTGAAGAAGGGCGGCCACGCGCTGGAGGACGTCATCGCCCAGGCCAAGGGCCTCTTGCTCTCACAGCGGGCCGCCAGCGTGGGCAAGCTGCCGCGCATCCTCTACGTGGAGGACAGCGCGCAGAACCGCGACATCGTCCGCCGCTACCTCGGCGGGCTCTTCGAGGTCATCGAGGCGGAGGACGGCGAGCACGGCCTGGAGCGCGCCACCCGCGACAACCCGGACCTCATCCTGATGGACCTCTCCCTGCCACGCCTGGACGGCTGGGAGGTGACGCGGCGGCTGCGTGCCCTGCCGTCCGCGGCCAACGTCCCCGTCATCGCCGTCACGGCGCACGCGGGGCGCGAGTACCAGGACAAGGCGCACGCGGCCGGATGCACCGCGTACCTCACCAAGCCCCTTGATCGTGACCAGTTGCTCGAGATGATCCGCAAGCATCTAGGGAGAACCCATGGCTGATGAAAAGGCACGCGTCCTGGTGGTGGACGATGACCCGGACCTGCTCGACCTCGTGCAGCGCTCGCTGAGCGCCTATGGGTTCGAGGTGATTACGCACACCTCCGCGCTGGGCGTCTCCAACCTGGTGCGCCAGTCGGAGCCGGACTTCGTCCTCATCGACGTGAACTTCCCCGCCCTCAAGGGCGACAAGGTCGTCAACCTGGCGCGCCAGTACGCGTCGTCGAAGACGAAGTTCATCCTCTACTCCGCGTCCGACGAGTCCAAGCTGCGCTCGCTCGCGCTCGCCTCCGGCGCGGACGGCTACATCTCCAAGAGCGTCCAGGGCGAGGAGCTCGCCAAGCGCCTCCACGCGTTCCGCCTCAAGCCCCGGCCGCCCACGCCGCCTACCCCGGCGCCGGCCACCTGACGTCGTCCCCGTCCCCGGGCCGTGGCGGCCCGGGGACCGCCGTCCCACCTTCCGAAGTTCCCCCCGCCTCCGGAGGGCCTCATGCACACGGCTTCTGATTACAGTCACGCGGCAAAGTTACGGACCGAACTCTCGGCGCCCCTGTTCAACCCGCTGCTGAAGAAGTGGGTGGGTCGAGGGGAGCTGGACTACGAGGTCTACCTCAAGACACCGGAGCTGCTGTCCCTGCAGGTGGAGGAGGGGCAGCGCGTCGCGCACGACGAGCTGATGTTCCAGGTGGTGCACCAGGCGCAGGAGCTGTGGCTGAAGCTGGCCTCGCGCGAGGCCGTGGAGCTGGTGGCGGAGCTGGACGGCGACTCCCTGTGGGCGGCGTCCGCGCGGCTGGAGCGGCTGTGCCGGGTGCTGCGCACGCTGGGCACGGAGCTGGCGGTGATGGAGACGATGACGCCGGACACGTACCAGGTCATCCGGCGCAGTCTCGGCAACGGCAGCGGGCAGGAGTCTCCCGGCTACAACACGTTCCGGCACGCGGCGGCGGGGCTGGAGGCGGCGCTGGAGCGGCTGCTGGCGCGGCGCGGGCAGACGCTGAAGTCCGTGTACACCGCGGGCGGGCCGGATGACCTGAAGCGCATCTGCGAGCAGTTCGTGGACGCGGATGAGGCCTTCCAGGGCTGGCTGTACGCGCACTTCCAATTGGTGCGGCGGACCATCGGCGTGGACCGCGCGGTGAAGGCGCTGGACGGGCTGCCCACGCAGGTGCTCGCGGGGCGGATGACGCTGCCGCTGTTCCGCCAGCTGTGGGACGTGCGCGTGGAGCTGACGTCCGCGTGGCGGCGCGAGGGCGGTGTGGCCCCGGGTACCAGTCGCGAGGGCTGCATGCACGCGGGCGCGGCGGTGTACGCGGCGGCGCGGGCCGGTGGCTGCCCGGCGCATGCGGCCTTCCCGCCCGTGGAGCCGTGACGGGCTCGATTCGCCATTTCGGGCTTCGGCGGCGCTGCCTCGGCGCTGCCTCCGGCTTCTCGCGGTAGAGCGGCATCACCTCCGCTCGCCCGCACGTCCGCCAGCAGCTCCATCCTGGCATTGCCCATCCGCATCGGTGCCGGGCCGCCGCCACACACGGCGCCCGCGCTACGCCTCGGAACTGTTGGGCCGGGCTCGTCACCCGCGGCGCCCTCGTCATGCCTCGGGACTGGCGGGAGCGGGCTCGCCGCACACACCCTCGTTACGCCTCGGGACCGCCGAGCGTTGGGACGGGCTCGTCACCCACGGCACCTTCGTCATGCCTCGGGACTGGCGGGAGCGGGCTCGCCGCACACAGCGCCCTCGTTACGCCTCGGGACCGGCGGGAGCGGGCTCGGTGGAGATGTCGTCGGGATGCAGGAGGCGCCGCGCGCCGTGCTCCTCTGCTGCCAGTGCCTCGCCGGCCTCCTCCAGCGCCTGTCTCAGCTCCGCAGCGGCGTCCGCGTGGCCGTAGTCGCCGCGCTCACTCAGCAGTCCGCACACCCGGTCCTCCACCTCAGCCGCCGAGGAGAAGCGCTCGGAAGGGGCACGGCGTAGCAGCCTCGCGAACAGCGCCCGTACGGGCTCGCTGAGCTTCTCCGCCGCCCACGCCACATCCGCCGGCGTGAAGGTGGCGGCCCGCAGGACGATGTCGTCGATGCCCGGCTCGCTCCAGACGTCCTGCGCTCGCCCGATGGCGTGGCGCAGCCGCTCCTGCTCGGCCCCTGGCAGTGCCGTCCACATGTCTCGCGCCAGCAGGTCGGGCGGGTTGAAGAGGTGCCGGCCGGTGGCGAACTCCAGCAGCACCAGGCCCAGCACGAACAGGTCGGAGCGCGCGTCCTCGTCCTCGCCCAGGAGCGCTTCCGGAGACGTGTAATAGCCATCACCGCGAGGGCGCGGCAGCCGCACCGTGCGCCGTCCGGGCAGGTGCGCCGATGCGAGCCCGAAGTCCATCAGCTTCGCCTTGCCGCTCAGCTTCACGCGGATGCGCGTGGGGTCGATGGCCCGGTGGACGATGCGCAGAGGCCGGTTGCTCACGTCGCGCCGGCCGTGTGCGTGTGCCAGCGCTCCCGCCACCTGCGCGCCGATGTGGAGCATGAAGGACTCGGAGAAGTAGCGCCCGCGCCCGTGGGCCACCGTGAGGAGGCTCTCCAGCGAACGGCCGCTGACGGCTTCCATGATGACGTGCAGTGCGCCCTTCGTCTCTTGCAGCCCGTGGACGCGGGCGATGTGCGGATGCACGAGGAAGGTGGCGAGCTGCACCTCTTCCTCCAGCCGCTTGCGCGCCTCGTGCGTGCCGGGGGTGAGCGCCGGAAGGGCCAGCGTCTTGACGATGACCCGGCCCAGGTCCTCCCCGCGCTTGCCGCGTCGCCGGACCAGCCGCACGCGCTCGCCATGGAAGCCCGTGCCCAGGTCCTGCACCCACTCGTAGGCGATGCCATCACGACGAAAGAGGACGTTGCCCGGCGGAGATACCGGGGGACGTGAGAACACCATGAGGGCGGACTCCACCGCGCGCGCAGGTCGGGAGCAGCGCGCGAACATGGTGAAGAGGATGCCAGCAGGCTGGGGGGAAGCTGAAGGACGGCCAGGGGGGGACGCGGCGGCTGTCGCAATCCGATTGCGATTCCACCAAGGCCCGCCCGCGAGGCTGTGTTTGCAAAGCGCATTTACATCAAAGGCACACCATCACCGCAAAAGCGCGGAGCTGCCCGAACCGCCCGCGTTGAAGACACCCGGGCCGCCTCTCGCCCCGAAGCGTCCCGGGCCCACCCGTCTCAGGCGCGGCCTCCCCGGTGCCCGGGCCCCGCCCCGCCCTCGCGGAGCGGAACCTCCATTCCGGACCTGAATGACCCGGGAGCGACATGGTGGGGAAAGGACTTGAAGCGCTGGAGCCTCGACAGGCCCCACTCCGGCCCGCCCTCGCGGAGCGGAACCTCCATTCCGGACCTGAATGACCCGGGAGCGACACGGTGGGGAGAGGACTTGAAGCGCTGGAGCCTCGACAGGCCCCGCTTTGGAATGGACGTTCCGTCTGGGTCGCCTTGGATGGAATGATGCTCGGGGCACGCAGTCCTTCGCGGAATGGAATCTCCATTCCGGCGAGCGACATGGAGGGCCCCCAGCGATGGCGGCGGTCCGGCAGGCCACACGGAATGGACGTTCCGTTCCGGGCAGGAGCCGTTGAGGACGACAGGCCACGTGCCCCGGCGCATGAAGGGAGCGAGCCTGGTACGTCACTCGGAATGGAGGTTCCGTTCCCGACAGGCACAGGGGCTCGTCGGCCACTCGGAATGGACGTTCCGTTCCGGCGAACGGCGGCCAGCGGGAGCTGACGGGTCCACGCGGAATGGACGTTCCGTTCCGACGAGCGGCGGCCGGAGGGAGCTGACAGGTCCACGCGGAATGGACGCTCCATTCCGAGCTGGGGCTGAGGACGGGCCTGCCCTCGTCCCCCAGTTCCTCCGCGGACGCTCGACGTCTCATCTCGCTTCCGCGAGGCCAGGGGCTCCGCGGCGAACTCCTTCCGCGCCTGGATGCTCCGGGGCAACCGCTCCTGACTCCGGGCCTGGCCGAAGCACACGGGGACAGGCGCCGTTTGCTACCGTCCAACACAGGAGGACGTCACCGCGTGTCACCACTTCCCGGGTTGGTTCTGGCGCTGCTGTCACTGGTCGCCTGGACGGAGGCGGCGGCCCGGCCGCCCGAGGAGCGCACGCTGCGCGCCCGCCGCGTCGTCCTGTCCGGAGCCACCGTGGACGTGCGCGTGGCGCCCGGCGTGCCCACCACGCTGAACTTCGACGCGGACCTCGACCCGCGCTCCGTCGCGCTGGATGACTCGGTCCGCGTGAAGCTGCTCTCGGTCGCCGCGCGAGCCATCACCCTCGTTCCCTCGACCGAGCTCGACGGTCCGGTGACGCTGCGCGCGCGCTTCGCGGATGCGGGCCTGACGTTGGCGCCCATCTTCTCGCTGCGCGCGGACCCGGCGGAGGTGGACGCGCAGGTGATGCTCTACCGGGACACACGCACTCCGGAGTTGTTGCTGGCGCGGATGGCCGAGTTGGAGGCGCGCGCCGCCGCGTGTGAAGCGGAACTGGCCGCGCGGCGCGATGGCGCCAGCGCCACCGGGCCGGCCGCGATGGTGCTCGCGGGCAAGCTCGAGACAGGTGTCCGGGCCAAGAAGGGAATGTGCGTGACTCATGCCGGCACGGGCGCGCTGGCGTGTGAAGAGACCTGGAGCTATCTCGCGAAGGAATGGGTGGTGGTCACCATCCGACTGAGGAATCGGTCGGACCAGCCGGCGTGGAAACCAGGAAGACTGTGGCTGGTTGGGGAATCCAACCTGGAGCGCATCGAAGCGCGCGCTGTGAGCATGGCGGCTGAAGCACTGGAGCCTGGCTCGACGGGGACCCTCGCCGTGGAGTTCCCTCCTCCGCCGCAATCCCCTCGGCAGGCCTGGTTGCTGGAGCTACAGGAATCAGACGGCGCCCGCCCCTCCCCCATCGCGCTCATCACGTTTGATATCGCGGACGCTTCCGCACCGAAGAAGGACGGACCATGACGACGGCGCAACCCTTCGGATTCCTCAAGGCCGGCGCACGCATCGACTCGTTTCGCGTCGTCAAGGCGCTCGGCGAGGGCGCGAATGGACGGGTGTTCCTGGTGCAGCGCCGTGGGCGGCGGTTCGCCCTCAAGCTGGCCCGGCACCGCGAGGCCAGCGACGACGCGGCGAACACCAATGCGCGCATGATGCGGGAGCTGGGCTGCCTCATCCACCTGGAGCATCCGAACATCATCCGCGCCCGCGCCTGGGGCCGCTTCCCGGACCTGGTTGAAGACTCCTGCTACCTCGTGCTCGACTATGTGGACGGCTGGACGCTGGCCGAGTGGCTGGAGAAGCAGCGCCCCACCTTCAAGCAGGTGGCACACGTCTTCATCCGGCTGGCGGGCGCGCTGGAGTACATGCACCGGCGCGGCGTCTTCCACCGGGACATCTCCCTCTCCAACATCCTCATCCGGAAGGATGACGGAGAGCCCTTCATCGTGGACTTCGGCGCGGGCGACCACGTCAACGCGCTGGAGCTGACGGAGGGGCCCCTGCCGCCGGGCACCCACCGCTTCCGCGCCCCCGAAGCGATGAGCTTCTGGCGCGACAACCAGCGCAACTGGGGCGCGCGTTATGACTTCCGCGCGGCGGATGACCAGTACGCCCTGTCCGTCTGCCTCTACGACGCCCTGACGGACGCGCACGCGGCGACGGCCACGAAGGACCGCGCCGTGCCGCGCATCCCCGTCAACAGCCCCACGATGGGCCCGCCACCCGCTCCCCGCTCGGCCAACCCTCGTGTGCCCGAAGCCTTGAGTGCCCTGGCGGCCCTGGCCGTGGAGCACGACACGGCAAAGCGCATCCCCACGCTGGAAGCCCTGCGCCTCGCCTTGGAGAATGGGACCGGAGAGGGCGGGCCGGAATGGGAGGCTCCGGTCTTCGAGTCCACGCCGGCGGCTCCAGGTGTGGCGCTGGAGAGCCGCTCCGCGGCGGTGAGCACGCGGCGGCGCAAGGTGATGGCGGCGGGTGCGACGTTGGTCGCGGCCATGGCGGTCCTGGCCCTGCTGCGCGAGCCATCACCTCGGCCCGTGGCGCTCCGCGGCCCGGCGGCCACGAGCGCATCGCCTTCGAGAGCAGCCGACGCGCCACCTCCTTCCCCCGCGACTCCTCCCGCTGTTGAAGTACCTTCGTCATCCTCCGTGGCCCCTGACCGGAAGGAAGTCCCCACCGTGAGTACCCCCACGCCGCCGCCCCGCCAGCTCGCTTCGAAGAAGCCCAGGTCCACATCCCCCACCTTCACCCCGGAGTTCCTTGCCCGGTGCGCGGGGCTCAGCCTCGTCGCGGCCGCGGAGCTGGGCTGTCCGGGAGCCCAGGTACAGCCCGCGCGGAGTACATGCCCACCTGAGGCCAAGGAGATGATGCGCCGGATGGGCATCAATGAGGGCGAAAGCTTCTTCCTCACCCTGGATGAGAGGCAGCCTTCGGGAGAAGCCACGGCAGGGGAGTACCGCACCGGTCGATACATCGGCCTGCTCAGAGGGAATGGGGAGGTGTACGAGAAGGGTTGGCGCGTCGAGGGCCAGCTCTGGATCGATGGGCGGCGCATCGTGGGCCGCTACACCCGGTTGCTTCCTCCCACCGCGGCCAAGGACATCGAGGGCAGGCCCCTGCCACACGCGATTCCCGTCTGCATCGTCCTGGGTGAGGATGAAGAGGGTTTCGGCAGCCGGTATACCGCGCCTGGTTCCACACCCGGTGCCATCATGATCGCCCGCAACGTGATTGGCCGATTCATCTACGGCGAGTGGACGCAACCCTGATGGATGCACGGGGCTGCGTGGGACGCGGCCCCTCGCGCGTGCCATCTCGCCCGCGCGGCCCATGCGAGCCGCGAAGCCTCGAACCCGAGAGGTGTGCCATGAAGCCCGAGCCCCCGACGCACTCTCCGCGCGCACTGTTGCACCTGATCTTCAATGGCGCGCGTGCGGTGGATGCCGTGGAGGCCGCGCTCCAGCTCGGGCTCCTGGACGCGCTGGAGCCGGGCCCCGTCACTCTCGGTGAGCTGGCCTCGCGCCACGGCCTCATCCCCGGCCGGCTCTACAAGCTCCTGGACTGCCTGGAGAGCCTCGGCCTCGTGCGCCGTGAGCAGCCGTCCGATGCGCTCGAGTCCGCGCGCTATCAAGCCGTCCCCGGCCTGCGCGCGGCGGCCGAGGCCGTGCTCGGCCCCCGCTCCCTGGAGAAGGACCGCGAGAAGTACGCGTGGCGCGAAATCCACGGGCGGCTCCCCGAGGTCCTGCGCGGCGAGCACGCCATGCCCGCCGCCGCCTTCGACTGGCCTCCGCGCACGCCCGAGCAGGTCGCGGGCTTCGAGGCCAGCATGGCCGCGGGCTTGCCCCCCATCCTCGAGACCTTCCGCACCCACGGCCCCCAACTGTGGCCTGGCGGCACGCGCCTGCTCGACGTGGGCGGCGGAGACGGCACGCTGGCCGCGCACCTCGTCCGCGAGCACCCCGGCCTCACCGTGGACGTCTACAACCTGCCCGCCACCGAGCCCCTCGTGTCCCGCACGCGCGAGCGCCATGGCATTCCGCCCGAGCGCCTGGGCTTCGTGGGCGGAGACTTCCTGAAGGAGCCCCTGCCGCGCGGCTACGACGCGCTGTCCTTCGTCCGCGTGCTGCACGACTGGCCGGCGGACACCGCGCGCGCGCTGCTCCGGGCCGCGTGGGAGGCCCTGCCCTCCGGAGGCCGCGTCCTCATCTGCGAGGAGTTCCGCACCCCGGAGCGCCTGGCCGCGCAGTTCTTCTGGTCCTACTTCCTCATCGGCGTGGACTCCTGCGTCAGCCGCCTGCGCGAGGTGGAGCACTACCTGCGCGTGCTGGACGAGACGGGCTTCACCCGAGCCGCCGTCCTGCCCGGCCCCTTCGAGCTCGTCGTGGCCTCGAAGCCCTGACGGCCGGTCGCGTTGACGCGTCCAGCGCCGCGCGCTTCACCGCCGAAATCCTCGGGCTGCCCGAGCCGCGCGTGAGTGGCTTCTTCCACGTGCTCCTGCTCGCGGATGAGGCCACCCTGGACTACGCCGAGCTTCCGCCTTCGATGGAGTTCCACGGCCACCACGTGGCCTTCCTCGTCTCCGACGCCGAGTTCGACGCCATCCTCGCCCGCATCCGCGAGCGCGGCGTCGCGCACTGGGCCGACCCGCGCAAGTCCCAGCCGGGGCAGATCAACCACCTCCACGGAGGCCGCGGCGTCTACTTCGACGACCCGGAAGGCAATCACCTGGAGTGCATCACCGCGCCGTACACGCTCGAGTAGCCCCGCCGCCAAGTCCTGGCGCGTCACATCCCGGTACCCGGCACCCAGTCAACGATGTCAGGGCTTCATCGTACGAAGGGGCGATTCCAGCCCCTCCCCGGAGGGCACACGCTGACTGGAAGCCCGAGGCGCTCATGCTCTCGAAGGATCAGCTCGACCTGTTGCGGGAAATCATCTTCCTGGATGCCGACGCGGCCGCCGCCCATGCCGCGGCCCTCTTGCGCGTGGAGCCGCCCTCCCTGCGGCTGCGCCTGGAGGCCTTCCGCAAGGACCACCTCCACCATCTCCACGCCCTCAATGCCTTCCTCGTCCGCCACGGCCAGCCCGAGGTGGTGACGTGCCTGGAGGTCCGTCACGGCCCGCTGGTGGGCTGTCCTCCCGTAAAAACGAAAGGGCCCCTCCTGACGGAGGCTGCACTCACGGCCGTCGCTGGCTGCGAGCACCTCGTGGACCGCAGCTACGCGTTGCTGCTCCGTGAAGAGTGGCCTCCCGAGGTGGAAACCCTCTTGCGCTGCCACCTGGCAGAGGAGCGCGAGCACGCCCTCTGGCTCCGCGAGACGCTCGGCAAGCGCCCCTGGGCGTCCACCCTGGCCGCCCTGCCTTGAGGCCCCCCGCCTGTTCCCTACCCTGGCACGTACCGTGCAATCATCTCAGATGAAGCAGTGAACAACGTGGTGGTGACGCAGTCCGACAAAGGAGAGGGACTCCGCATGAAGAAGCAGGGTTCACGCAGGTCGGATGAGAGCGCGGGGAAGGCCGTCCGAGGGTTGGTGTCCCCGGCGGCGGGCTCCGCGGCCTGGACGCCCCCGGCGAACAACGGCGAGGTGCGGGTGCCGGTGGACGAGGGCGTGGAGCTGCAGGGCCTCCTGCAAGTCCCCCCCGCCGCCACCGGTGTCGTGGTGCTGGTGCGGGGCCATGGCAGCAGCCGGCGCGGGCCGCGTGACTTGAAGATGGCGCGGCTGCTCCAGGCGGAAGGCCTGGGCACGCTGGCGGTGGACCTGCTGACGGCCGCGGAGGAAGAGGCGAAGCGCGAGCGGGACTTGCGCTTCAACCTGGGCCTCTTCGCCGGGCGGCTGGCGGGCGTGGCGCGCTGGCTGCGGCGCGCGCCCCGGACGAGCGGCCTGAAGGTGGGCTACCTCGGCTCGTACACCGGCGCGGGCGCGGCCCTGGCCGCCGCCGCGCTGCGGCCCGAGTACGTGGACGCGGTGGTGTGCCGCGGCGGAAGGCTGGCCCTGTCCGCGACGGTGCTGTCGCGGGTGCGCGCGCCCACGCTGCTCATCGCCGGCGGCGAGGACACTTCCATGCTGGAGCCGCACCGCCGCGCCTTCGGCCTGCTGAACACGGAGAAGCGGCTGGAGGTCATCCCCGGCGCCACGCACCACTTCGAGGAGCCCGGCGCCGGCTCGCGCATGGTGGAGCTGGCCGGACTCTGGTTCCTCCAGCACCTGGGTGCCTCCCACTGGGAAGAGGCGCACGCCGCGTCCCAGGCGCTGGGCGGCTGACGCGCCGGACACCTTGGGCCCGCCGCTCGGAAAAGGCGGCGGGCCAGGGCAGCTGGGGATGGCTGCCCTGGCCCTCCTGGGGGGACAACCCCGGCATGGGGGACGGCGCCCGAGGCGCCTGACGCCGAGGTTCACATCAGGGTGACACCGGGCCGGGCGTGCCGATACTGGCCGGGAGTCGAATGCCCTGGAGGACATCCCCCGGTGCGCCTGCCGCACGGTGCGCGGTGGCTCAGTGCCCCGCCTTCGTCTTCGTCCTCGCGCGAGAGAGCGGCTTGCGGCGCGGCCGTGCCCGGCCACCTGTCCACTTCGGGCTGCCGCTCGCCACGCTGGCCCCGGCCCTGGTGAGCCTCGTCAGGGTGCCCGGCGGCGCCGACCTCTTCGGCATCCCCCGTCAGGTGGCCTGACGCGCGCCGGCCGCCGCTAGACGCTGGCCGGGCGCTGCACGCCCAACTGGCACGCCAGCACCGCCAATTGCGTGCGGTTCTCCGGCCCCAGTTTCTTGTAGATGCTGGTGATGTGGGCCTTCACCGTGCGCTCGGTGATGCCCAGGCACGCGGCGATCTTCAGGTTGTCCGCACCCGCGGCGATGTAGCCCAGCACCTCGCGCTCGCGCAGCGTCAGCTTGCCCAGCTCGCCCACCGAGGACACCTCCGCCTGTTGCTGGAGGCCCTGGAACGGCGACGACCACGCCAGCCCCGCCGGCATCAGCCGCTCGCCGCGGGCCACCCGCTGCACCGCCTCCACCACCTCGGTCAGCCCCACGTTGTGCTTCCACAGGTAGCCGGCAGCGCCCGAGGACAGGCACTGCTCCACCGTGTCGATGTCCTGGTTCGCCGACATCACCAGCGCCTTCACGCCGGGGTAGAAGTCATGCAGGCACTGCAGCGCCGACAGCCCGCTGGCGGCCTCTTCCCGCCCTGGCATCTCCAGCCGCAGGTCCAGCACCGCCACGTCCGGTTGCGCCTCGCGCACCCGCGCCAGGAACGGCGCCGTCTGCCCGCAGCTCGCCACCACCTGCATCCCCGCCGCTTCCAGCACCGCGACCAGGCACTCCCGGAAGACCTGCTGGTCCTCCAGGATGGCCACGCGGATTGGCTCTGCTCCCATGGCTGTCGTCCTCTCGAAGTCTCGTCCGCCCCGTGGCCTGCTTCGGGGCTTGGCTCACGGATTCAAGATGTAACCCCCGAGGGCGATAACGCACGAGTCTCCTTCACGGCAGGCGGGCGCTCGCTGTTCAGGAACCGATGTTCAGGAGACGTTCAAGGTTGCCTGAACATCAGGTGACGTTGCTGGTTCGTCACGCCGGGCGGGCAGTCGGACGAGCACGCGTCCCAACTCCCGCACCACCAGGCGCCGGCGCTCGGGTTCCAGCCCCAGGCGCACGCAGCAGCCCTCCGCGTAGAAGAGCAGCTCCTCTCCCTGCTGCCGGGCGAGCTGCCCCCACCGGAGGTCTCCCGCCGGCCACTGCTCCGCGGCTTCCGCCAGCCGCGCCAGCCGTCCCTGCACGGACAGGCGGGCCCGCGACGGCAGGGACTCCATCATGGAGGTCAGCGCGGAGTGCATGTGGATGGCGTAGGACATGGAGGTGGCACGGGAGTTCGGGGACCTGGCACCTGTACACAGGATGAGGTGGCGAACCTCCCATCGGAATTGGACCTGGGAACGAGGGGCCCCGACGTCCCACCGCGTCAATTCCATGGCCTCTCCGCCGGGTCCTGCCTTGCCGGGTCCCATCCGGTGCGTTGAGCGCGCATGGCCGCCACGTGCTGCCGCACCCGCGCGGCCTACCTCGCCCCGCTGGAGAGAGACCCGAACGAAGTCACCACGCGCATCTCCTCCATGCTCATCAAGCTCACCCTCCTCTTCCGGGACAAGGAGGTGTGGCCGGGCCTGGAGTTGTGGAACCGGGCCGCCGGCTGGATGTGGGGCTACAAGGAGCAGGACGTCGCGGGCAAGAAGCTGTCCGCGCTGGGGCTGCCGGGCCTGAGCGCCGACCTGCTCGTGGAGCAGAGCGCCCGGATGCGCAGCGGTCGCTCCGAGTGCGAGTCCGCCAACAACGGCGTCATCGAGGCCCTGGACCAGGACCCGGTGCACGTGCGCGCCCAGGTGATGCCGCTGCGCAACCCCATCGGCGAGGTCCAGGGCCTCCTCTACGTCGCGCACGACGTCACCGCCATGCACGGCCTGGAAGGGCCCTCAGCGCGGCCCGCAGCGCCTCGTCCGCGCCCTTCCGCTGTCCGGCGAAGAGCGCCTGGCTCGTGTAGCCGTGTCCCGTGCGGCACCGGAACCGCAGCAGGCCCTCGTCGTTCATCTCGAACAACACCCCGCCACAGTCCGGTCAGGCGAGGTGAGAGGGCTTCCCGTACCTCGGCGGCTCACCGACCACCGTGTCCTCTTCCGGCGTGACGGTCTTCACTTCCGCCTCCATCTGCTGGGAGGGGCGCTGGCGGCCCACCACGCGAGGCTTCACCGGCGTGACCACCAGCCGCTCCTGCAGCGGCCCCAGCTCCTTCAGCCGCACGCGGTGGGCCACCTGGACGTACTCCAGCGCGCTGCGGGGCATGTCCGGGCAGAGCGCGTCCGCCGGGTCCTCCACCACGGCGATGTCCGTTCTCCTTCGGCCCCCGCACCACCCGCACCTTCCCGGGCTCCACGAGGAGGTGTCTGTCATTGGGCGCCGCGTAGAGCGAGCCCGGCTTGAGCGCCTCGCCGTCCCTCGGGTGCTTCGCCGGCAGCGTGCTGGCATGCGTGAGGATGGCCGGCAGCACGCTCTCATGCCGTGGCTGTGGCGCCAGGTACGGCACCATCAGCACCATGCCCGGAAGGGTCTCCGGGCAGCTGCACCGCCACGGAGGTGAAGGCGTCCACTCACTCCCCCATGGAGCCCCCAATGACGATGATCTCGGGCGCCCGTCTCCTCATTCCATCCGCCTGAAGCCATGCACCGGGTGGCGCGCCACCCGCCCCTTTTCGAACTGCGCGGGTTTTGCGGGGACATTTATTGCGCTCGGGCGCTTTTTGATGCCGGGGGGGGTGGCGACACGCGCACGCGGGTGCGGGATACTTCGCGAGGGGCCCGCCCCTGGCGATGGCGTCAGGCGCGCGGGCGTGGACCCATGCCACACACTGATGGGGGAGGCGTCATGTCGGAGATGAAGATCCGCATCCTGGTGGTGGACGACGACCAGGACCAGCTCGCCCTGGCGGAGCGCACGCTGTCCGCGTATGGCTTCGACGTGCGCACGCATCGCTCCTCGCTGGGCGTGTCCAACCTGGTGCGCACGTCGGCGCCGGACCTGGTGCTGCTGGACGTGAACATCCCGGCGCTCAGCGGTGACAAGGTGCTGGCGCTGGCGCGCGCGCAGGCGCCCGCGAGCACCAAGTTCATCCTCTTCTCCGCCTCGGACGAGTCCAAGCTACGCGCGCTGGCGCGGGCGTCCGGCGCGGATGGCTACATCTCCAAGAGCGTGCAGGGCGAGGACCTGGCCCAGAAGCTGGAGGCCATCCACCGGAAGAGCCGCGTGGCCGAGCCCGCCTCGGCCGCCCGGTAGCGCGGGCGCCAGGGCGCCACGGTGACACCCCTCAGCCCCCCGGAGCGGAGCGCGGCAGCCACACGGTGAACGTGGTGCCCTCCGCCCGGGAGGAGCGCGCCTCGACGCGGCCCCCGTGGGCCTGGGCAATCTGCTGGACGATGAAGAGTCCCAGTCCCAGACCGGACTTCGGGCGGCCCTCGTCGGCGGCCTTCCGGAAGGGCTCGAAGAGGTGCGGCAGCAGCTCCGGGGGGATGGGCGCCCCGCCGTTGTGCACCTCTACGCGGACGGCGTCCCCCTCGTCGCGCAGCACGAAGTCCACGGGGATGTCCTCGGGGCTGTAGTCCAGCGCGTTCTTGCCCAGGTTGCCCAACAGCTGCGCGAGCCTGTCGGCGTCCCACGTCCCCTGGAAGCGCGCGCCCCGCGTCTGCAGCCGCAGCGTCCGCCGCGGATTGCCGGCCTCCAGCTCCTCCACCACGTGCTCGCAGATGGCGCGCAGGTTGGCCGGGCGCGCGTGGATGGGGATGCCGCCGCCCAGCCGCCCGCGCGTGAGGTCCAGCAGGTCGGAAATCATGCGGCTCATGCGCTCGGCGCTGGTGGCGATGCGGCGCACGTTGCGCAGGGAGTGCTCCACCCCGCGGTCGGAGCGCGTTATCGCGTCGACGGACAGGAGGATGGCGTTGAGCGGGTTGCGCAGGTCGTGCGAGACGATGCCCAGCAGGCGCTCGCGGAACTCCGCCGTCTGCCGCAGCTCCGCCTCGGCGCGCCTCTGCTCGGTGACGTCGGTATTCACCGCGACGGCGCCCACGATGGCGTCCCCGATGCGCACGGGAGCGGCGGCGCAGCGCACCACCAGGTCCTCCCCCGTCCGCAGGTTGCGGGTGCGGACCTCCTGGGTGATGGGCTGCCCCCGGAAGGCCCGCATGAAGGGCTCCTCCTCCGGCGTGAGCCGGTGGCCGTCCTCGACGGAGCGGTTCTGGAGCCGCTCTCCCAGCAGGGCCACGTTCTGGTTCAGCTCCTCCAGCGACTGGAAGCCCAGCATCTCCAACGCCGCGGCGTTGGCCTGCTTGATGCCGGTGGCATCGCCCACGTACAGGGCGTCCGGAATGCTCTGGAGGATGGCCTCGAGGATGGCGGTGCTGCGCGCCAGCGCCTCCTGGGTGAGCGCCTCCGCCCTGCGTCGCGTCCGCACCAGCTCCGTCACGTCCGAGGCGACGGCGATGACGGCCTCCACCCGGCCCTGGCCATCGCGCAGGGGCTCGTAGA
Organism: Pyxidicoccus fallax; assembly: GCF_012933655.1. GTDB lineage: Bacteria > Myxococcota > Myxococcia > Myxococcales > Myxococcaceae > Myxococcus > Myxococcus fallax. The sequence continues at coordinate 4,935 of NZ_JABBJJ010000061.1, read as the reverse complement.
CGAAGTTGAGGTACACGTCCTCGGTGGCCCCGCCCTCCAGGCGTGCCAGCCGGGCGGGCAGCTCCGTGCCGACATAGGGCACGCCCGTGGCGCGCACCCTGTCGAGCAGCGCCTCGAAGCCCTGTTCCGCGGCTTCGGGCAACGCCTCGAACAGGGGTCTGCCGAGGACCTGCTCGGGACGGCGGCCCCAGATGCGGCACACGGAGGGGTTGGCCAGCTCGACGACGTAGCGGGGCCCCTGGAAGATGGCGATGCCCGTGGGGGCCTGGGTGAAGAGCGTCTGGAGCCAGGCGCGCTGACGCTCGGCCTCCACGCGGGCCCGGGCGACCTGGGCCAGGGACTCCTCCCGGGCGCGCACCGCCTCGCGCAGCTCCTGGTTCGTGGCCTGGAGCTCCTGGGTCCGCCGCAGCAGCTCCATCTCCAGGTTGCGGTTCTCCAGGGTCGCCGTGTGCGCCCGCTCCTCCTCGCGGTCGCGGACCTGGCGCATCAGGTGCGTCACGTCCTCCACCCGGTGGAGGAGGTAGAGCACCTCGCCTCGGGCGGAGAGCACGGGGGTGGTGGTGGGGCTCCAGTACCGCTCCTCGAAGCCGCCCCCTTCCGCCTCGGCGCGCCGGAGGTCGTACTTCTGTATGGCCATGCTGTCCGGCGCGCGGGTGGCCCGCGCCCGCTCGAGCGAGGCGCGCAGGTCGCGCCTCCCCGTGGCGCCCGGGTCCGCCGGGTTGTGGGGGAACACCTCGAAGAGTCCGCGGCCGAGGAGGCCCTCGCGGCTCGTCCGGGTGGCACGCAGGTAGGCGTCGCTCACCGCCAGGATGGTGAAGTCCGCGTCGGGGGCGAGGACGAGGTAGGCGCCCGGGCTCTGCTCGAAGAGCTGCTGGTAGTCGACGGGGGGCGGCGAAGGCATGGTGCTGGAGCGCACGCCGGAGGAAGGGACGTGCGCAGGCCCGTGAGCAACAGTGGGAGCGCCGCGCGGCCCCCGGCAACCGGCTCCGGGCCACCCGGGCGAGCGGCCGCCCGCCCAGGAAGCATCACGCGCCGCTTCGGGGCGCTCCCGGCTCCAGCAGCTCCGCCACTTCCAGGTAGACGCCGCGGAAGTCCCCGCTCGCGCCGATGAGCCGCAGGTTCTGCGCGAGCCCGCCGGTGGCGCGGAAGAACATCACCGCCTCCGCGGGCGGCTTCACCTTGAGGAAGCGCGGCGCGTTGCGCGCGAAGTGGTTGCGCAAATCCCGGGTGATTTCACACGTCGCGTAGTCGTAGGGCGTCACGCGCATGGGGCGCCCGGCGATGTGGAGAATCTCGCGGATGAGCTCCTCGGCCTCGGCGTCCGGCAGCTCGGTGGTGAAGCCCACCTCCCTGCTGAGGCCGAGCACGTCCATGGTCTCCAGCCGCATGGCCTGCAGGAACATGCGCTGGTTGGCGTCCACGAAGCGCGGGGTGAAGCGCTTGATGCTGCCGAAGTCGAGCAGGCCCAGCCGCCCGTCCGGCATCACCATGAAGTTGCCCGGGTGCGGGTCCGCGTGGATTTCCCCCGCGAGGAAGAAGGGCCCGTAGGTGGCGCGGATGAGCTGGCGCGCCACGCGGAATCTCGCCTCCGGTGAAGGGCTGGTGACGACCCAGTCCTTGAGCGTCAGCCCCGGCAGCAGCTCCAACGTCAGCACGCGGCCGGTGCTGTGGCTGGAGATGACCTCGGGGACGTAGAGGTCCGAAAGCTTCGCCACGCTCTGCTTGAAGCCCTGGGCCAGCGAGGCCTCGCGGCGGTAGTCCAGCTCCAGCAGCAGCTCGTCGCGGAACTCCTGGAAGTAGGCGGAGCCGTCCATCAGCTTCGACGCCTTGGACACCGTCTTCACCAGCATGCCCACGTTCTGGAGGTCGTGGGCCATGGAGTCGGCGATGCCGGGGTACTGCACCTTCACCGCCACCGGGCGGCCGTCGGGCAGCACGGCGCGGTGCACCTGGCCCAGGGACGCGGCGGCCAGCGGCTCGTGGCTGAACTCGCGGAAGGCCTTCTCGGGCGGGGCGCCCAGCTCCTCGCGCACCACGCGGGACACCTGCGCGGGGGACATGGCGGGGGCCTGGTTCTGCAGGCGGGCGAGCACCTGCCGCACCTCGGGGGTGAGCAGGTCCGGGTCCATGGAGATGGCCTGGCCCAGCTTCATCGCCGCGCCCTTCATCTCGCCCAGCGTGGAGACGAGGGCCTCCGCCGCCCCCTTGCCGAGCAGCTCCGGCGCGCCGCCCGCCAGCCGCTTCGCGCTGTTCTTCAGCACCTCCGAGCCCACCTGCATGGAGAGGCCCGCCAGCTTGCGCATGCGGGTGAAGCGTCCCTGCGGAGGCAGCGTATCGTCGGAGTTCGAGCCCATGGAGTGAGGTGGATTAACGGGGAGCCGCGCGCGGGACGCAAGGCGCGACGCCGTGTCCACCGTGCCCGGCCGGGCCACCAGGAGCCGAGCGTGCCTCCTCGGCTGGCCAGCAGCCGGGCGAGTCAGCCCGTACGGCCCCGAGGTGGGCACAGGAGGCCCGGCGTGTGCGGGTTCACCTCGGAGGCGGGCACAGCGGCCGTGCTGGCCGGGAGCCCGGCGCGTTGCCCACGCCTACCGGGGCGCCGGCGTGTTGCCGCGCAGCCGGACGCGGAGGGAGCGCCAGCGCTTGAGCCCCTCCAGGTCCAACGGGTCCACGCGCACCGCGGCCTCGTAGGCGGCGAGCGCCTCCTCGAGCCGGCCCACGGACGCGAGCGCGTCACCGGACAGCCGGTGCACGGCGGCGCGGCCGTCGCGCCCCGGGTTGGCGGCGAGGAAGCGGCGGCGGCAGTTCTCCAGCGCGGTGACGGTGAGGCCCGCGGCGAGGCAGCGCTCCACGCCCTCCGCGTTGCCCAGCGACGCGTCGTACTCCGCGCGCCGCTCCACGTGGCCAAGGATGTGGAAGGCCGCGGCCACCCGCTCCTCGGCCCGCTCCAGCTGCGCGCGCTGGCCCATGGACAGCTCGCGCGATTTCAGGGGCTCCAGCGCCGCGCGTGCCTTCTGCGCGGCGGTGCGCACCACCTCGTGCGTGGCGTCCCGGGGCAGCTCCAGCGCGGTGTAGTGGTCCCCCGACAGTCGCGAGCGGAAGCCCTTCAGCGAGCGCTCCGCGACGGCGTCCTCCTGCCCGGACACGGACACCGGCACCGGCGTGGGCGGCTCCAGCCGCGCGCCGGACTTCATCCGCACCAGCGCCTCCTGGAAGGCGGGCGAGTTGTCGCGCAGCTGCACGCCGAAGCCGGGCGCCATGCGCCACGCGCGCGCCTGCTCCGCGGTGACGTGGCGCACCACCTGCCCCGTGCAGGCCAATTCGCCCCCGGGCAGCCGCAGCAGCAGCCCCACGTCGGAGAGCAGCTGCGGCGGAGGCGCGTCCGAGTGCAGGAAGAGGCCGGCGCGGCCCACCCACTCGCAGCGCAGCTCCTGGGAGTGCGGCGTACCGGCCACGCGCACCCGCGCGGTGAAGGTGGCGGGCGCGGCGGGCTCGGCCACCGCGGTGAGCGACGCGACGAGGGCCGCGCGCAGCTCCGCGGCGCTGGCGTACCTGTCTTGAGGGCGCTTGGCCAGCGCGCGCAGCAGCACCCGCGACAGGGCCGCCGGCACGCCGGGCCGCACCTGGTGCGGCGGCACGGGCGTGCGCTGCAGGTGGCCGATGAGCACCTCCGCCGCCGTGCGCCCCGCGAAGGGCACCTGCCCGGTGAGGAGGAAGTAGCCCATGACGCCCGCCGCGTAGATGTCCGTGCGCGCGTCCACCGCCCCGTCGCCGCACTGCTCGGGCGCCATGAACTCCGGCGTGCCCAGCAGCATGCCGGCCTCGGTGGTGAGCTGGCCCGCCGGCCGCGACAGCAGCTTGGCGATGCCGAAGTCCAGCAGCTTCACCCGCTGCCGCCCCTGCGGGCCCGGCACGAGGAAGACGTTGGCGGGCTTGAGGTCGCGGTGGACGATGCCGTGCACGTGCGCGGCGCCCAGCGCGTCACACACCTGCGTCAGCAGGTCCACCGCCAGCGCCGGCTCCAGCGGCCCCTGCGCGAAGGACGCCAGGCTCTGCCCCTCCAGGTACTCCATGACGAGGTAGGGGCGCCCGTCGCGCGTGTCCAGGTCGTAGAGCGTGACGACGTTCTCGTGCTGGACGAGCGTCAGCGTGCGCGCCTCGGACAGGAAGCGCGCGACGAGGTCCGGGTCCTGCGCCAGGTGCGCGTGCAGCACCTTGATGGCCACCCGCTTCTGGATGAGGGCGTGCTCCGCCAGCAGCACCGTGCCCATGCCGCCACGGCCCAGCTCCTTCAGCAGCCGGAAGTGGCCGAGCTGCTTGCCCACGAGCTGGAAGGGCGTGGGCACCGGCGTGGGCGGCACCGCGACGACGCCGCCCGGCGCCGCGCCCGCGTAGAGCAGCGTGCCCCCGTCCACGGGCGTGTCCCGATGCGCGCGCACCCACGTGGGGCACTCGCTCAGGTCGGCATGGGCGGGCATGCAGGAACAGGTGGCGATGGCGGATTGGGCGTACACGGACTGGGGGTGCTTGGTAGTTGCGGGGAACAACAGGGCGGCGGGAACCAATGCGAGGTACGTGCCACGCGTGATTCAAATCCGCCCGCACGGGGCGTCCATGGCAAGGGGTTGATCTGGTTCGGATTTCGGACAGAGCCGGGAGCGCCTCTTCCCGGTGGGTCCCTGCATGCCCCCCCTTTCCAACCGCAGAAACTACAGCCAGCCGGTTGAAAACATTACCGCCTCCCTCCCTGCGGGAGGATGTTCTTCCGGCCTCCTGATAACGCGCTGGGTGCGGTTTGTTGGGCCGGAGACGGCGCTATTGCGCCTGGGGCCCCTGTAGCCGGGAAAGAGCCGGAAGCCGTGTGCGGTGGCGCCAGCTCCCCGCGGGGGCGCAAGGCGTGCGCGGCACGGACGGCGTGGTCCGGGTGGGAGGGGCTTC
>NZ_JABBJJ010000619.1 GCF_012933655.1 Pyxidicoccus fallax | reverse complement strand
CACCTCCCCCACGCTCCCGCCATGGCCCACCCGCTCGACCTCGCCCTCATCGCGCACCTCATTGGCGAGCCCGCCCGCGCGGGCATGCTGTCGCGCCTGCTGGAGGGCCCGGCACGTACCGCGGGCGAGCTGGCGCGTGACGTGGGCCTCACCCCGCAGACGGTGAGTGGCCACCTGTCGAAGTTGCTCGAGGGTGGACTGGTGCGGGTGGAGGCGCAGGGCCGCCACCGCTACTACCGCCTGGCGGGGCCGGACGTGGCGCGGGCGCTGGAGGCGCTGAGCCTGCTGGCGCCCACGCGCCCCGCGCCCGAGGTGAAGGTGCCGCCGCCGCTGCGCTTCGCGCGCACGTGCTACGACCACCTGGCGGGACGGCTCGGCGTGGACCTGGCGGACGCGCTGGAGCGGCGCGGCTACCTGGAGGCGTCCGAGGAGACGTGGGCGCTCACCCCTGCGGGGGAGCACTTCCTGGCACGGCTGGGCGTGGAGGCGGGCCCCCTCTCACGGGGGCGCCGGGCCTTCGCGCGCCGCTGCCTGGACTGGAGCGAGCGCCGGCCCCACGTGGGCGGGGCCCTGGGCGCCGCGCTGGCGGAACGCCTGTTCGCGCTGCGCTGGATTGCGCGCCGGACGGAGGGCCGCGGGGTGCGGCTCACCGTGGAAGGCCAGCGCGGCTTCGACCGGGAGCTGGGGCTGTGCTGGCCGTGAGGCGAAGCAGGCCGGAGGACTAGCCGCGGCCCATGCCGGCGGCGCCGATGCGCGCGGCCTCGCGGCGCACCGTGGCCTGCTCCAGCTCGAAGCGGGCGTCCTCGGCGGACAGCCCCTTGAGGCGCTCCTGCGCCTCCGTCATGCGGCGGCGGGCGCTCTCCACGTCGATGCCGGCCACGGGCTCGGCCGCGTCGGCGAGCACCAGCACCTTGTCATTGCCCACCTCCACGAAGCCGCCCGCGACGAAGTAGGACTCGCGCCGGCCGCCATCAATCAGCGTCAGCGGGCCCGGCTCCATCAGCGACAGGAACGGGGTGTGCCCCGGCCGCACGCCGAACAGGCCCCGGCCGCCGGGGACGACGGCCTCGTCGGCCTGCACCGACAGGATGCGCTTCTCAGGGGTGACAATCTCCACGGTCAGCTTGGCCATGACACTCCTCGAACTACCGCATCAGAACGTGAGCTTGTGGGTGCTTCCGCCCACCGGCTCGAACTCCACCACCCCGGCGTCCGTCAGCCGGGGCCCCTTGCCGGGGATGCCGAGCGTGCCCTCCAGCCACTTGAAGTGGTGGGTGAGCTGGCGCACCTCGGAGAGCTGCCGCGTGGAGAGCAGCTCCGTCAGCCGCTTCTCCAGGAGCCGGTTGCCCTGCTTATCGTACTGCGCCGCCACCACCACGTTGGCCCAGGCCGGCGGCCCCTTGGGCTTGCGCTTCTGGCCCTTCTTGCGCGGGGCCGGCGGCGGCGCCTTGCCCTTCTCCACCAGCGGCCACAGCACCCAGACGCGCTCGCCGTCGTTGGAGACGAAGAAGAAGTCGTCCACGTTGCCCAGGCACTGAGGCAGCGACCAGGCGGGACCGCTCTCCTTCGACACCTCCAGCCGGCACTTGCCCGGAGCTTCCTCCACGAGGCGCACGCTGTAGAGGCCGTTCGCGCTCACCCGGGCCCGCCCCTCGCGCTTCTCCGCCAGGGCGGGGAACGCCAGGAGCAACAGGGCCAGGGCAAGCGCGGGGCGACGCATGGTCACCTCTGGGAGGACCGAGGGTGGGACGACGGCGACCTTAAGCGGCCGCCATCTTCTTGGCGTTCTCGACGACCTCGTCGATGGAGCCCGTCATGTAGAAGGCGCCCTCGGGGATGTCGTCGTGCTTGCCCTCGACGATCTCCTTGAAGCCCTGGATGGTGTCCTGGAGCTTCACGTAGCGGCCGTCCTTGCCCGTGAAGACCTTGGCCACGAAGAAGGGCTGCGACAGGAAGCGCTGGATCTTGCGGGCGCGGGCCACCACCAGCTTGTCCTCCTCGGACAGCTCATCCATGCCGAGGATGGCGATGATGTCCTGCAGCTCCTTGTAGCGCTGGAGCACGCCCTGGACCTTGCGGGCCACCGCGTAGTGCTCCTGGCCGATGACGCCCGGGTCCAGGATGCGGCTGGTGGAGTCCAGCGGGTCCACGGCCGGGAAGATGGCCAGCTCGGCGATGGAGCGGTTGAGCACCGTCGTCGCGTCGAGGTGGGCGAACGCCGTGGCGGGCGCGGGGTCCGTCAGGTCGTCGGCGGGCACGTAGATGGCCTGCACCGAGGTGATGGAGCCCTTGGTGGTGGAGGTGATGCGCTCCTGGAGGCCGCCCATCTCCGTGGACAGCGTGGGCTGGTAACCCACGGCGCTGGGGATGCGGCCCAGGAGGGCGGACACCTCGGAACCGGCCTGGGTGAAGCGGAAGATGTTGTCCACGAAGAGGAGCACGTCACGGCCCTCCACGTCGCGGAAGTACTCCGCCATGGTCAGCGCGGAGAGGGCCACGCGGGCGCGGGCGCCGGGCGGCTCGTTCATCTGGCCGTACACGAGAACGGCCTGCGAGGCCTCCAGGTTGTCCGTCTGGATGACCTTGGTGTCCTGCATCTCGTGGTACAGGTCGTTGCCCTCGCGGGTGCGCTCGCCCACGCCGGCGAACACGGAGAAGCCGCCGCGCTCCACCGCCACGTTGCGGATGAGCTCCTGCAGGAGCACCGTCTTGCCCACGCCGGCGCCGCCGAACAGGCCAATCTTGCCGCCACGGGTGTAGGGGGCGAGCAGGTCGATGACCTTGATGCCGGTCTCGAACATCTGCACGCGCACGTCCTGCTCCGTGAAGGGCGGGGGCGGACGGTGGATGGACCAGTACTCCTGCGCCTTCACCGGGCCCATCTCGTCCACCGGGTCACCGGTGACGTTCAGGATGCGGCCCAGGGTGGCCTTGCCCACCGGCACCTGGATGGGGGCGCCCGTGTTCTTCACCGACATGCCACGGCCGAGACCCTCGGTGGAGTCCATGGCGATGGTGCGCACCGTGTTCTCGCCCAGGTGCTGCGCCACCTCGAGCACGAGGTTGTCCTGCTCGGCGCCGAGGTTGGGGTTGGTGACCTTCAGGGCCGTGTAGACCTCGGGGAGGCCGCCGGGCGGGAACTCCACGTCGACCACGGGGCCGAGGACCTGGATGATTCTGCCTGCCGTCGGAACTTGAGCGCTCATGGAATTCGTCTGCCTCGCGGGGGGAACGGCATTGACGCCGCGCCCATTCAAAATTCGGCCCGGGTGGGAGGG
>NZ_JABBJJ010000618.1 GCF_012933655.1 Pyxidicoccus fallax | reverse complement strand
CCCCTGCCCCACCCCCGCGCCAATCACGCCGCGGTGGCCCTGCCGGACGGGCGCGCGCTGCTCATCGGCGGGCGTGATGACAAGCACCCGGACCTGAGGAGCACCGTGTTCTGGGAGCCCCGGACGCGGAGCTTCCGCGAGGGTCCTCCGCTGCTCGCCGCGCGCAACGACCCCACCGCCGTGACGCTCACGGATGGTGCGGTGCTGGTGCTGGGCTCCGACCATGACGACGACCTCGAGCGTGGCACCCGCGCGGAGTTGCTGCGGTCCGGGGCGGACGCGTGGGAGCCCGCGGGCCAGACGGTGCGCATCTTCGAGCCGGGTCCGGTCTGCGTCAGCGGCTCGAGCGTGGTCATCACCGGTGGGCGGGCCAACGGCTTCGGCTACGCCATCGTCGACGGTGTCACCTACGCTCCGCCGAGAGACCCGAACACAGAGGTCTGGGATTCGGCCAGCCGCTCGTGGAGGACGGCCGGAGAGGTGGCGCACCCCGGGGAGCGCGGTGAGGGCGTCACGCTGGCCGACGGGCGCATCCTGGTGGTGGGCGGATGGAACCAGGGCGACGTGGTGACGGCCTCGACGCTGTGGGACCCGAGCACGGAGCAATGGAGCCCCACCGGCGCGCTGGCGCTTGCGCGCTCCGGTCTCGCGCTCACCGCGCTGCCAGACGGACGCGCGGCCGTGTCCGGTGGGATGACGATGGAGCCCTACCAGGACACGCAGGCGGTGGAGGTCTGGGATTCGTCTCGGGGCGGCTGGTCCCCGGGAACCCCGCTCGCGGCGGGCCGCGCGGGCCATCGCGTCGTGCCTCTGGGAGCCGGCCGCTTCCTCGTGGTGGGCAGCTCCCGCGTCACCCCAGATAGCGACCCGGAGACCACCTCCGAGGTGTGGCGCCCCGTCTCCTGAGGAAGGCCGTGATGAGCCTCCGCACATAGGTAAGTGCCAGCTCACCCACCTGAAGGCAGCTCATGGGCTTCCAGCATTCACGTCAGCTCGGAGCAGAGTCAGGTCAGAGACTTCCCGCCGTCACGAATCCAATGCCACGACAGCCGCGCAGGCGCGCCCCGAAGTCCAACGCCGGTGTGACCGGATTCGTTCTCCAGCACCTCTGTACCGAGTGGACCAAGGCCTCCCGTGGAGGGCCCGGGGCATCGCTGCGCAATGCGACGCCCCGGGCCCTGGTCCTCCCGGCGGTGTTCCTGGAGGACGCAGGTGGGGCCGTCGTCCGCCTTCAGGATGTGCACTTCGCGGAGCGCGAGCAGTTCCGCCCCACGGAGAGGCGGAGTTCCTGGCGAAAAGACCGCATGGAGCTCGAGGCCTTCCGGATAGAACAGGTCGAGGGCGGTCTCCGCGTCCTCCTGGTGGGCGGCCGTATGGGCATTCCAGGAGGAAGTGACTGGAGCGGCGCCATGGCGAAGGGAACGCACGAAGAGGAACTCTTCAGGCTCTCGCCGGGTGAATGGGGGCGCGCCGTCTACAACCAGCGCGGCCATATCTTCGATTCGGGCAACTGGTATTACCGGCAGCACATTCTCAACGTCGGAGTGCTGCACGGAGCAGGCTTGGACGTCTTCGTGGCGACCACGCCTCACGTCCAACACATCCGGAAGTACCTGCTGCGCCAGCAGGGTCCCGCCACGACGGCGAGCCGCTCACCGCGCCTGCCTTCCAGCGAGTCCTGAACGCGTCTCCCGAAGCCAGCGGAGTCAGGGCAGTGTGCGCAGCAGCCCCTGGGCGTCGGGCGCGCCCCAGCCCGTCACCATGTCCCAGCCACGGCCCGCGCGGTACTTCACGTTGCCTTCCTTGTCGACGGTGTGGCCCTCGGTCACATCGCGGAACGTGCGCTGGATTTCGGGGCGCGTGTAGAGCAGCGAGTTGAGGAAGCCCACGCGCGGCTTGCCCTCGTCGTCGCGCGCGTCGTTCACCACCGCTATCAGCCCCGCGAACATCGGCGAGGCGAACGACGTGCCGATATTCGAGTACCACTCGCCCAGCCACATGTACCAGTTGCCCATGCCCGAGTTGAGGGCGACGTCCACAGTGGCACGCTTGTCCCCGATGCCCTGGATGCCCCGCTGCCACTCGGGCACCGGGATGGTGAGGCTGGGTCCCGAGCCCGAGTGCGACCAGGCCGTTTCCCACACCACCCGCTCACCGATGAGGCCCAGGAGCGTACCGCCCACCGCCGTCACGTAGGGACTGGAGGCGGGCACGTCCACGCCGGCGGAGTCGCCGCTCGCCGCCGCCAGGGTGATGCCCAGCGCCGCGCCCATCATCGACGAGGCCGAGTACATGCGGCGCACCGCGCGCGGCTCGCTGTCCTCCCGGTGGGCGAAGGAGTTGGTGATGACGCTCACCTCGTTGCGCGCGATGGCTTCATTGTAGGTGAAGAGCATCGACGTGTTGCGAGCGTCCGGCCCCGAGTAGACGATGAGGTCCGCCTCGGGAGCGATGGCTCCCGCCCACTGCACGTCGAGGTTCGCCTCGCGGATGCGGTAGCGCGGTGGCCCCAGGGTGTTGATGGACGTGGGGTCCGCGCGGTCAATGCCCCACGTCTTCCAGAAGGCGCGCGTGTCCTTCAGGTGGAAGGTGCCGCCCACCACCACTCCCAGCTTGATGCCCTTGCCCCGGAAGCCCCGCTCCCACAGCGGCTTGATGCCGTAGCCCGCGGCAATCTGCTGCGGCGTGTAGCCATCCTCGACGTTGGCGGGCGCGCCCACGGGTGAGTCCGCCTCGGGTGGCACCGTGTCGTGCGCGTCATGGTCCAGGTCGAGCCCGACCAGCGCGAAGATGCGGTCCTCGATGGACTTCGGCACGGTGATGGTCTCGGTGAGGCCATACACGTCATGGGGCTGATTGCCCGCCTGCGGTGGCTTGCGCTCCATCACGCGCACCGTCACCCCGAAGGCGTCATTGAACTGGCCCACCGTCCCGGTGAACTGGATGAGCAGCCGGTTGGTGGCCACCGCGCCCACCTTGAGGCCCTTGCTCGCGAGCCACTCGGTGACGACGCGCACGTCGTCCTCGGGTGGGGAGTGACGCTGGTGCAGCTCGTCCGCGCTCGGGTACTGGCGGAACCGGGGGCTCGTCGGGTCGTAGAGCTCCTGGATGGTGCGCAACAGACCCGGCTCGTCATGGATGGGCAGCGCAATCAGCCCACGCAGCGGCTCGCCGCGCTGTGCCGCGCCCCTGTCCGTGTAGACGCCCTCGAGCGGCGCGGGCACGCCCGGGTTGCTCGCCAGGGGCGGCTTGTCCGGCCGAGGCGGCGCGGGCGGCGGCGGGGG
>NZ_JABBJJ010000617.1 GCF_012933655.1 Pyxidicoccus fallax | reverse complement strand
GGCCGCGTCAGATGTTTATAAGAGACAGGTGTCGCCCGACACCGAGGCCTTCACGAAGGCCATGGCCCTGTACCAGGCGCGAAAGTTCGACGCGGCCGCCGCCGCCTTCCAGGCCCTGCCGGATACCTGGCCCGCCTCGCCCCACGTCCTCCGCGCCCGCTACTGGCGGGGACGCGCGCTGGCGCGGAGCAAGAAGTCCGAGGAGGCGAAGGCCGTCTTCAAGTCGCTCGTCGAGGACGCGCCGCTCACCTGGTACGGCCTGCTCGCGGCGGCGACGTCGGGCGAGGACCTCCAGGCCCGCATCGCCTCCACCCCACCGAAGGCGGCGGCGAGGGACGCGGCGCTCGACGCGTGCGAGCAGCAGCGCGTGGAGCGGGCCGAGCACTTCCTCGCCGAGGGCCTTCCCGCCTTCGCGGCCGAGGAACTCCAGGGCCTCGCGGCGCGCGAGCCGGCGAGGCTCGACGGGCCCTTCCTGCTGTACCTCGCGATGCTGCACTCGGAGGCGGGAGACGACCCGTCCGCGTTCCAGGTCGTCTCGGAGCTGCTCCGGCGCAAGCACCCCGGCGCGTTCACCGGGTTCGCCCTCCAGCTGCTCTTCCCTCCCAGGCACCTGGACCTCGTCCAGAAGCACGCGGCCGAGCAGAAGCTGGAGCCCGCTCTCGTGCTGAGCGTCATGAAGCAGGAGTCTTCCTTCCGAACCAGCGCGGAGTCCGGGCAGGGGGCCCGTGGGCTGATGCAGCTGCTGCCGAGCACCGCGGACGGGCTGGAGAAGGGCTCGGGCCGGCTGCTGCTCCAGGTGGAGCCCAACATCCGCGTCGGGACGAAGTACCTGCGCTACCTCGTGGACTACTTCTGCGGCAACCGCGCCCTCGCGCTCGCGAGCTACAACGCGGGCATGGGGCGGGTGGCGGGCTGGAAGAAGCAGGGCCTCGTGGGCAAGGACCTCCTCGAGTTCGTCGAGGCCATCCCCCTGCGGGAGACGCGCGACTACGTGTCCCAAATCCTCCGCAACCACTACTGGTACTCGTCGCACATCCTGGAGACGAAGACCCCACCCCTGGAGCACTTCTGGCCTCCGGGCGGCGAGGCGAAGACGGGGCGCTGCGCCCCCAAGCCGAAGCCCGCGAAGAAGAGCAAGACGCCCCGGAAGTGACGGTGCCCCGGGGGCGGGAAGCGCCCAGTGTGGAACCCGAAACGCCTGCCCGCGTCCGGCTCCTGCTCACCCCTGGCCGCTCCGCCCGGCATGCGCTACCAGGGGGGCCCTATGCCCATCCTCACTCTCGTCCGACACGGACAGTCCCTCTGGAACCATGAGAACCGCTTCACCGGCTTCGTCGACGTGCCCCTCACCGAGCAGGGCCGCAACGAGGCGCGGCTCGCGGCGAAGGCGCTCCAGGGAATGAAGTTCGATGTCGCATATACCTCCGCGCTCACCCGCGCGCAGGAGACGCTCGCCATCATCCTGGAGTCGCTCGGCCAGCGCATCCCCGTCATCCGCGACGCGGCGCTCAACGAGCGGCACTACGGAGACCTGCAGGGCCTCAACAAGGCGGACGCGGCGAAGGAGTTCGGCGAGCAGCAGGTGAAGCTGTGGCGCCGCTCGTACGACGTGCCCCCGCCCAACGGCGAGTCGCTGGCCATGACGGCGAAGCGCGTGCTGCCCTTCTACGACCGCGCCATCGCCGGTGACCTGCGCCAGGGGAAGAACGTGCTCGTGGTGGCGCACGGCAACTCCAACCGCTCGCTGGTGATGAAGCTGGACAAGCTCACCGGCGAACAGGTCGTCGGCCTGGAGCTGGCCACCGGTGCCCCGCTTGTCTACGAGATGTCCGCCGAGTGCGAGGTGCTCTCCAAGCGCACGCCCACGCCCTGAGCCTCGCGGCGTGGAACTCCGCCGCCTCCCAGATGTCCAACCCTGAAACGGGCGGACATGACACCCGGCGGGAGGCGACACATGCGGCGAGGAGGTCTCTGGATGGCAATCGGAGCGACGGTGTTGGCGGCGCTCCTCGGCTTCGCGCGCGCGTGGGGCTGGGGCAAGCAGCAGGAGCCACCGTCCTCCGCCCAGGTCCCCGCCGCTCCCTCCGACGTGGACCCGGAGCGGCTGCGGGCGCACGTGCGCATGCTGTCGGAGACCTTCCACCCCCGGGACTCCTCGCACCCGGAGAACCTGGAGCGCGCCGCGAACTACATCGCCGACGCGCTGAAGAAGGCGGGCGGGCACGTGGAGTCGCAGCCCTACCGCGTGGGCGGGAACGACTACCGCAACATCATCGCCCGCTTCGGCCCGGAGGCCGGTGAGCGGCTCATCGTCGGCGCGCACTACGACGCCGTGCAGGGCACGCCCGGCGCGGACGACAACGCCAGCGGCGTGGCCGGCCTGCTGGAGCTGGCGCGCGTGCTGGGCCAGAAGCCGCCGCCCCTCCGCGTGGACCTGGTGGCCTTCACGCTGGAGGAGCCGCCCCACTTCCGCACGAGCCAGATGGGCAGCGCGGTGCACGCGCGCTCGCTGAAGGAGGCCGGCGTGCGCGTGCGCGCCATGCTCTCGCTGGAGATGCTCGGCACCTACAGCGACGCGCCGGACAGCCAGGAGTATCCCATCGCCGCGCTGCGCCTGCGCTACCCCGACAAGGGCCACTTCATCGGCGTGGTGGGCCTCCCGGGTGACGGAGGACTCACCGACACGGTGGCCGCCGCCATGCGCGCCGGCAGCCCGCTGCCCGTGGAGTCCCTCAACGCGCCCCGGATGGTGACGGGGGTGGACCTCTCGGACCACTCCAGCTTCTGGGACCAGGGCTTCCGGGCCGTCATGGTGACGGACACCGCCTTCATGCGGAACCCGCGCTATCACACCTCCGAGGACACGTGGGATACGCTTGACTATGCGCGTATGGCCCAGGCGGTCCAGGGGGTGTATGCCGCCGTCCGGACGCTGGCCGAGGGCCCACCCCCGAAGCATTGAATGCCGGGGACGGGGTCGCGTCGGTAGTGTCGAGCACACGAAAGGACGCTCCCCATGAAGGCCCTCACCCTCGCAGTCACGCTCCTCACCGCCATGACGTCTCTCGCCGCGAACGAGCCGCAGGGCGCCGAGCTGCGCCGCCCTTCGCCTCCGCCGGGCCGGCCCATGCCGCAGCCCGCGCCGCAGCCGGTGCCGCACTCGAACACCCTGGTGGTGGTGGACCGCGAGGAGCTGAACGCACGCCTGGCGCGCCTGGAGAAGCTGCTGGAGGAGACCGAGCAGCGCATGGACGGCCGCGGCAACGACGGCCGCAACAAGCTGCGCAAGGCGCAGGAGACGCTGGACGCGGTTCAGCAGCTCGTCGCCGAGGCCCGTCCCCTGGGCACCGTCTTCC
>NZ_JABBJJ010000616.1 GCF_012933655.1 Pyxidicoccus fallax | reverse complement strand
GCCCCTCTCCCGCTCTCCTTCGCCCAGCAGCGCCTGTGGTTCCTGGACAGGCTGGAGCCCGGCAAGGCCACCTACAACATGCCGGTGGCCCTGCGCCTGGATGGAGCGCTCGACGTCGCCGTCCTGGAGCGCGCCTTCACGGAGCTGGTGCGCCGTCACGAGTCGCTGCGCACCACCTTCCGCGAGGAGGGCGGCACGCCGGCCCAGGTCATCTCCGCGCCCGAGCCCGTGCGCATCGCCCGGACGGACCTGTCCGGCCGCGAGGACCGCGAGGCCGAGGCCCGCCGGCTCGCCATCGCGGAGGCGTTCGGTCCGTTCGACCTCGCGACGGGTCCCCTGCTGCGCGTCAGCCTGCTGAAGCTGGCGGAGCAGCGGCACGTGCTGCTCCTGACGATGCACCACATCGTCTCGGACGGCTGGTCCATGGGCGTGCTCGTGCAGGAGATGGCCGCGCTGTACCAGGCCTTCTCCGCGGGCAAGCCGTCGCCGCTGCCCGAGCTGCCGCTGCAGTACGCGGACGTGGCCGTGTGGCAGCGCACGTGGCTGCAGGGCGAGGCGCTGGAGCAGCAGCTCGGTTATTGGAAGCAGCGGCTCGCGGACGCGGCCCGGGTGTTGGAGCTGCCCACGGACCTCCCGCGTCCTCCGGTGCAGTCGTTCCGTGGCGCCTCGGTGCCCGTGAAGCTCCCGCGCGCGGTGACGGAGGCGCTGCGCGCCTTCTGCCAGAAGGAGAACGTCACCCCGTACATGGCGCTGCTGGGCGCGTTCCAGGCGTTCCTCGCGCGCTACTCCGGGCAGGAGGACATCGTCGTTGGTTCGCCCATCGCGGGCCGCCGGTTCTCGGAGATGGAGGGGCTGATTGGCTTCTTCGTCAACACGCTGGTGCTGCGCGCGCGGATGGAGGGTGCACCGTCCTTCCAGCAGCTCATGAGCCGCGTCCGCGAGGCGACCGTGGGCGCCCAGGCGCACCAGGACATCCCGGTCGAGAAGCTCGTCGAGGCGCTCGCGCCGGGCCGCTCCCTGGACCGCACGCCGTTGTTCCAGGTCTTCTTCGCGCTCCAGAACGAAGCCGTGTCCATGTCCTCCGGACAGGGACTGGCCATCCAGCCGTATGAGCTGGACAACCCCACGGCCAAGTTCGACCTGGAGCTGTCCCTCGCGGAGTCTCCGGAGGGGTTCTCCGGGTCTCTCATCTACAGCTCCGACCTGTTCCTGCCCGCCACCGCCGAGCGGATGGCGCGTTACTACGTGCACTTCCTGGGCGCGATGCTGGCCCGGCCGCAGCAGCCGCTCCACTCGCTGCCGCTGCTGCCCACCGAGGAGCTGCGCTCGGTGCTGGAGGACTGGAACCGCTCGCCCTCCGAGTTCCCGCGTGATGCCACGATGCCGGAGGTCTTCTCCCGCGTCGTCGCTGCGCACTCCGACTCCGTCGCGCTGGAGTTCAGCGACCGGCGCCTCACCTACTCCCAGCTCGACGCCGAGGCCAATCGCCTCGCGCATCTGCTCGTCTCTCGCGGCGTGCGGCCCGATGCTCCCGTGGCCCTCGCCCTGGAGCGCTCCGTCGAGCTCATCGTCTCCCTGCTCGCCATCCTCAAGGCCGGCGGTGCCTACCTCCCGCTCGATACCTCGTATCCCCGTGAGCGCCTGGAGCAGATGATTGAGGACGCCCAGCCCGTCCTCCTTCTCACCGCGTCTTCTCTGAAGGACGCGATTCCCTCCGGTGACTCGCTGCCTGTCGTGCTCGTGGACTCGGTGGACACCTCCACCCTGCCCTCGCACTCCCCCAGCGTCGCCCTCGCGCCCGAGCACCTGGCCTATATCGACTTCACCTCCGGCTCCACCGGCCGGCCCAAGGGCGTGGCCGTCTCCCATCGCAACGTCCTGCGCACCGTCCTCAATGCGCCCTACGCGGACGTGTCGGCGGGCCACTCCTTCCTACTCATCGCTCCCATCTCCTTCGACGCCTCCACCCTCGAAGTCTGGGGGCCGCTGCTCAACGGCGCTCGCCTCGTCGTCTTCCCTCCGTCGTCGCCGAGTGACCTCGACGTCCTCTCCTCCGTCCTCCAGCACCACTCCGTCTCCACCCTCCACCTCACCGCGGGCCTCTTCTCGCAGATGGTGGAGACCCACGTGCATGGCCTGAAGTCGGTGAAGCAGCTGCTCACCGGTGGTGACGTGGTGAGTGCGCCTCACGTCAAGCGCGTGCTGGGCGAGCTGGGCATCCCGGTGACGGCTTGCTACGGCCCCACCGAGGGCACCCTCTTCACCTCCACCTTCCGCATGACGGAAGTGGCCCAGGTGCCCACGTCCATCCCCATCGGTACGCCCATCACCGGCACCCAGGTGTACCTGCTCGACTCGCACCTGCTGCCGGTGGCTCCCGGTACTCCGGGCGAGCTCTTCATCGGCGGCGAGGGCCTGGCACGCGGCTACGTGCGCCGGCCGGACCTCACCGCCGAGCGCTTCATCCCCAACCCCTTCTCCTCCTCGCCCGGTGCGCGCATGTACCGCACCGGCGACCTGGCTCGCTGGCGCCAGGACGGCGTCCTGGAGTTCCTCGGCCGCAAGGACTTCCAGGTCAAGGTGCGTGGCTTCCGCATCGAGCTGGCGGAAGTCGAAGCGGCGCTGCTGGCCTTCCCGGGCGTGCGTGAGGCCGTGGCCCTGGCCCGCGAGGACGTCCCCGGTGACAAGCGTCTCGTCGGCTATGTCGTCGCGGACAGCACGCTGGACATGAACGCGCTGCGCGAGGCGCTCAAGGCCCGCCTGCCCGAGTACATGGTGCCCTCCGCGCTGGTGCGGCTGGACGCCTTCCCGCTGACGGCCAACGCCAAGGTGGACCGCAAGGCCCTGCCCGCTCCGGAGGCTCGCGCCGACCTGCGTCCCTTCGTCGCGCCGCGCACCGCCACCGAGCAGCAGCTGGCCTCCGTGTGGGCCGAGGTGCTGCGCATCGACAAGGTCGGTGCCTACGACGACTTCTTCTCGCTGGGTGGTCACTCGCTGCTGGCCACGCAGGTGGTGGCGCGCATCCGTGCCACCTTCGGCGTGGAGCTGCCGCTGCGCACCCTCTTCGCGACGTCCACGCTGGAGGGCCTCGCCCGCGCCATCGATGAGCTGGACCGAGCCTCGGCGGCCGCGAACGTGCCGCCGCTGCGCGCCGCGCCTCGGGGCGAGCACCTGCCGCTGTCCTTCGCGCAGCAGCGCCTGTGGTTCCTCGATCAGCTCGAACCGGGCAGCGCCCAGTACAACATGCCCACCGCGTTGCTGCTCGACGGCACGCTGGACGTGGGCGCCCTGGAGCAGTCCTTCACCGAGCTGGTGCGCCACCACGAATCGCTGCGCACCACGTTCCGCGCCGAGGCGGGTCAGCCCTCGCAGGTCATCCACCCGCCCGCCCCGCTGCCGTTGAGCGTGGTGG
>NZ_JABBJJ010000615.1 GCF_012933655.1 Pyxidicoccus fallax | reverse complement strand
CCGCCGGGGCTGGCGGCGCCGGTGGATGGCATAGGGCCGGTAGAAGGACTCCCACAGGGCCGCGCGGCGGCCCCGGGGCCGGGGGCGCAGCTCACCCATGGGCGCGCGGATGAAGAAGGAGGAGGTGAAGAGGTAGGTGGCGGCCAGCGTGAGGAAGGCCAGCAGGGCCATCACCACCGGCCCCGGGAGCCAGGCCACGTGGGCACGGTCCATGAACTCGGAGAACGTGTCCGGTGGCTTCGGGTGGCTGTAGACCTTCACGAACCAGGTGAGCATCAGGACCATGAGGATGGGTCCATAGGCCCGGTTGAGGCGTGTGGAGATGGCGGACATGAGCGACAGCTGGAGCTGCGGCCGGGACATCTCCACCGCCAGCTCGCGCATCGCGTCCGGGTCGATGGGCTCGCGCCGGAGCATCGGCGCCCACCAGCCGTCCTCGAGGAGGCGCACCCGGCGGTTCCACAGGTCGTAGTAGCGGTAGCGCCGCGCCTCGATGAGCAGGAAGGTGATGACCATCCAGATGCCCACCAGGAAGGTGACGTGGGAGCTCTGCGGCGTGGCGAAGCCGAAGGAGATGACCGCCGCCGTGGTGGTGAGCGCCCAGTTGGTGGTGGTGTCCAGGCGCGTGCGCCACGTGTCGGAGCGGCTGAGCTCTCCGCGGAAGAGCTGCGCCATGGCCTGCTGGGAAATCCAGGGCGGCTCCTGGAGGAGGTCGTTCTTGTCGCGCTCTTTGCTTGCCATCCGTGCATGCAAGGTGGGCCGGCCGGTAATTGGATGCAATGCGAGTGTCAACGGAGGACATACGAGGGGGGACAGGCAGCCAGGCAGGCGCCGGGTGGCCATGGCGGGCGGGCGTGCACAGCTTGAGGCCTTGAACGTGGCTGCCCTGGACCCCATCAAGGCTCTCTCCGACCTGCTCGGCGAGGAGCGCGAGCGCGTGGCGCGCCTGTGGGCGAAGCGCCTGCGGACGGAGACGTATGAGGTGGACATCCCCGGGCGCGATTTGCGCGCGCCGCTGCGCCGGCTGCTCGACGAGCTGGACCGGCTGCTGAGGGACCGGGGAGAGGACGCGGTGCGGCTGTGGCCAGAGGTGGTGCGCCCGCACGGCGTCTTCCGGTACAGCCAGAACTTCGACCCCGAGGACCTGTCGCGCGAGTTCAAGGCGCTCGAGGAGGTGCTGCTGTACGTCTACGCGCGCCGCAACCTGGGCTACATCGAGCCGGAGGTGGCGACGCTCATCGCCGACCTCGTCTGGGAGGCCAACGCGGCCGCGCAGGCGTCCTACTCGCGCGTGCTGAAGACGGAGGAGGTGCGCTTCCGCGAGGCGGCGGTGATGGAGTCCGTCCTCAACCAGGTGGACGTGGGCATCATGCTGGCCGAGGTGGACGGCACCGTCTCGTTCGCCACCCCGCCGGTGAGCCGGCTGATGGGGCTGCCCATGCGCGCGGTGGTGGGGTCGCGGGGGGCCAATACGCTCGGCCCGGTGCTGGGGCAGGTGAACGCCCGCCACCCGACGGGCGAGCCCTTCAAGGTCGCCGACATGCCCTTCCTGCGCGCGCTCAAGGAGAAGGGGCCGGTGCGCGGGGTGATGATGGTGGTGGAGCGGCCCAGCGGCGGCGAGGCCACGCTGGAGATGAGCGCCACGCCCGTGTGGGAGGAGGAGGGCGAGCTGGCCGGCGCCATCCAGACCTTCACCGACCGCACCGAGGCGGCCAACAAGACCAAGGCACTGCAGAACGCGCACGGCGAGCTGCGCCGGCTGCAGGGGCGGCTGTTGCAGCGCACCCGCCAGCAGGCGCTGGGGCAGCTGGCCACCGGCGCGGCGCATGCGCTCAACAACTTCCTCAACGTGCTGCGGCTGCGCATCACCCTCCTGCAGCGCGAGTTCAAGCCCGAGCACCTGGAGGCGCTGGACAAGACGGTGCAGCAGATTGGCGAGCTGGTGGCACGCCTGCAGGAGTTCAACGTCCAGCGCACGCAGGAGAACCCCACCGACGTGGTGGTGGACCAGATGGTGCGCGAGGCGCTGGAGCTGGCGCGCGGCGAGCTGGAGCAGCGCGAGCACCCGGTGCTCGTGGACCTGGACCTGGGGAGCCCGGGAAAGGTGCGGGCCGACGCGGGCTTCTTCCGCGAGCTGGTGGTGAACCTGCTGCTGTCGGCCCGGGACCGCATGGAGCAGGGCGGGCGGCTGCGCGTCACCACGCGCGCGGAAGGGGAGCCCTGGCTGACGCTGCGCATCGAGGACGAGGGCCCACCGTACGCCATGGAGGAGCTGTCGCAGCTGTTCGACCCGCTGCGGCGGGACTCGGGGTTGCCGCAGCTGTCGCTGTATCTGGCGGTGGCGCGCGCGCAGGTGCAGCGCTGGGGTGGCGAGCTGAACGCGGAGAACAGCACCGCCGGCGTGGGCGCGGCCTTCGTCGTGCGGCTGCCGCGCGTGCATGACGCGGCGGTGACGGAGGCGCCTCGCGGCGAGACGTCGCGCGCGGAGGAGACGCGGCCGGGGGCGCCCCGGCGCTTCCAGCAGACGCGGCGCGTGCTGGTGGTGGACGACGACCTCGACAACGCGCGGATGATGGCCGAGGTGCTGGGCGAGGAGGGCTATGACGTGCAGGTGGCCCACAGCCCGGAGGTGGCGCTGGGCATGTGGGACCGGCGCCGCTTCGACGCCGCGCTGCTGGACGCCGTCATGCCCGAGATGAGCGGGTGGGAGCTGGCGCGCGAGCTGCGCAAGAAGACCCCGCAGGCGCTGTTGGCCATCGTCACCGGCATGGACGTGCGCGGGCAGAACCGCGCCAACCTCGCGCTGGTGGACGCGGTGTTCCGCAAGCCCATCGACGTGGGCGCGCTGGACGACTTTCTCGGGCAGTCCGAGGGCGGCACGGGCGAGGGCGGGGCGGCGGAAGGGTCCGCCTCCGGTGCCCAGGGGACGGGGCCCACCGGGCTGCACCACTGAGCACGCCCCGCCGTTGACCGCCGGACGCTACGCGAGCGCCGTCACGGGCTGGAGGCAATGGACGCCCATGGGCGTCAGCCTACCCCCGCAGGCGGGAGCGGGCACCGGGCGAGAGCTTGAGGACCTCGGGCGCGGACTTCAGGCGGCGCCTCAACGTGGGCTCCACCCGCTGCCTCCAGGCCGGAGCGTCTGTCAGCCGCGACAGCCGCTCCCCGAGGAGCTCGGGCGAGGGCGCGGAGGAGAACCAGACGAAGACGTGCTCACCCTCGCGGACGGGAAGCGCCGGGAAGGTGTTGGGGCTGTCCTCCGTCACGAAGGAGGCCGACACCGGGAGGCCCATCTCCTCCAGCAGCGGCTCCAGTTCCCGTGCGAAGAAGCGGGTGAAGTCCTCGTCCGCGGCCGTCTCGAAGGCATAGACGGTCGCCACCACCACGCCGCGGGGGGCGGGGGCGGCTCCCGGGGC
>NZ_JABBJJ010000614.1 GCF_012933655.1 Pyxidicoccus fallax | reverse complement strand
GGCCCGGGGCCCGCCTGCTCCCCGGCCGTGCGGGCCCCGGGCCCGAGCGCGCTCAGTCGTCGTCGCGTCCCAGGTGGACCGAGACGGTCTCGTCCTCGCGGGACACGTGCACCGTCCAGGGGCGGCAGCACACCGGACAGTCCTCGATGTACGTCTCCGAGCTGGCACCAAGGGGGTCCACTTCGACCTCCACTTCCTCACCGCAGTAGGGGCACAGCTGGAAGGTGGCGTCCGCGAAGGGTTGCATGAGGTGCCTCCTCGCTTCTGGAGCGGGCGTATGCATCGCGGACTGAGCGTCCGCGATTTCAGACGGTAGACTGTCGGACCATGGCGCCTCCTTCCCGCAATCGCATCGGAGAAATCCTCGTCAAGGCCCGCGTCATTGACGACCTGCAGCTGCGCAGCGCGCTGGCCACGCAGGACCAGTGGGGCGGGCGGCTGTCGCGCATCGTCGCGGACATGGGCCTGGCCACCGACGAAGTCATCGCCGAGGCCATCTGCCAGGGCATGGGCATGCAGCGCGTGCAGCTGGGCAACATCACCCGGGACGCGGGCGCGCTCGCGCGGGTGGACGTGAGCCTGGCGGAGCAGAAGGGCATCTTCCCGGTGGGCCTGCGCGACAACGGCAAGACGCTGGTGCTGGCCATGGCGGACCCGTCGGACCTGGCCACCATCGACCAGGTGGCGGCCAGGAGCCGCGCCCGTGTGGTGGTCATGGTGGCGAGCGAGCGCGAAATCCAGCACGCCATCCTCCGCCACTACCGGAACCAGGAGCCCGTCTCGAGCACGCGCTACGCCGGCCCCCGGCCTCAGTCCACCAGCACCGAGTCCCTGGACCAGGGAGACGACGACGACTTCAAGGTCGTCGACATGAGCGGCAAGACGGTGGTGAAGCGCATCGCGGACATCGTCCCGCCGGAGTCGCCCGCCGCCCCGGCCGTGCGCGCCGCGGAGAAGCCGGCCCCGCCCGTGCCCGGCGGCTCCAGCGCCGCGGACATCCTCGACGAAATCCTCGCTGGCGGCACGCCCACGTCCGAGTGGACGGAGGAGGACCTGCAGCGGCTCCAGACGGTGCAGCAGAACCAGGAGAAGAGCTCCAAGATTCTGCGCGCCCTGCTGGAGCTGCTCCTGGAGAAGGGCCAGCTCCAGCAGAGGGAGCTGGCCGCGCGGATGCGCGTGTAGCCGCAAGCCTTGCGTCCGCGCGCAAGCCCTGCGCGCGTGTCGCCCGCGGCCCTCCCCTTCAGCGGACTTCCTGGAGCTCGCGCCCGGTGAGGCCCAGCAGGTGGAGGATGGCGTCCAGGCCGCTGGCGGAGATGGACGTGTCCGCCGCCTCGCGCAGCCGGGGCTTGGCGCGGAAGGCGATGCCCAGCCCGGCGCGCTCCAGCATCAGCAAATCATTGGCGCCGTCGCCCACGGCGATGACCTGGTCCAGCAGGATGCCCTCCGACTGGGCGAGCGACTCCAGCAGCTCCGCCTTGCGGCGCGCGTTGACGATGGGCCCCACGGTGCGGCCGGTGAGCTTGCCGTCCTGCTCCTCCAGGACGTTGGAGTAAGCGTGGTCGATGCCGAGCCTCGCCTTGAGGGCCTCGGCCGCCACGGAGAAGCCGCCGCTGATGACGGCGGTGCGAAAGCCCAGGCGCTTGAGGACGCGGATGAGCGTCTCCGCGCCTTCCGTCAGCGGCAGGTTCGCGGCGATGCGGCGCAGCACCGCCACGTCCAGCCCGGCCAGCAGCGCCACGCGCTGGCGCAGGGACTCGTCGTAGTCCATCTCCCCGTGCATGGCGCGCTCGGTGATTTTCGCCACCTGCTCGCCCACGCCGTGCGCGCGCGCCAGCTCGTCGATGACCTCAATCGTGATGAGCGTGGAGTCCATGTCCATCACCACCATCCGCTTGCTGCGGCGGAAGAGGCTCTCGCGCTGCAGGGCCACGTCGAAGGACGTGGCCTGCATGGACAGCTCCAGCAGCGAGCGCTTGAGCGCGTCGGACGCCTGGGCGCGCGGCAGGGTGATGTGGATTTCCACCGAGCCCAGGTGCGTCTCCGTCAGGCGCGTAATCCGCTCGATGTTGGCGCCGTGCTCGGCGAGCCGGGCGGCCACGGCATGCAGCTCGCGGGCGCCCAGCGCGCGGCCCACCGCGGTGACGACGTAGCGCTGGGGGCCGGTGGCCTCCGGCTCGGACGCGGGCGGGTCCATGACCTGGAAGTCCAGCTCCACGCCCAGCTCCCTGGCGGCGAAGAGCAGCTCCTTGAGGACACCGCGCGCCTCGGGCAGGCGCACCAGCAGGCAGAGGGTGAGCCGGCCATGCACCACCACCTGCTCCACGTCGAGCAGCTCCGCGCCGGCCTCGGCGAGCAGGCCGGTGAGGCGGGAGGTGATGCCGGGCTGGTCCTTCCCGGTAACGGTGACGAGCACGCAGTCTGACGGGCGGGCAATCATGGGTGCCCGTCAGTGTGTCAGCCCCGCCCGCGCGCGGGCGAGCCCGGAATGCACCGGGCCCCGCCAGACTGTCTCACCTCACTCCTTCGGAGCGTCCGTGGAGAGGATGAGGTCGCCCCGGGCGAGGAACTCCTTGTCCGGGAAGGCCTTGTAGAAGTCCTCGAGCATGGCGTCCACGTCGGGGTAGCGCTGCTCGCGCTTGTCCTGGGTGGCCTTGTCGAAGAGCTGGTCCAGGCCGCTGGGGGCCTCGGGGTTGACCTCGGAGGGCAGCGGCGAGCGGCGCCCCGGAATCTGCCCGGTGAGCATCTCGTAGAGGAGGATGCCCAGGCCGTAGACGTCCGCGGCGGGGCCCGGCTCCTTGGCGCCCCGGTTCATCAGCTCCGGCGCCATATAGGACATGCCGCCGGTGCCCACGAAGACCTGGGGCATGCCCTTGGTGGCGTCCACCTCCACCACGCGGCCCAGGCCGAAGTCGGCCAGCTTCGCGTTGCCGTACGCGTCGAAGAGGACGTTCTCCGGCTTGAGGTTGTGGTGGGTGAGGCCGGCGGCGTGCGCGGCCCGCATGCCGTAGGCCATCTGCAGGAAGGCGCGCAGCGCGAAGGGCACCGGCACGCCGTTGCCACCGCCCGCGTCGAGCCGCTCCCTCAGGCTGCCCTGCATGAGCTCCAGCACGAAGTACGGCCGGGCCGCGTCCACGTTCTGGTCCACCACCTGGACGATGCCCGGGTGGCGCACCTGCGCCTGGGCGCACAGCTCCTTCTTCAGCCGCTTGAGGACCTCTCCGCGCTGGAGGAAGGAAAAGTAGCCGAAGATGTCCTTCAGCTCCTTGAGGCAGATGTCCATGCCCAGCGCCGTGAAGCGCCCCTTGAAGACGGTGCCCAGGGGCCCGGTGCCGATGGGGTCGAACTTCTGGTAGCGCAGGTCCAGCTCCGCGCCCTTGGAGGCAGGGGCGGCGGCCGGCGCGGCGGCGGGAGCGGGAGCG
>NZ_JABBJJ010000613.1 GCF_012933655.1 Pyxidicoccus fallax | reverse complement strand
ACCTGGACGAGCGCGCGGGCGAGCGCATCCACCATGCGATTCAGCAGGCGGGCCTGCCGGTGTTCGCGCTCTTCTTCGCGGCGGCGGGGGCGGGGCTGAAGCTGGACGCGCTGGTGACGGTGGGGCCGGCGGCGATGCTGCTGGTGGCGCTGCGGGGCGTGGCCATCTGGTTCTCGTGCCGGCGCTTCGCGCCCGCGGACGACCCGCGGCTCAAGCAGTACCTGTGGATGGGGCTCATCTCCCAGGCGGGCGTCACCTTCGGGCTGGCCGCGCTGGTGTCGCGGACGTTCCCCAGCTTCGGCCCGCAGGTGGAGGTGCTCATCGTGGCCATGATCACGGCGCACGAGCTGGTGGGCCCGGTGCTCACGCGGCGGGCGCTGGCCGCCAGCGGAGAGATCCGCACGGACGAGGCGGCCGGAACGGCGTAGGCTGGACGGCGCTCCCCCGGGGGGGAGGGCACGAAGGAGGCACGGAGACATCATGGCCGCACCCATCCTCGAGGTGGACCTGGAGCATCCCTCGCCGCGTCACGTGCAGCGCGCGGTGGAGGTGCTCGAGCGCGGCGGGCTCCTGGCCTACCCCACGGACACGTACTACGGCCTGGGGTGCGACCTGAGCTCGAAGAAGGGCATCGAGCGGCTGTACCAGCTCAAGCAGCGCGACAAGAAGAAGCCGCTGTCCTTCCTGTGCCCGGACCTGTCGGACGTGGCGAAGTACGCGCACGTCAGCAATTTCGCGTACCGGACGATGAAGGGCCTCACTCCGGGTGCGTTCACCTTCATCCTGGAGGCGACGCGGCTGGTGCCGGACCTGATGATGACGAAACAGAAACAGGTCGGCATCCGCGTCCCGGACGCTCCGTTGGTGCGCGAAATCGCCCGGGCGCTGGGGCGCCCTCTGGTGACGACGTCCGCCACCAATACGGAGGGTGAGCCACTCATGGATGCGAAGGACATCAAGGCCGAGCTCGGGCACGGGCTGGACCTCATCCTGGACGGGGGGGTGACCCTCAACGAGCCGTCCACCGTGATTTCACTCATCGGCGACACGCTTGAAATCCTCCGGCAGGGCAAGGGTAGGCTGGGGGACTGAACCTCATGAAGGGGGGTCGCCTTGGCACAGGGGGGTACGGAGCCAGGACCCGTGGACGCACCGGAGCGGGTCCCCGGACTGCTGACGCTGTTACTGTTGTTATTGTTCCGCCCGGTGGACCTGCACTACCGGCTGCGCGGCGCGGGCATCCGCGTGCCGGGGGGCCGCATCGGGCAGCTCTGGCGTGAGCAGGCGGAGGGCAACCGGGCCGCGGGCGTCTACGTGCGCCGGTTGTTGTGGTTGCTCGTGGTGGCCTCCCCGGTGACGACGGGCCTGCTGGGCCTGTTGTTGTTCGGCGCGGGGGTTCCGCTGCACGGCGAGTGGGTGATGTCGGCCTTGTTCTGCTCGGCGGCGGGGCTGGCGCTGTCGCTGGTGTCGGGGCTGGCGGCGGGGGTGCTGCTCGGCTCGCTGGCGAGCCTGTCCATGCTGGTGGGGCTCCACGCCACGGTGGGCGGCGTCTTCGGCCCCATCGGCGGAGGTGCCGCCGCGGTGGCCATGGGCGTGTGCCTGGGCGTGGTGACGGGGCTGGCCTCGGGCAGCATCGCGAGCGTGGCCATCGGACGCGGCCCTTCAGTGGTGCGCGTGCAGGTGGTGGCCATCTTCACCAGCGTGATTCCCATGTTCGTGTGGAGCGGCACGGTGAACATGTCCTTCGCCGGAGCGGTGGCGGCCAGCGCGCTGGTGGCCTTCCTCGTCAGCGCCTTCCGGCTGCCGTTGTACGCGCTGGAGGTGCTGGCCTCGGCGGTGGCGTACGCGGTGGAGCGGTGGACGGGACTTCCCACGCTGGGCTGGGTGCCGGTGCGCCACCACAACCTGAGCTACCTGCCGCACCCGTTCCTGGGGCGTCACCTGGCGCTGGCGGTGCGCTCGCGGCCGGCGGAGGTGCTGGCCGTGGCGGACGCGTGCCTGCGCTCGCCCGGCAACATCCTGGTGGGGTGGCCGTGGGTGGTGCAGGCGCTGGAGTCGGCATCGGCCCCGGCGGACGGGGGCGCGGCGCCACGAGGGTAGGCGCGGTGCCGGGGCCCTCCATGGGAAGGGCCCTGCAAGCGGGCGGCCCGGGACGCTGAGTTGCCTCCTCGCGCGCCTCCGGTACCTTGGCGGCGATGGAAGGGTACCTCGACGCGTTCATCGCCTTCATCCGCGCGGAGCGCGGGCTCTCCGGCAAGACGGTGGAGGCCTACGCCGCGGACATCAATGCGTACTTCGAGGACCTGCGCGCGCGCGGCGTCTCGGACGTGACGCGCGTCACCCAGGAGGACGTGTCCGCGCACCTGTCCGCGCTGGGCAGGCAGGGCCTGGGCAAGCGCAGCCAGGCGCGGCACCTGGCCGCGCTGCGGGGCTTCCACCGCTTCCTCGTGGCCGAGCGCATGGCGGACAAGGACCCGACGGAGGACCTGGACACGCCGCGCTCGGCGCGCAAGCTGCCCACGTTCCTCACGCTGGAGGAGGTGGAGCAGCTCCTGGCCGCGCCGGACGAGCGCAACGCCACGGGCATGCGCGACAAGGCCATGCTGGAGGTGCTCTACGCCACGGGCCTGCGCGTGAGCGAGCTGTGCGGGCTGGGCATCAACGACGTGCAGCTCACCGCGGGCTACCTGGTGGCGAAGGGCAAGGGCTCCAAGGAGCGCCTCGTCCCGCTGGGGCGCGTGGCGGTGGAGAAGGTGCAGGCCTACCTGGCCATGTCGCGGCCGGCGCTGCTGGGCCAACGCCAGTCGAAGGCGCTCTTCGTCACGCCGCGCGGCGCGGGCTTCTCGCGGATGGGCTTCTGGAAGCTGCTCAAGCGCTACGCGCTCAAGGCGGGCATCCGCCGGCCCATCTCCCCGCACAAGCTGCGTCACTCCTTCGCCACCCACCTGGTGGAGCGGGGCGCGGACCTGCGCGCCGTGCAGCAGATGCTCGGCCACGCGGACCTGTCCACCACGCAGATCTACACCCACGTCAACAGCGCCCGCCTGCGCGCCGTCTACGACGAGTTCCACCCGCGCAGCGACGTGTTCGTCCCCAAGCCGAAGAAGCGCAAGACGGGGACGTAGCGGGGCGGGGAGGACATGTCAGACCGGGTTGTAGACTGGCGACCCTGTGAGTAGACACCCCGTGGGGTGGGGTGCTATTGAGAGGACCTGTGAGGTCTTCCAGGGGAGGTGTGCATGGGGCAGGGCAAGGGGAAGAAGCCGGCGACGTACGAGGACATCGAGCAGCTGCCGGTCGGGTGGGTCGGGGAGATCATCGAGGATGAGCTGTACGCCTCGCCCCGGCCGGCGTCTCCGCATCTGCACGTGGCGTCCCGGCTGGGGGCGCTGCTGTTGATGGAGTTCGACCTGGCCCGGGGCGGGAAGGG
>NZ_JABBJJ010000612.1 GCF_012933655.1 Pyxidicoccus fallax | reverse complement strand
GCAACACGCCGGGGGGCGGAGGCGGCCTCGGCGGGATGCTCGGCGGCCTCATGGGCGGCGGTCGCTGAGCGGCCGGGCAGGCCTCGGCCCGAGCTGACGAGGGCACATTGCCCGGGGCACGCGGTCGGTGGAGCGGGTACGCTGCCGCCGACCCGCCTTCATGTCCTCGTCTTCTCCCGCCGCCTTCCGCCGCCCGCCGCTCCACGCCTGTACCGGCCTGCGCTTCCTCGCAGCCATGGGCGTGGTGGGCTACCACTTCTACTGCCCGCCCTGTACGCCGGGAGCGCCGTCGTTCCTCGGCAACCTGCTCCAGGCGGGCTTCACCACGGTGAGCCTGTTCTTCGTCCTGTCGGGCTTCATCCTGGCCTACAACTACCTGGATGACCGGGGCGGCTTCGTCGGAACGCTGCGGGGCTTCTACCAGGCACGCTTCGCGCGCATCTATCCCATCTACCTGCTGGCGCTCGTGGTGGATGTGCCCTTCTTCGTGCGCAGCATCCACCTCGCGGACCCCGCCGCGACGGCGGGCGAGGTGGCCCGCATCACCACGGCCACGCTCACGCTCACGCAGGCGTGGCTGCAGCTGGGCCGGCCCACGTGGAACATCATGGCGTGGACGCTGTCGGCGGAGGCCTTCTTCTACCTCCTGTTCCCCGTGGTGGCGCCGTGGCTCGCGCGGCGGGGCTCGCGGCAGTTGCTCGCGCTGGCGGTGACGGCGTGGTTCCTGGGCGTCGCGCCCCACCTCGCCACCGAGGCCGTCTCGTGGCTCGGCCCGGAGGGCTCCACCTCCGCCCTGGGCAACGGCCTTCGCGCGCTGGGGCAGCTCCCGGTGCAGCTCATCCCCGTCGCCCGGCTCCCCGAGTTCCTCCTGGGCATCTGCCTCGGGGTGCTCTTCTGCCGCCGCTCGAATCCGGGCCGCGTGGGGCCGAGGACGGTGGGCCTGCTGGGCACCTGCGCCGTGCTCGTGGCCGTCATCGGACTGCTTCCGGCCAAGCCCTCGCCGGTGATGCAGATGGCGGTGCTCGTGCCGCTGTTCGCGCTGAGCATCTGGCTGCTCGCCGGGGGCGTGGCGTGGCAGGGGCTGCTGCTGGGCACGCGTCCGCTCGCGAAGCTGGGCGAGGCCAGCTACGCGCTCTACCTCACGCATGGCACGGTGATGGGCTACGCGCTCGCGCTCAACACGCGGACCCTGTCGCTGCCGCACAACGGCGTCGCCCTGCTGATGGTGCCGGTGGTCGTCGCCGCCTCGCTCGTGCTCTTCAAGTACGTCGAGGAGCCCGGGCGCGAGTGGCTGAAGCGCCTCGGCAGGCCGCGGCCCGCGCTGCCCCCCGAGGCGTCCGTGTCCCGTCCGTGAGCCGTCAGCGCCGCAGCACGCGCTGACGCACGGTGGTGGCCACCGCCCACGGAGGGAAGCCCAGCACGTAGCGCCAGCGCGGCGCGGCCAGGAGCAGCGGCAGGCCGCGCCGGTACAGGTCCAGCGCCAGATCTCCGCGCCCCATGGACACCAGCCACTGCGTCACGTGCCGCACGTTGTAGAGCAGCATCTCCAGCCGCTCGCGCCGCCGGGCCCCGCCTCCGGGGTAGCGCCCCTGCCGCTCCTGCTCCAGCTGGAACAGCGTGCCCCGGTAGCTCAGCTCCAGCGCCGAGGACGTGCCCGCGTGCTGCCGGTAGCCCACCGTCACCGGCGCCCGCACCCACGCGAAGCCCGGCTCCGTGCCCAGCCGGTACAGCAAATCGTAGTCCTCGCCGTTGATGCGCTGGGGCACGAAGCCGCCCACCCGCCGCAGCGCCTCCGTGCGCACCGCCACCACGCACGCGGTGCGCGGCGTCCGGTCCTCCGCGCTCGCCAGGTAGTCCGCGAAGCGCAGCACCCTCGGCGGCTCGCGCGTCAGGCCCGAGAGTTCCTCGGCCCGCTGGAAGGGCGCCGCCGTGCCCATCACCACCGAGGGCGCGCCCTGCTCGCGGAGCACCCGCCGGTACGTGGCCAGCGTCCACGGGAACCACAGGTCATCACTGTCGAGGAAGACGACGTACTCGCCCCGGGCCTCGCGGATGCCCAGGTTGCGCGCCGCGCCCGGGCCGGCGTTGCGCTGCTGGAAGACGCGCACCCGCTCGCCGTACCGCGCCAGCGTCGCCAGCGTGTCGTCGGTGGACCCGTCGTCCACCACGAGCACCTCGTAGTCCGTCTCCTCCTGCGCGAACACCGTGGCGAGCGTCTCTTCCAGCAGCCGCGCGCGGTTGTACGTGGGGATGACGATGGAGAAGAACGGCATACGCGGACGGCCTCACACCCGGGCGCGCAGGCCCATCTTGGAGATACCCAGGAAGGTGGACAGCTGCCGCCGGTACTCCGGCAGGCTCGTGCGCCCGCGCACCAGCGTCTGCGTCAGCACCGCCGCGTTGTACGGCAGCGTCCCCACCAGGATGGCTCGCATCGCCATCTCGTGCAGCCGGCCGTGGTGCTTGCGGAAGTACGCCAGCCGCGTGCGCCACAGCTCGATCCGCACCTTGTCCGGCCCCGAGGCGGACGCGCGGAACGAGCGGCTCGACAGGTGCGTAATCACCGCCTCCGGGCAGAAGGCCACCTCCCAGCCGGCCTTCCACGCGCGCACGCACCAGTCGGTGTCCTCGGTGTTGCCCAGTGGGGACATCTGCTCGTCCAGCAGGCCCACCTCGGCGAGCGTCTCCTCGCGCACCACGATGCAGGCGCCCAGCACCCAGCGCACCCGCGCCTCCTCGTGGCCGTACTGCGCCGGGTCGATCTCCATCTCCTTGAGGAAGTGCAGCGGGCGCGGCAGGAAGACGAGGTCGAAGAGCTGCCCGGCCAGCGACATGGGCCGGAAGGTGCAGTTCTGGATGGTGCCGTCCGCGTTGAGCAGCCGCGCGCCCGCCATGCCCACGCGCGGATTCTCATCCATGAAGCGCACCAGCGCGTCGAACGCCCCCTCGTGGACGATGGTGTCGTCGTTGAAGATGCAGATGTACCGGGCGCGCGCGGCGCGCAGCACCTGGTTGTGGTTGGCGGAGAAGCCCTTGCGCTCCGTGTTGAAGAGCCAGCGCACCTGCGGGAAGTCGCGCCGCATGGCCTCCACGCCGCGGCCGTCCGTGGCGTTGTCGACGATCCACACCTCGAAGGAGATGTCGCGCGTCGTCGCGTAGAGCGTGCGCAGGCAGTCGTGCAGCAACTCCGGGTTGCTGTGGTTGACGATGGAGATGACCAGGTCGACCTTCTTCATCGAATCGCTCGCGTCCTTCATCAAGTGGCCGGGCCCGCGGGAGCGGACCGCGCCGCCCGCCGTGCCCGGATGAATCCCAGGATGTCCTTCAGCTCGCCCATGAGCGACAGCGTCCCCGGCAGCCGCTCGCGCGCCAGCACCAGCACCGTGAACACGATGCCGCCCACCAGCGCCTGCCCCACCACGCCCCCGTGCAC
>NZ_JABBJJ010000611.1 GCF_012933655.1 Pyxidicoccus fallax | reverse complement strand
CCCCCTGAGCCCCTCCTCCCTCACGCCGTCACCGGAAACATCCACAACCCGACGATTCCCAGCTGCAACCGCATGGCATCTCCCCAACGAATGCCTGGCCGGTTAGCGTGGGTCGATTCGGCTCCGGACTTCGGGTCGCTTGCCGCCACCCCCGCGCCGGTGTTGACTGCGGCCGTCTGCCGCGACACAGGGCCTCGGGAGTGAGCAGACATCGGACGCCGGAGCAGGACGTGATGACGCTACGAGCGAGGCTGTTGCGGATGTCTTCGATGGCGCAGCGTCGCGGCACGCTCAAGCGCGCCTTCGACGCCCTGGAGGGCCCCCGCCGCCCCCGCTCGGACTCCGAGGCCCTCGAGGCCACCGTCCGCGAGCGCACCGCCGAGCTGGAGGCCGCCAACGCCAAGCTGTCCCGCAGCCTGGAGCAACTGCGCGCCACCCAGGCCCAGCTCCTCTTCGCCGACCGCCTCATCGCCCTCGGCCGCATCGCCGCCGGCGTGGGCCACGAAATCAACAACCCCCTCGCCTTCATCCTCAGCAACCTCGAGTACATCCACCAGGAGCTCCAGCAGAAGGAGCAGCTCCCCGAACAGGAGCGCCAGGAGGTGCTGGAGGCCCTCGCGGAGACGCGCGACGGCGCCGAGCGCATCCGCCTCATCGTGCGTGACTTGCAGTCCCTGACGCGCGCGGAGGACGTGGGCACCGGCCCGTCGGACCTCGCGGCGGTGCTGCGCACGGCGGCGAAGATGGCCATGCACGAACTGCGGCACCGCGCCCGCCTCGTGCTGGACTGCGAGGGCCTGCCGCTCGTGCAGGGCAACGGCGCCCGCCTGGGTCAGGTGTTCCTCAACCTGCTGCTCAACGCGGCGCAGGCCATCGCCCCCGGCAACGTGGAGGAGAACGAGGTGCGCGTCGTCGCCCGCGTCTCCCTCCCCGGCCCCGTCGTCGTCGAGGTGCGGGACACCGGCTGCGGCATCTCCCCCGAGCACCGCGAGCGCATCTTCGACCCGTTCTTCACCACCAAGCCCCTGGGCGTGGGCACCGGCCTCGGCCTCGCCGTGTGCCACGGCATCGTCACCGCCCTGGGAGGCACGCTCACCGTGGACAGCCAGCCCGGCCAGGGCAGCACCTTCCGCGTCACGTTGCCCGTGGCCGGCGCCTTCGCCCAGCCTCGCCCACAGGCGGACGCGGCGGCCTGAGCACCGCCCCACGCGGCGGCCACCCCTCCAGCTCGGCCGCCACGCTCGTGTCGTAACGCGTCATGCCCACCATGGGCGGCGCGTAGACGTGCAACGACACGGCGCCATGGCGCGACGCGTTATGGAGGCGGTGGATGGTCTCCGGGCGCTCCAGCAGGACGTCGCCCTCCTCCGCGCCCGCGCGGGAGGCGGGCACGAGCCGGTCTCCCCCCCAGGCGAAGCGTGTCTCGGCGAGCTTCCCGCGCACCACCCAGGACACACCCGAGGAGCCGCCGTGGTCATGCACCCGGGACACCTGCCCTGGCAGCCAGCACAGGAGCAGCAGCTCACACGCGTCCGTGCGCCCGAGGACGCGGCGCGCGTAGCCCTCCGGGTTGAAGCGAATCAGGGACTGAAGCAACCCCCAGTCCACCCGGCTGGAGCGAAGCCGCTCCACGAGCCACTCCAGCGAAGGCAGCGCGTCGGCCCGCTCCGGGAGCGACCAGCCGAGCAGCTCGGAGACCTCGGGACAGCCCTCGTCCCTCTCATCGCCCACGTGCTCGCGCATGGTGTCCTCCCGAGGTGTACGTCGGAGTGTGAACATCGGGTCCGCGAAATCCCAGGGTGATGTGTTCCACACCCAGGTGTGACGCCTGGACAGTGGGCGAGCGGAGGATGCTACCAGAACGCGCGCGACATACGATTGCGGGGTGCGAGCACAGAGTGGTTGTGACGTGGCCATCGTCGGAGGCGGGGCCAGTGGGACGCTGCTGGCGGTGAACCTCCTGAGGTGCGCGAGAGCGCCCTTCCGGGTGGTCCTCGTGGAGCGCAGCGGGCTGTTTGGCCGGGGGCTGGCGTACTCCACGCGCAGCGCCCATCACCTGCTGAACGTGCCCGCCGCGAGGATGGGCGCCTTTCCGGATGACCCGGAGCACTTCCTGCGCTGGCTGCGCCAGACGTGGCCCGACACCGCCCCCGGCGACTTCGTGCCCCGCTACCGCTACGGCCTCTACCTGGAGTCGCTCCTGCGCGACATGGCGACGCGCGCGCCGCCGGGCGTCCAGCTCGAGCTGGTGTCCGACGAGGTCGTCTCCGCCGACGAGGAGGGAGGCCGCGTCCGGCTGGGCTTCCTGGCGGGAGGCTCGCTGGAGGCGCGCGCCGCGGTGCTGGCGCTGGGCAACGCGATGCCGGCGGACCTGCGGGTGCCCGACGGCGGCCTGTACGCCAGCGAGCGCTACCACCGCTCCCCCTGGGCGCCGCGGGCGCTGCGCGGCGTGGAGCCGGACGATTCGGTGCTGCTCATCGGCACCGGCCTCACCATGGTGGACACGGTGCTGTCGCTGGAGGAGCAGGGCCACCGGGGCGTCATCCACGCGCTGTCGCGCCATGGGCTGTTGCCCCACGTGCACCGGGGCGGCACGCCGGCCCCGGCCCGTCCGACGACGTACGCCTCGCCTGGCATCCGCGACGTGCTGCGCGCCCTGCGCCAGGAGGTGCTGCGCGAGTGTCACGCGGCCCCGGACGCCGACGGCCACCTGCACCCCATTCCCATCCGCATCCGCGCCGTGCTGCGCATCATGCGCCAGGAGGTGAAGCGCGCCACGGAGGCGGGGGCGGACTGGCGCACCGTGGTGGACGCGCTCCGGCCAGCCACCGTGCCGCTGTGGCACCGGCTGACGACGGGCGAGCGGCGGCGCTTCCTGCGCCACCTGCGCTCGCACTGGGAGGTGCACCGGCACCGCATGGCGCCGAGCATCGGCGACACGGTGGCGCGGCTGCGGCGCGAGGGCCGGCTCGTCATCCACGCGGGGCGGTTGCGGAGCTTCCGGCTGGTGGATTCGGGCGTGGAGGCGCGGGTGCGGCGCCGGGGCCATGCGGGTGAAGAGGTGTTGCACGTCCAACACGTCATCAACTGCACGGGGCCGGAGGGCGCCATCACCCGGGGGCATCCGCTGCTCAAGACGCTGGTGGACGCCGGCCGCGTGTGCCCGGACATGCTGGGCATGGGGCTGGCCACGGACGCGCACGGCGCACTGATGGACCTGGGCGGCCACGCCTCCGGCCGCCTCTACACGCTGGGCCCGCCGCGCCGGGGCGAGCTGTGGGAGACGACGGCCGTGCCGGAGATTCGCGCCCAGGCCCGCGGACTGGCCGAGCACCTGCTCCAGCGCCTGGGCACCTCGCCCATCAGCCGCATGCCGCTGGCGCAGCTGGGCGTTCCGCTGGACCGCTGAGCGCCGCCCGCTCTCGCGGGGCGGGCG
>NZ_JABBJJ010000610.1 GCF_012933655.1 Pyxidicoccus fallax | reverse complement strand
GGTGTAGGCGGGGAGGGGGCTCTCTTCCACACGGAGGGGTCGACGCCCGGGCGGTCCGCCGCTAGGGTGCGCCCCGCCGTACACTGCACCAGGAATCACACGTGAACACGCAAGCCGCGCTCTGGGTGGGTTTCAACGTCTTCGTCCTCGCGATGCTCGCCGTGGACCTCGGGCTGTTCCACCGCAAGGAGCACGCGGTGACGCCCAAGGAGGCGGGCATCTGGACGGTGGTGTGGATCAGCATCAGCCTGCTGTTCTGCGCCGGCATCTGGTACTACCGGAGCCCCACGGAAGGGCTGCAGTGGCTGACGGCGTACGTCGTCGAGTACGCGCTCTCCGTCGACAACCTCTTCGTCTTCCTGATGGTGTTCAGCTACTTCCGGGTGGCGCCCGAGCACCAGCACCGGGTGCTCTTCTGGGGCATCATCGGCGCGTTCATCATGCGCGCGGGCCTCATCATCGCCGGCGCCGCGCTGGTGCAGCGCTTCCACTGGCTCATCTACCTGTTCGGCGCGTTCCTCGTGTACACCGCGCTGAAGATGCTCTTCTCCAAGGACGAGGACATCGACCCGGAGCAGAAGGGCATCGTCAAGTTCGCCCGCCGGGTGCTGCCGGTGTCGCGCCTGGGTGACGGCAGCCGCTTCTTCGTCCACGAGGACGGGCGCAAGAAGGTGACGCCGCTGTTCATCGTCCTCCTGGTGGTGGAGGCCACCGACCTGCTCTTCGCCCTGGACTCCATCCCCGCGGTGCTGGGCATCAGCCAGGACGCCTTCATCATCTACACGTCCAACGTGTGCGCGATTCTCGGCCTGCGATCGCTGTTCTTCGTGGTGGCCAGCCTCATGGACAAGTTCCACTTCCTGAAGGTGGGGCTGAGCGGAATCCTCGCGTTCGTGGGCGTGAAGATGCTCATCACCTACTTCAACATCCACGTCCCCATCGGCCTGTCGCTCGGTGTGATTGCCGGCATCCTGGTGGGCTCCATCGTCGCCTCGCTCATCTGGCCGAAGACGCCGGACCCGGGGCACGACCGCGAGAGCGCCAAGACCTGAGCCGCGGGCCGGGGCGGGCCCCCCGCCGGCCAACCTGGCGTTTTCCTTGCAACCGGAGGGCATTGGCGCCATTTCTGGGGCCATGTCCTCCACCGCCACCACTGACGGCATCCGCATCACCGTGAAGCCGAGCTTCTGGCCGGAGCGCAGCGCGCCGGAGTCGGGGCAGTTCGCGTTCATGTACTCGGTGGAAATCGTCAACGAGGGCAGCGCGCCCGCGCAGCTCAAGTCGCGCCACTGGGTCATCACCGATGCCACCGGGAAGGTGGAAGAGGTGAAGGGCGAGGGCGTGGTGGGACGCCAGCCCAGCCTGAAGCCGGGCGAGCGCTTCGAGTACACGAGCTGGGCGATGCTGCGCACGCCCTTCGGCACCATGCGCGGCACCTACGACATGGTGCGGCCGGACGGCTCGCGCTTCGAGGCCCGCATCGCGGAGTTCGCCCTCACCCTCCCCAACGCCCTGCACTGATGGCCACGCCCGCCGCGAAGCGAGGATTGCTGCTCGTCAACCTGGGCACGCCGGACGCGCCGGAGACGGGGCCGGTGCGCCGCTACCTGCGCGAGTTCCTCAGCGACCCGCGCGTGGTGGACATCCACCCCGTGGGCCGCTGGCTGCTGCTCAACCTCATCATCCTCCCGGTGCGCCCGGCGAAGAGCGCGGAGGCGTACCGCAAAATCTGGATGAAGGAGGGCTCGCCGCTGCTCGTGTACAGCCAGGCGCTGACGGCCGCGGTGGCCGAGCGGCTGGGGGGCGAGTACGAGGTGGAGCTGGGCATGCGCTACGGCAACCCGTCCATCCCGGATGCGATTGCCCGGCTGCGCTCGCGCGGCGTGTCGGACTTCACGGTGCTGCCGCTGTACCCGCAGGAGGCCACGTCCTCCTCGTCGTCGTCGCTGGCGCGCACGTACGAGGTGATGACGGAGGGCTGGGACGTGCCCAACGTCCGCGCGGTGCCGGCCTTCTACGACCACCCGGGCTTCCTGGACGCGTTCGCCACGGTGGCCCGGCCCGTCATCGCCGAGGCGCGCGCGGACCATGTCCTCTTCAGCTTCCACGGCGTGCCGGAGCGGCACGTGAAGAAGAGCGACCCGACGGGGCGGCACTGCTTCTCGTCGGCGGGGTGCTGTGACGCGATGACGGACGCCAACCGCCACTGCTACCGGGCGCAGTGCTTCGCGACGGCGCGGGGGCTGGCCCAGCGGCTGGGGCTGCGCGCGCAGGGCGAGGACTGGACGGTGTCCTTCCAGTCGCGGCTGGGGCGCACGCCGTGGGTGAAGCCCTACACGGACGTGGTGCTGCCGGAGCTGGCCCAGCGGGGCGTGAAGCGGCTGGCGGTGATGTGCCCGGCCTTCGTCGCGGACTGCCTGGAGACGCTGGAAGAGGTGGGCCTGCGCGCCCGCGAGCAGTTCGTGGAGGCGGGGGGCGAGTCGCTGACACTCGTCCCCTCGCTCAATGCCCACCCGTCGTGGGTGGACGCGGTGGTGCGGCTGGTGCGCGAGTCCGACGCGGCGCCTACTTCTGTGGCTGCGCTGTCGGCTGCGGTGCCGGAGGCGACTCGAGCGCGCTGAGGCCCAGCTTCAGCGTTCCGGGCGGCACCTGCAGCGCCTTGCCGGGGAAGGCCCCCTTCGTCACGGTGGAGAGGGTGCCCTCCCAGGAGCGCCAGCGGCCGGCCTTCACGAGGAACTCGCCGCGGCCCGAAATCTTCACCTCGGCGCTGATGTCGGCCTCGTTGGAGCCGCTCTTCGCGCCCTCGGCCGGCTCGTCCTCGCCCTCGCGCGCGGGCACGGTGGCCGGCTTGCGCTGGGGGCGCACGGAGCCGGAGACGCGCTCGTAGAGGTCGTACTCCACGGTGGCCACCTGCTCGCCGCCGTCGGCGGGGGCGAGGCCGGTGAGCTTCACGCGGTTGCGCCGCTCGGGCGCGGGGCCCTGGAAGCTGGGGCCGAGCGCGTCCGGGGAGACCAGCTCGGTGCCCAGCGACCACGTGTCACCGTTGCCCACCGCGTCTCGGGGCAATTCGAGCACCAGCGTGGCCAGGTTGCGGGTGACGCCCTGGAGGCCCTCCAGCACGAAGCCGCGCTCGCTGATGGTGCCCTGGTCGGCCGCGGCGTCATTGCCCTCGGGGATGACGCGCAGGCGGAAGTCGCCCGAGTCGGGGCGCTCCAGGACGTAGGTGAGGGCGCTGGGGAAGGCGGAAGCGGCGGCGGAGGGAGCCGGCCTGGGGGCCTCCTCGCGGGCCTTGCCGCGGCCCTTGCGGCCCCGGGTGGGCTTCTCGGGCTCCGGCGCGTCGGCGGCGGCGGACACGGCGCCCGTGCGCTCCACGGTGAGGCGGTAGGCGAGCGACGTGCCCGAGGCGAGCTTCCAGCGCAGCACCGGCTTCGTGGGGTCCGCGGTGGGGCGG
>NZ_JABBJJ010000060.1 GCF_012933655.1 Pyxidicoccus fallax | reverse complement strand
ATTCGCGCCGAGACGCTGGAGCGCTTCACGGAGGCCTTTGCCCCCTGGGGCTTCCGGCGCGAGGCCTTCTACCCGTGCTACGGGCTGGCGGAGGCGACGCTCATCGTCTCCGGCGGAGAGAAGGGCGGGCCGCCGCGGCTGCGCCAGGTGGATGCCGGCGCGCTGGAGAAGGGGAGCGCGGAATCGCCGCGCGAGACGGTGCGCACGCTGGTGGGGT
This sequence comes from Pyxidicoccus fallax, assembly GCF_012933655.1. Taxonomy (GTDB): domain Bacteria; phylum Myxococcota; class Myxococcia; order Myxococcales; family Myxococcaceae; genus Myxococcus; species Myxococcus fallax. The sequence goes on along the minus strand of NZ_JABBJJ010000060.1, from coordinate 45,930 downwards.
GCGGAGGCTCGCTGCCGGGACAGCGCATCGTGGTGGTGGAGCCCGAGTCGCTGCGGGTGTGCGCGCCGGGCGAGGTGGGTGAAATCTGGGTGGGCGGCCCCAGCGTGGCCAGCGGGTACTGGCAGCGGCAGTACGAGTCGCAGAGCGTCTTCGCGGCGCACACGGACCTCGGCGATGGCCCCTTCCTGCGCACGGGGGACCTGGGCTTCCTCGAGGGTGGCGAGCTGTACGTGACGGGGCGGCGCAAGGAGGTGCTCATCCTGCGGGGCCGCAACCTCTACCCGCACGACCTGGAGCTGACGGTGGAGGGCAGCCACCCGGCGCTGCGGCCCGGGTGCGGCGCCGCCTTCAGCGTCGAGGTGGAGCGCGAGGAGCGGCTGGTGGTGGTGCAGGAGGTGGACACGCGCAAGGTGACCACCAGCCTGGAGGAGGTCGCGGGAGCGATTCGCCAGCGGCTGGCGGAAGGGCACGAGGTGATGCCGTACGCGCTCGTGCTCATCCAGCCGGGCAGCCTGCCGAAGACGTCCAGCGGGAAGATCCAGCGCTATGCCTGCCGCGCGTCCTTCCTCATCGGGGAGCTGCGCGAGGTGTACGCCTGGCGCGCCTCGGCTCCGGTCGAGCCCACCGCGAAGACCGGGCTCACCGCCACGACCGCCGAGCCCGAGGCGTCCATCGCCGCGGCGATGGCGGAGTACGCGGAGCGCACGGGCGCGGAGTCGAACGAGGAGCCCCAAGCGGCGCTGACCGGACCGGACGAGAAGCCGCGAGCGGCCCATGCGGAGCATCCGGCGCCGGGCGTCGGTGCTTCCGTTTCCGCGACAGCGCAGGCGGAGCTGGAAGCGCGCGTGCTGGCGCGCGTGGCGGCCCGGCTGGGTGCGCGTGTGGAGACGCTGGATGCGTCGGCACCGCTGACGCGCTTCGGTCTGGACTCGCTCGCGGCGGTGGAGCTGACGCACGCGCTGGAGAAGGAGCTTGGCGTCGCGCTGCCCGCGGAGCTGCTGCTGGGTGGCGCGAGCATCTCGGAGCTGGCTCGGGAGATTGCCTCCCGGCGCACGGCCGCGGGCGTGCTGGCTCCCATTCCCCACGCACCGCGCAGCAGCGCGCTGCCGCTGTCCTTCGCCCAGCAGCGGCTGTGGTTCCTCGACCGCATGGAGCCGGGCAGCGCCTTCTACAACGTGCCCGTCGTCTCGCGGCTCGAAGGCCGGCTGGATGCGGCCGCCCTGGAACGCAGCCTCCAGGCCCTGGTGCGGCGTCACGAGGCGCTGCGCACCACGTTCGCCGAGGAGCGCGGAGAGCCGGTGCAGCGCATCCAGGATGCGCTGTCGCTCACCCTCGCGCAGGTGGAGCTGCAAGGCCTCCCCGAGCAGGCCCGTGAAGTCGAAGCCCTTCGCCTGACGCGCGAGGAAGCGCGCCGACCGTTCGACCTGGCCCGAGGGCCGCTGGTGCGCGCCACGCTGCTGCGGCTGGGCGAGCAGCGGCACGTGCTGCTGCTGACGCTGCACCACATCATCGCCGACGGCTGGTCCATGCGCGTGCTGGTGCGCGAGCTGGCCGAGCTGTACGAGGGCTTCTGCACCGGCCGCGCGCCGGAGCTGGACGCGCTGCCCCTCCAGTACGCCGACTACGCGGCCTGGCAGCGCCAGTGGCTGCGCGGCGAGCGGCTGGAGTCGCTGCTGGGCTGGTGGCGCCAGCACCTGGCCGGAGCGCCTCCGGTGCTGGAGCTGCCCATCGACCGTCCGCGCCCGAAGGTGCAGTCGTACCGGGGCGCGCACGTGCTGCGGCGCGTGGCCCGTACTCCCTGGGAGCGGGTGAAGGCGCTGGCCCAGGCCGAGGGCACCACGCCCTTCGTCGCGTTGCTGGCCGGCTTCCAGGTGCTGCTGCACCGCTACACGGGTCAGGACGACGTGGTGGTGGGCGTGGACACCGCCAGCCGTCACCGTCCGGAGACCGCCGGCCTCATCGGCCTCTTCGTCAACCAGCTGCCCCTGCGTGGAGACCTCTCCGGCGCGCCGTCCTTCCGGCAGTTGCTGGCCCGGCTGCACCCGCTGGCGCTGGAGGCCTGGGCGCACCAGGAACTTCCCTTCGACGAGCTGGTGCGCGGCCTCAACCCCGAGCGCAGCCTCGCCCACGCGCCCGTTTTCCAGGTGAAGCTGGTGCTGCAGGACGCCACGCCCGCGCCGCTGCGGTTGCCGGGCCTCTCCCTGGAGAGCGCCCTGGGCGATACCGGCGCCACCAAGCTCGACCTCACCCTGTCGGCCACCGACACCGGCAGTGGCCTGGAGCTGCTGTGCGAGTACGCCACCGACCTCTTCGATGAGGACACCGTCGGCCGCATGCTGGAGCAGCTCGGCACCCTCCTGGCGGAGGCCGCTTCCGCGCCCGAGCGTCGTATTGGCGAGCTGACCCTGCTCTCGGAGCTGGAGCGCCACCGCGCGCTGAGCGAGTGGAGCCACACCGCGCCCGCCACGCCGGACGCATGCGCGCACCACCTGTTCGAGGAGCAGGTGCACCGCACGCCGGAGGCGCCGGCCGTCTCCTTTGGCGAGCGCACGCTGACGTACCGGGAGCTGGATGCTCGCGCCAACCAGCTGGCGTGGCACCTGCGCTCGTTGGGCGTGGGGCCCGACGTCGTGGTGGGCGTGCACCTGGAGCGCTCGACGGAGTTGGCGGTGGCGCTGCTCGGTGTGCTCAAGGCCGGAGGCGCCTTCCTCCCGCTGGACACCGCATACCCGGCCGCCCGGCTGGAGCTGATGCTGCGCGAGGCCCGCGTGCCCGTGCTCGTCACGCGTGAGGCGCTCGCGGACTCGTTGCCCTCGCACGGCGAGATGCTCGTCCTCGTGGACGCGGACGCCGCCGCGCTGGAGCGCCAGCCTCGGACGGCGCCTGCGGTGGGCGTCACGCCGGCGCACCTCGCCTACGTCATCTTCACCTCGGGCTCCACCGGCACGCCCAAGGGGACACTGCTGCAACACCGCGGTCTGGGGAACACCCTCCTCGTTGCCCGGGAAGCGCTCGGACTGCGTCCGGGCAGCAGGGTGTTGCAGCTCGCGGCCATCGGCTTCGATGCGTCCGTCTGGGAAATCTTTCCCGCGCTCTGCTCCGGTGCGGAGCTCTGCTTCGCGCCTCCGGAGTCGTTGCTGCCCGGCCCTCCGCTGCAGCAGGTGCTCGCGGAGAAGCGCATCACCGTCATCACCGCGACGCCCACCGTGCTGGCGCCGCTCGCTCCCGAGGCGCTGCCCGCGCTGGAGGTCGTGGTCTCCGCGGGCGAGGCCTGCACGCCGGAGCTGGCCGCGCGCTGGAAGCCCGGACGCCGCTTCCTCAACGGCTATGGCCCCACCGAGGCCACGGTCTGCGCCACCCTGGAGACAGACGTGGATCCGCGCCGGCCGTCCATCGGCCGCGCCATCGCCGGGGCCCGCGTGTACGTCCTCGACGAGCGGATGGAGCCGGTGCCGCCGGGCGTGCCGGGCGAGCTGTACGTGGGCAGCCCCGGACTGGCGCGCGGCTATCTGCACCGCCCCGCGCTCACCGCCGAGCGCTTCGTGCCCGACCCGTTCGCCACGACGCCCGGAGAGCGCCTGTATCGCACCGGAGATCGGGTGCGCTCGCTGGCGGATGGGCGGCTGGAGTTCCTCGGCCGTCGCGACGCGCAGGTGAAGGTGCGCGGCGTGCGCGTGGAGCTGGGCGAAGTGGAGGCCGCGCTGGCGCAGTGCCCCGGCGTGCGTCAGGCCGTGGTGGTGCTGCGCGAGGACGCGGGCGAGCCGCGGCTCGTCGCGTATGCGGTCACCCAGGAGGTGATGGAGGCGGCGACGCTCCGGCGCGCCCTCAAGGAGCGGCTCCCCGAGGTGTTGGTGCCCTCCGCCTTCGTGATGCTGGACGCGCTGCCGCTCACCCCGGGCGGCAAGGTGGACCGTCAGGCCCTGCCTGCTCCCGAGTCCGCGCGGCCGGCGCGGGAGAGCGCCTTCGTGGAGGCCCGCTCGGAGCTGGAGCGGCGCATCGCCGACGTGTGGGCGCGGGCGCTCCAGGTTCCTCGCGTGGGGCTGCACGACCACTTCTTCGACGACCTCGGCGGCAGCTCGCTGCTGGTGGTGAAGGTCAGCACCCAGCTGCGTGAGGCGCTGGGCCGGGAAGTCCCCGTCACCCACTTCTTCGAGCACCCCACCGTGCACGCGCTGGCCGCGCGGCTGGAGCGGGAGTCCACCTCCGCCCCCGAGCCCCAGCGGCCGGAGCCTCGCGCGTCCGAGGGAGGGGAGTCGCAGGACATCGCCATCATCGGCATGGCGGGGCGCTTCCCCGGCGCGCCGGACGTGCGGACCTTCTGGCGGAACCTGCGCGAGGGCGTGGAGTCCATCTCCCGCTTCACGCCGGTGGAGCTGGAGCCGTCGCCGCTGTTCCCGGACTCGCTGCGGAGCCACCCGGACTTCGTCCCCGCGGGCGGCGTGCTGGAAGGCGCCGAGAACTTCGACGCGGGCTTCTTCGAGGTCTCCCCGCGCGAGGCGAACTGGATGGACCCGCAGCAGCGGCTGTTCCTCCAGTGCGCGTGGAATGCGCTGGAGGATGCCGGCTACGACCCGGAGCGCTTCCGCGGGCTCATCTCGCTCCACGCGGGCGCGGGCACCTCGGGCGTGCACATGATGTCGCTGCTGGGCCAGGCCCAGCGGGACCCGGCGTCGCTGTTCGAGGCGCTGGGCACCACCACGGGCGAGAACGTCGCGACGAAGACGGCGTACAAGCTGAAGCTCGCCGGTGAGAGCCTCAACGTCTACACGGCGTGCTCCACGGGCCTCGTGGCCGTGCACCTGGCCTGCCAGAGCCTGCGCACGCGCCAGTCCGACCTGGCGCTGGCCGGCGCGGTGAAGGTCTCCCTGCCGCAGCGCAGTGGCTACCTCTTCCAGGAGGGAATGATTCTCTCTCCGGACGGGCACTGCCGCGCCTTCGACGCGCGTGCCCGCGGAACCGTGCCCGGCAGCGGCCTGGGCGTCGTGGCGCTGAAGCGGCTCTCGGACGCCCTGCGCGATGGCGACCACGTCTACGCGGTCATCAAGGGCTCCGCGCTCAACAACGACGCGGCCGCCAAGGTCAGCTACACCGCGCCCAGCGTGCAGGGACAGCGCGAGGTCATCTCCCGCGCGCTGGCCTCGGCCAGCGTGGACGCGGCCAGCATCGGCTACGTCGAAGCGCACGGCACCGGCACGCCGCTCGGCGACCCGATAGAGATTGCCGCGCTGACCCGCGCGTACCGTGCCCACACGGACCGCACGGGCTACTGCGCCATCGGCTCGGTGAAGACGAACATCGGGCACCTGGACACGGCGGCGGGCATCGCCGGCCTCATCAAGGCGGCGCTCGCGCTGCACCACGGGGAGCTGCCGCCGAGCCTCCACTTCGACAAGCCCAACCCCGAAATCGACTTCGCGAAGAGCCCCTTCTTCGTCAACACGGCGCTGCGCCCCTGGGAGCGCGGTGAGGGCCCGAGGCGGGCCGGCGTCAGCTCCTTCGGCATCGGCGGCACCAACGCGCACGTGGTGCTGGAGGAGGCGCCGCCCCAGGCGAAGGGGCAGGGCAGCCGGCGCACCCGGCAGCTCGTCACGCTCTCCGCGCGCAGCGCCTCCGCGCTCGACGCGATGGCGCTGGAGTTGGCCACGTACGTGGAGGCCCACCCGGAGGTGGACCTCGCGGACCTCGCCTTCACCCGCGCGATGGGACGCAAGGCCTTCGAGCTCCGCCGTGCGGTGATTGCCCGGGACGCGGCCGGGCTCGTGCGCGACCTGCGCAAGCTGGCGAAGCCTTCCGAAATCAAGGACCTGGAGGCGGCCCGCGCTGCCCGCGTGGCCTTCCTCTTCCCGGGCCAGGGCGCGCAGTCCGTCCGCATGGCCCAGGGGCTCTACGCCACCGAGCCGCTGTTCCAGCGCGAGCTGGACGCGTGCCTCGCGCTGCTGCCGGGCGCCGGGCTGACGGAGGACCTGCGTCCGGTGCTCTTCCCCGAGCAGGGGATGGAGGCCCAGGCGGAGGCGAAGCTCGCCGAGCCGCGCTTCGCGCTGCCCGCGCTGCTGGCGGTGGAGTACGCCCTGGCGCGGATGTGGATGGGCTTCGGCTTCAAACCCGCGGCCCTGCTGGGGCACAGCTTCGGCGAGTACGCCGCCGCGTGCCTGGCTGGCGTGCTGTCCCTGGAGGACGCGCTGCGGCTGGCCGTCGTCCGCGGCGAGCTGATGTCGCGGCTGCCGCCCGGCGGCATGCTCGCGGTGGGCCTGCCCGCCGAAGAGGTGATGCCCCTGATGACGGAGGAGCTGGACCTCGCCGCGCTCAATGGCCACGAGCGCTGCGTGGTGTCCGGTCCTCGCGAGGCGCTGGAGGCGCTGGAGCGCACCCTGGCCAGCAGCGGCGCGGGCGTGCTGCGGCTGCCGACGGCGCATGCCTTCCATTCGCGCGCGGTGGAGCCGCTGATGCCCGAGCTGGAGCGGGCCGTGGCGGGGATGACGCTGAAGGCCCCCACGCTCCCGTACGTGTCCAGCCTCACGGGCACGTGGATTCGCCCCGAGGAAGCAACGTCGCCGCGCTACTGGGCGCGTCAGATGCGCGAGCCCGTCCGCTTCGCCACGGGCCTGGAGGCGCTCGTGCAGGCGGGCTGCGGCTGGTTCATCGAGGCTGGCCCGGACCACAACCTCACCGGCCTGGTGCGGCCCCGCCTGCGCACGGAGCGTCAGGCGATGGTGGTGCCCTCGCTCCGCCGGAGTGGCACCTCCACCTCGGACGAGCAGACCCTGCTCGAATCCCTGGGCGCGCTGTGGTGCGCGGGCGCCCCGGTGGACTGGGAGGGCTTCTTCGCCCTGGAGCAGCGCCGCCGCATCTCGCTGCCGGGCTATGCCTTCGAGGAGAAGCGCTTCGCCGTGGAGATGCGTGCGCTCTCCACGGAAGCCGTGGCGGCGCCTGCCTCCGCCGCGTCCCCCACGGTGACCCCGAGCCCCGCCGCTCCCGCCCTGCCCGCGGCGGCGACCGTCGCCACGTCCCGGAGCCACATCGAGCAGAAGCTGGTGGAGCTGTGGCGCGAGCGACTGGGCATCACGGAGATTGGCCCGGACGACAACTTCCTCGCGCTGGGTGGCAACTCGCTGATGGCGGCGCAGTTGCTGACGCGGCTGCGTGACACCTTCCAGGTCCAGGTCCCGCTGAGCGACCTGTTCGAGGCGCCCACGGTGTCCAGCCTCGCCGCGCGCATCGAGGCGCGGCTCGGCGTGGAGGCGCCCGCCCGTCAGGCCGCGCCGGGGACGATGGTGCCCATTCCGCGCACCGGCGACCTGCCGATGTCCTACGTGCAGGCGCGCGTCTGGGACCTGGAGCTCCAGGAGCCGGGCAGCTCCATCTTCAACGAGCCGCTGGCGGTCCGCATCTCCGGTCCGCTCCAGGTCGCCGCGCTGGAGCGCGGCTTCAACGAGGTCATCCGCCGGCACGAGTCGCTGCGCATCGTCTTCCAGCAGGTGGAGGGCAGGGCGGTGCAGCGCATCCTGCCCGAGGTGCGCATCTCGCTCCCCGTGGTGGACCTGCGCTCCTTCGCGGGCGACCTCGAGGCGGAGGTGATGCGCCGGGCCCGCCTGGACCCCGCGGAGCCCTTCGTCCTCGACCAGGGGCCGCTGGTGCGCGTGCACCTGCTGCGGCTGGCGGAGACGGAGCACGTGCTGCTCCTCACCATCCACCACATCGTGGCGGACACGCTGTCCCTGGTGAACTTCATCCGGGAGGCGATGGCCCTCTACACGGGCTACGTCCACGGCATCTCCGTGCCTCTGCCGGAGCTGCCCATCCAGTACATCGACTTCGCGGCGTGGCAGCGCAAGGCGCTCGTGGATGGCACGCTGGCGACGCAGCAGGCGTACTGGCGTCAGCGGCTCGCGCGGCGCCCGGGTCCGCTGCCGCTGCCGCTGGACCGGCCCCGTGTTCCGGGCGCCCGCCGCCGGGGTGAGCGCCTGTCGTTCGCGCTCTCGCGCGAGCTGAGCGCCGACCTCAATGCCTTCGGCAAGCGCGAGAACCTCACGGCGTACATGACGCTGCTCGCGGGCCTCAAGGCGCTGTTCGCCCGCTGCTCGGGGCAGGACGACATCGTCATCGGCACGTCCATTGGCAACCGGACGCGGCCGGAGCTGGAGCCGCAGATCGGCTACGTGGCCCACGCGCTCGCCCTGCGCACCAACCTGGAGGGCGACCCCGGCTTCCGCGAGCTGGCGCTGCGCGTGCGTGACACCACGCTGTCGGCGTTCGCGAATCCGGACGTGCCCTACGAGCAGCTCCTCGGCGAGCTGGAGCCCGGGGACGAGGTGAAGTACTCGCGGCTCTTCGACGCGGTGTTCCTGCTGCACGCGCAGGGCGTGTCCGCGCCCATCCTGGACTTCCCGGGGCTGCGGCTGAGCTACATCGACGTCACCGAGCTGCCCGCGCAGTACGGCACCGCGCTGGCGGACATGACGGTGCTGATGCGCGAGGACGAGCACGGCTTCTCCGGCATCCTGGAGTTCGCCGTCGACCTCTTCGACGCCTCGACCATCCGGCGGATGCTCTCGCAGCTGGAGGCGCTGCTGGCGGACGCGATGGTGTCGCCAGAGAAGCCGCTGTCGCGCCTGTCGCTGACGCGCGCCGTGGAACGTGCGCCCGCGCCCAGGGTGGAGACGACCGGGGCGGTTGCCGTCACGGCCTTGCTGACGGCCCAGGCCGAGCGGACCCCGGACGCGGTGGCGCTGCGGACGGGCGAACAGCGGCTGAGCTGGCGGGACGCGCGCGCGCAGGCGCTGACGCTGGCCGCCGCGCTGCGTGCCCGGGGTGTCGGCCCGGGTGTCCCGGTGGCCGTGTGCCTGGAGCCTTCGCCCGAGCGGGCCGTGGCGCTGTGGGGCGTGCTCGCGTCGGGTGGTGCGTATGCGCTCGTCGCGCCCGAGGAGCTGAATGGCCTGACCGCGCTGTCGGAGGATGGAGCGGCGCCGCTGCTCATCACCTCCGCGTCGGTGTCGCTGCCTTCTGGCATGGCCGCGACGCGGGTCATCCGCCTTTCGCTCTCCGGCGAGGCGGGCGTCGTGTCCGCGCCTCCTGCCCACGGAGCGGAGCCGAAGGGCCTCACGCTGTCGTTGTCCGATGGGCTGCACGCCGCGGCCACGCTGGAGCCGCGCGCCGTCCCGTTGCCCGCCGTGGAAGCGGACGCGCTGGCCTGCCTCGTGCCGCACGGTGAGGGCAACCACCGCGCACGGGTGATGCTCAGCCACCGCAACCTCGTCCACCGCTTCGCCGCGCTCGACTCACGCGTGGAGGCGAGGGCAGGGGAGACGTGGCTCAGTGCCCCCGAGGCCTCCGCCGATCCGGCGGACCTGGAGCTGCTGTGGGCGCTCTCGCGTGGACTCACGGTGGCCTTCCCCACGAAGACCGCCACCCACGGCGTGTCGTCGCGCGCGCGGGCGAAGAGCACCCGCAAGCCGCTGGACTTCAGCCTCTTCTACTTCGCCAACGACGCGGAGGCGTCCGGCAGGGAGAAGTACAAGCTCCTCATCGAGGGCGCGAAGTTCGCCGACGCGCACGGCTTCAGCGCGGTGTGGACGCCCGAGCGGCACTTCCACGCCTTCGGCGGGCCGTACCCGAACCCCATCGCCACCAGCTCCGCGCTGGCCATGGTGACCGAGCGCGTGGCCATCCGCGCCGGCAGCGTCGTGCTGCCGCTGCATGACCCCATCCGCGTGGCGGAGGACTGGTCCGTCGTCGACAACCTCTCCAACGGCCGCGCGGGCGTGTCCTTCGCCGCGGGCTGGAACGTCAACGACTTCGTCTTCGCCCGGGACAACTTCCGCCAGCGGCCCGAGGCCATCCGGCGCGGAGTCGAGGAAGTGCGCGCCTTGTGGCGCGGCGGCAGCGTGCGCCGCACCAACGGCCAGGGCAGCGAGGTGGACATCTCCATCCGCCCGAGGCCGGTGCAGGCCGAGCTGCCCATCTGGCTCACGGCCGCCTTCAACCCCGAGACCTTCCGGATGGCCGGAGAGCTGGGCGCGGGCCTGCTCACCAACGTGCTGGGCCTGGGCCAGGACTTCGAGGAGCTGACGCGCAAGATTGCCCTGTACCGCGAGGCCCGCCGCAAGGCCGGGCACGACCGTGGCCACGTGGTGCTGATGCTGCACACCTTCGTGGCCAGCACCCAGGACGAGGTGAAGCGTCAGGCCCGCGAGCCGCTCATCCGCTACTTCCGCAGCTCCGTGGAGCTGTTCCACGGACTGGTGGCCAGCCAGGGCCTGGGCTTCGACCCGAGCAGCCTCACGCCTCGCGACATGGAGGTCCTGCTGGAGCAGGGCGTCACGCGCTACCTGGACGCCGGTGGCCTCTTCGGCACGCCGGAGACGCTCGCCGCTCGCATCGAGCAGCTGCGCCAGGCGGACGTGGACGAGGTGGCCTGCCTCGTGGACTTCGGCCTCCCGCACGAGGTCGCGATGGAGAGCCTGCGGCACCTGGACGTGCTGCGCCGCAACAGCCAGTCCGTGTCCGAGCCGGCCACCTCCACGCCGCTGGAGTTCGAGGTCACCGAGCAGACCCTCGTGGAGCAGCTGCGCGCCGCCGCGCCCCAGCACCTGCGCTGCACCGCCGCGCTCGCGCGGTCGCTCGCGAGGATGCCGGATGCCGCCACGGTGCTCGCGCCGGTCCGCACCCTGGTGCTCGACGAGGCCGACGGGCTGCCGGTGGACCTGACCACGGGCCTGAAGGCCGCCACCTCCGCGCGAGTCGTGGCGCCCGTCCCCGTGCTCCCCGAGGGCCGCGAGGTCGCGCCCCACGCCTCCCGCTTCGTGCTGGATGCGGCGGGAGCCCATGCCCCCGTGGGCGTGGTGGGCGAGCTGTTCCTCGGCGGTGACGCCGTGCCGCTGGGCTTCTGGAAGGCGCCCGAGCTGGCGCGGACCCGGCTCCGGTCCTCGCCCGAGGACGCGGCGGTCCGGCTGTTCGGCACCGGCACTCCCGCCCGCTACCGCGTGGATGGCACCGTGGAGGTGCTCACCCCCACGGCCCGGCCGCGCCCGCCTCGCGCCGAACCCTCGCCGAGCCTCCCGGCTCCCGCGCCCCGTCCTCCGGCGCCCCCCGCGCGTCCGGAGCCCCGGGCCATCACGGGCGACGTGATTCCTCGCGCGCCCCGGAACCGCCCGCTGCCGCTGTCCTTCGCGCAGCAGCGGCTCTGGTTCCTCGCTCGGCTCGAGCCGAACAACGTGGCCTACAACTCGCCCGTCGCGCTGCGCATGAGCGGGCCGCTGGACGTCGCCGCGGTGGAGCACGGGCTGAAGGAGCTGGTGCGCCGCCACGAGGTGCTGCGCACCGTCTACGTCCACGAGGCGGATGAGCCCTCGCAGCGCATCCTCCCGTCGCTCGACATGCCGCTGGACCGCGTGGACCTGCGCGGCATTCCCGCCGCCAGCCTGGAGGAGACGCTCCAGGAGCGCATCCGCGAGCGCGTGCTCCAGCCGTTCGACCTGGCGCGCGGGCCGCTCATGCGGTCCGTGCTGTTCCAGCTCGCCGAGGAGGAGCACGTGCTGCTGCTCATCCTCCACCACATCATCACCGACGGCTGGTCCGGCGCGGTGCTCGCCCGCGAGCTGGCCATCTCGTACACGGCCTTCCGCGCGCGCATCCCCACGCCCCTGCCGGAGATGCCCCTCCAGTACGCGGACTACGCGGCCTGGCAGCGCGAGCGGCTCCAGGGCAAGACGCTGGAGGAGCTGCTCGGCTGGTGGAAGCGCGCACTGCACGGCACGAGCGGCGTGCTGGAGCTGCCCACGGACCACCCGATGCCGGTGCGTCCCACGGGCCGGGGCTCCAGCGTGCCGGTGCGCATGCCGCGAGCCGTCGCCGAGGGGCTGAAGTCGCTCGCCATGCGCGACGGCGCCACCCTGTTCATGGCGCTGGTGGCCGGCCTGCAGGCGCTGCTCGGCCGCTACGCGGGCCAGGACGACGTCACGGTGGGCACGCCCATCGCGGGCCGGAACCGTCCCGAGCTGGAAAACCTCATCGGCATCTTCGTCAACACGCTGGTCATCCGGGGTGACCTCTCCGGAGACCCGTCCTTCCGCACCCTGCTGAACCGGGTGAAGGACATGGCCGTGGGCGCCTACGCCCACCAGGACGTGCCCTTCGAGAAGCTCGTGGAGGCGATGGAGGTGCCGCGCGGCCTGCGCCGCACGCCGCTGTTCCAGGTGATGGTGGCGCTCCAGAACGTGCCGCCCGCGGACGCCGCGCTGCCCGGCATGCGGATTCGCGCGCAGCCGCTGACCAGCCTCGCGGCGAAGTTCGACCTCACCTTCGACATCACCGAGACGCCGGAAGGACTGGTCGGCACGCTGGAGTTCACCACCGACCTGTACGAGGCCGCCTCCATGGCCCGCCTCGTGACCCACCTCCAGCGCCTGCTGGAGGCGGCCGTCGCGCAGCCGGAGCGCCGCCTGTCCGAGCTGTCCCTCCTCACTGAGGAGGAGCGGCGCAAGCTCGTCATCGAGTGGAACGACACGCGGCGCGACTTCTCGCGCGAGGCCACCATCACCGGGCTGTTCGAGGCGCGCGCTGCCCGCACGCCCGATGCGCTGGCCTTCAAGATGGGCGCGGAGTCGCTCACGCACGGTGAGCTGAACCGCCGCGCCAACCAGCTCGCGCACCACCTGCGCTCGCTGGGCGTCGGCCTGGAGACGGTGGTGGGCGTGTGCCTGTCCCGTTCGCTGGACCAGATGGTGGCCGTGCTGGCCGTGCTCAAGGCGGGCGGCGCGTTCCTCCCGCTGGAGCCGTCGCATCCTCCCGAGCGGCTCTCGTTCCTGATGAGCGACGCCCGCGCCCGCGTGGTGCTCACGGCGACGCGACACCTGGACCGGCTGCCGAAGAGCGAGGCGCACATCGTCGCGCTCGACACCGAGGCGGGACGGATTTCCAGCCAGCCCGCGAGCAATCCGGTGTCCCTCACGCACCCGGAGAGCCTCGCGTACGTGCTCTACACGTCCGGCTCCACCGGCGTGCCCAAGGGCGTGCAGGGCCATCACCGCGGCATCGTGAACCGCATGGAGTGGAGCTGGCGCGACTACCCCTTCCAGCCGGGAGAGGTGTGCTGCATCAAGGCGCCGCTCGGGTTCATCGACTCGCTCTGGGAGATGTTTGGCCCGCTGCTGGCGGGCGTGCCCTCCGTGCTCATCCCCGAGGACACGGTGCGCAACGCGCCGGAGCTCGTCCGGCTGCTGGCGGACGAGGGCGTCACCCGGCTGGTGCTGGTGCCTTCGCTGCTCCAGGCCATGCTGGAGGTGGAGGGCGGGCTCCAGGGCCGGCTCTCGCGCCTGTGGTGGTGGATGAACAGCGGCGAGAAGCTGCCGGAGGACCTGCTGCGGCGCTTCCACGCGGCGCTGCCCGACGCCACGATGCTCAACATCTACGGCTCGTCGGAGGTCGCCGCGGACGCGACCTGGGACGAGGTGCGGGCGGGCGACATCACCATCGGCCGGCCGCTGGCCAACGTGCGCTCGTACGTGCTGGACCCGTCGCTGCGGCTGGTGCCGCCGGGCCTGGGCGGAGAGGTGTACGTGGCGGGCGAGGGTCTTGCGCGCGGCTACATGGGCCGGCCGGACCTCACCGCCGACCGCTTCCTGCCGGACCCGTTCTCCACCGAGCCGGGCGCGCGGATGTACCGCACCGGCGACCGCGGCCGGTACCGCGACGACGGGCGGCTGGAGTACCTCGGCCGCGCCGACTTCCAGGTGAAGGTGCGCGGCGTGCGCATCGAGCTGGGTGAAGTGGAGGCCGCGCTGGCGCAGCACCCGTCGGTGAACAAGTCCGCCGCCACCGTGCGCGTGGACGGCCCCAACGGCGCGCGGCTGGTGGCCTACGCCGTGCCGCACCCCGGCCACCGGCTGGATGCGAAGGAGCTGCGGACCTTCCTGCAACGGAAGCTGCCCGAGACGATGATGCCCTCCGCGGTCATCCCGCTGGAGAAGATGCCGCTGACGGCCAGCGGCAAGGTGGACCGGCGCGCCCTGCCGGCGCTCGAGGAGCGCCACGCCGAGCCGCACACCCACGTGGAGCCGCGCACCGACACCGAGCGCGCGGTGGCCCGCATCTGGAGCGAGGTGCTCCGCGTCCCGAAGGTGGGCGCCACCGACAGCTTCTTCGCCCTGGGTGGCCACTCGCTGCTGGCCACGCAGGTCGTCGCCCGCGTCCGCAACGCGATGAAGGTGGAGCTGCCGCTCCAGGAACTGTTCGACCTGACCACCGTGGAGGCCATCGCCCAGCGCATCGACGCGCTGGCGCCCGCCGCTTCCTCGGCCCAGGGCGCCTCCGTCACGCTCGTCCGCAACGAGACGAGCGGGCCGCGACTGGTAGCGCGAAGCCGCAGCGCGGAGCTGTCCTTCGCGCAGCAGCGGCTCTGGTTCCTCGACCAGTACCAGCCGGGTAGCGCGCTCTACAACGTCCCCACCGCGGTGCGGATGGAAGGCGTCATCGACGTCCGCGCGCTGGAGCAGGCGTTCGCGGAGCTGGTGCGCCGCCATCAGGCCCTGCGCACCACCTTCCAGGCCCGCGAGGCCGGGCCGGTGCAGGTCATCGCCCCGGAGTGGAACTCCCGCCTGGAAGTCGTATCGCTCGGCCACCTGCCCGAGGCGGCGCGCGAGGCCGAGGCGCTGCGGCTGGCGCGCGAGGAGGCCCGCAAGCCCTTCGACCTCGTGAAGGGACCGCTGCTGCGCGCGACGCTGCTGTCGCTCTCGGAGCGCTCGCACCTGCTGCTGATGACGATGCACCACATCGTGTCGGACGGCTGGTCCACCGGCGTGCTCACCCGCGAGGTGGCCACGCTGTACGTGGCCTTCGCCACGGGGCGGCCGTCGCCGCTGCCGGAGCTGCCCATCCAGTACGCGGACTACGCGGAGTGGCAGCGCGAGTGGCTCCAGGGTGAGGTGCTGGAGCGGCAGCTCTCGTGGTGGAAGCAGCGGCTGGAGGGCATTCCTCCCGCGCTGGAGCTGCCCACCGACATGCCGCGCTCGGCGGACTCGGACAGCCCGGGTGCCACACTGAAGGTGGAGCTGTCCTCCGGCCTGACCCGGCGGCTGCGCGACTTCTGCCGCGCCGAGGGCGTGACGCCGTTCATGGCGCTGCTGGCCGCCTTCCAGACCGTGCTGTCCCGGTACACCGGGCAGGACGACATCTGCGTGGGCGCCCCCATCGCCGGACGCCGGCAGGCGGAGACGGAGGGCCTCATCGGCTTCTTCGTCAACACGCTGGTGATGCGCACGCGCCTGGACGGCGACCCCACCTTCCGCGAGCTGCTCGGGCGCGTGAAGGAGATGGCGCTCGGGGCCTACGCCCATCAGGACGTGCCCTTCGAGAAGCTGGTGGAGGTGCTCCAGCCCCCGAGGCAGGCGGACCGCACGCCGTTCTTCCAGGTGGCGCTGGTGCTGCTGAACACGCCCCCCATCGACGTGGAGCTGCCCGGCCTGCGCTTCCGGCCGCTGGACGTGGACAGCGGCACGGCCAAGTTCGACTTCACCCTGACGATGTCCGAGACGCCCGAGGGCCTCACCGGGAAGCTGGAGTACCGCAGCGACCTGTACGCGCCCGCCACGGCGGAGCGGATGATGGCGCACCTGACGCGGCTGCTCGACAGCGCGCTGGAGCACCCCGAGCACCACCTGTCCGAGCTGTCCCTCCTGTCCGAGGAGGAGCGGCGCCGCGTGCTGGTGGACTTCAACACCCCCGCCGGGGAATCGCGTCCCGCGGCGTGCGTGCATGAGCTCTTCGACGCCCAGGCCGCGCGCACGCCACGTGCCGTCGCCGTGGAGTTCGAGGGCTTCCGGCTCACCTACGCGGAGCTGGAGCGCCGGGCCAACCAGCTCGCCACGCACCTGCGCTCGCGCGGCGTGCGCACGGGCGACCGGGTCGGCGTGTGCATGGAGCGCTCGCTGGAGCTGGCCGTGGCCGTGCTGGCCATCCTCAAGGCCGGCGCCGCCTACGTGCCGCTCGACCCGCAGTACCCCGCCGAGCGGCTGGCCTTCATGGTGGAGGACTCCGGCGCCACCCTGGTGCTCACGCAGTCGCAGGTGGCGCGGGTGCTGCCGCCGGCCGTGTCCGAGCGCCTGCTGCGCGTGGACGCCGAGGCCGGGGCCATCTCCCGCCAGCCGGCGCAGGCGCCGGTGCGGGACGTTCCGCCCGCGTCCACGTGCTACGTCATCTACACCTCCGGCAGCACGGGCCGGCCCAAGGGCGTGGCGCTGCCGCACGGCGCGCTGTCCAACCTGCTGGCGTGGCAGCTGCGGCAGTCCGTCAAGCCGGACGCAGTCACCCTGCAGTTCGCCTCGCTCAGCTTCGACGTGTCCTTCCAGGAGCTGTTCTCCACGTGGTGCGCGGGCGGCACGCTGGTGATGCCCACGGCCTCCGTGCGACAGGACATGCCCGCGCTCCTGGAGTTGATGGCGCGCACCGGCGTGGAGCGCACGTTCCTCCCGTTCGTCGCGCTGCAGGCGCTGGCGGACGCGGTGGCGGACGGGGCTCCGGTGCCCGAGAAGCTGCGCGAGGTCGTCACGGCGGGCGAGCAGCTCCAGGTGACTCCGTCCGTGGTGGCCTTCTTCGAGAAGCTGCCCGGGTGCGTGCTGGAGAACCAGTACGGCCCGTCGGAGACGCACGTGGTGAGCGCGTACCGGCTCCAGGGCGCCCCCGCGTCCTGGCCGCGCCTGCCGTCCATCGGCTCGCCGCTGCCGGACACGCGGCTGTACGTGCTGGATGAGAGGGGCCAGCCCTGCGCCATCGGCGTGCCGGGCGAGCTGTTCATCGGCGGCGTGCAGGTGGCCCACGGCTACGCCGGGCGTCCGGAGCTGACGGCCGAGAAGTTCGTGCCCGACCCGTTCTCCCGCGAGCCGGGCGCGCGCCTGTACCGCACCGGAGACCGCGCCAGCTGGACGGCGGAGGGCACCCTTGGCTTCCTCGGCCGGCTGGATGGTCAGGTGAAGGTGCGGGGCTTCCGCATCGAGCTGGGTGAAGTCGAAGCCGCGCTGCGCGGGGCGCCGGGCGTGCGCGATGCCGCCGCCACGGTGCGTGAGGACTCGCCGGGCGACAAGCGCCTCGTCGGTTACGTGGTGTCGCAGCCCGGTGCGACCTGGGACCCGGACGCCGTGAGGGAGTCGCTCTCGCGGCGGCTGCCCGAGTACCTGGTGCCCTCCGCGCTGGTGAAGCTGGAGGCACTGCCCCTCACGCCCAGCGGCAAGCTGGCGCGTCGCATGTTGCCGGCCCCGGACGCGGACAGCGTGCGGGGTGGGGCGCCGCACGTGGATCCGAGGACACCGCTGGAGACGACGCTCGCGAACATCGTCGCGGCCGTCCTGAAGCTGCCGCGCGTCAGCGTGACGGACAGCTTCTTCAACCTGGGGGGCCACTCGCTGCTGGCCACGCAGGTCGTTTCGCGCATTCGCGGCGAGCTGGGCGTGGAGCTGCCGCTGAGGGCGCTCTTCGAAGCACCGACCGTGGCCGCGCTGGCCCGCCGTATCGAGGGAGGAAGTGCCGTGGAGTCCGCGAAGAAGATGCCGCCGCCGGTGGCGGAGAAGCCCCCCGCGCCAGTCATCGCCGTGCGCACGCAGGAGGCAGAGCTGTCCTTCGCCCAGCTCCGGCTGTGGCTGGTGGACCAGTACGCGCCGGGCAGCGCGCTCTACAACGTCCCCGCCGCGCTGCGCATGAAGGGCGCGCTCGACGTGGGCGCGCTGGAGCGGGCCTTCGCGGAGCTGGTGCGCCGTCACCAGTCCCTGCGCACCACCATCCGCGCGCGGGAGGGCCGGCCAGTCCAGGTCATCCACTCCGACATGCCCTGCGCGATGGAGGTCGTGGACCTGCGGCACCTGCCCGAGCAGGGGCGGGAAGCGGAGGCCGTGCGCCTCGCGCGTGAGGAGGCCCAGCGCCCGTTCGACCTCGCGAAGGGGCCGCTGCTGCGCACGGGGCTCCTCCGGCTCGCGGATGACGAACACGTGCTGCTGGTGACGATGCACCACATCGTCTCGGACGGCTGGTCTCTCTCCGTGCTCGTTCGCGAGGTGGGCCTGCTGTACGAGGCCTTCCTCTCGGGGCAGCCGTCGCCGCTGCCGGAGCTGCCCATCCAGTACGCCGACTACGCCGTGCGGCAGCGCGAGTGGCTCCAGGGCGAGGTGCTGGAGTCGCAGCTCGCCTGGTGGAAGCAGCGGCTGGAGGGCGCGCCGCCCATGCTGGAGCTGCCCACCGACAGGCCGCGCACCTCCGACGCCGTCCCCCCGGGCGCGGTCATCAACGTGGAGCTGCCGCGCGAGCTGACACGCGCGCTCAACAACCTCTGCAAGCGCGAGGGCGCCACGCTGTTCATGGGCCTGCTGGCCGGACTCCAGGCCCTGCTGTCCCGGTACACCGGGCAGGACGACATCAGCGTGGGCGCGCCCATCGCCGGACGCGGACAGGCGGACACGGAGGGCCTCATCGGCTTCTTCGTCAACACGCTCGTCCTGCGCACGCGCCTGGACGGCAACCCCACCTTCCGCGAGCTGCTCGCCCGGGTGAAGGACGTCACGCTGGGCGCCTACGCCCACCAGGACGTGCCCTTCGAGAAGCTGGTGGAGGTGCTCCAGCCCACGCGTCAGGCGGGGCAGACGCCGTTCTTCCAGGTGGCGCTGGGCCTGCTCAACACGCCGCCCATGGAGCTGGCCCTGCGCGGCCTCTCGCTCAAGCCGCTGGCGAACGTCGACAGCGGCACGGCGAAGTTCGACCTCACCCTCACGATGATCGAGGGGCCCCAGGGCCTCACCGGCGCCCTGGAGTACCGGTCGGACCTCTTCGAGGCCTCCACGGCGAAGCGGATGATGGAGCACTGGCGCGTGCTGCTGGAGAACGCCGCCGCCTACCCGCAGCGCCGCCTGTCGGAGCTGGCCGTCCAGTCCACCGTGGAGCGGCGCCGCGTGCTGGTGGACTGGAACGCCACCGCCGTGGAGTACCCGCGCGACGCGAGCCTGCACGCCCTGTTCGAGGCCCAGGTCGCGCGCTCGCCGGACGCCGTGGCCCTCCAGTCCGGGGATCAGTCCCTCACCTACGCGCAACTGGAGCGCCGCGCCAACCAGGTGGCGCACCACCTGCGCGGCGAGGGCGTGCGCGCGGGGGATTGCGTGGCCCTGTGCATGGAGCGCTCGCTGGAGGCCATCATCGCGGTGCTGGGCATCCTCAAGGCCGGCGCCGCGTACGTGCCGCTGGACCCGACGGCGCCCACCGAGCGGCTGGGCTTCATGCTGGAGGACACCGCCGCCGCGCGGGTCCTCACGCTGAAGGGCTCCGAGCAGCACCTGCCCTGGCGCGACGCGCGCGTGGTGTTCATCGACGCGGACCGCGAGCGCATCGCCGCCATGCCGGACACCGCGCCGGGAGTGGCCGTCACCAGCGCGGACCTGGCGTACGTCATGTACACCTCCGGCTCCACCGGCCAGCCCAAGGGCGTCTGCGTGCCCCACCGTGGCGTGGTGCGGCTGGTGATGGGCACGAACTACGCCCGCTTCGGACCGGAGGAGGTCTTCCTCCAGCTCGCGCCGCTGGCCTTCGACGCCTCCACCTTCGAGCTGTGGGGCAGTCTGCTGCACGGCTCGCGACTGGTGGTCGCACCGGCCCACTCGCCGACGCTGGAGGAGCTGGGCCGCCTCCTGGACCAGCACCGCGTCACCACGCTGTGGCTCACCGCCGCCCTCTACGAGCAGATGATGACCCACCAGCCCGAGGCGGTGGCGCGGGTGAAGCAGGTGCTCGCGGGCGGTGACGTGCTGCCGCCCGTGCGCGTGCGCGAGCACCTGTCGCGCGGCGGGCGGCTGGTGAACGGCTATGGCCCCACCGAGGGCACGACGTTCACCTGCTGCCACGTGATGACGGACGCGGCCGAGGTGGGCCACTCGGTCTCCATCGGCAAGCCCATCGCCAACACGCGCGTGTACCTGCTGGACGCGGCGCTGCGGCCGGTGCCGGTGGGCGTGCCCGGCGAGCTGTACATCGCGGGAGACGGCCTCGCCTGGGGCTACCTGCGGCGGCCGGAGCTCACCGCGGAGCGCTTCATCCCCGACCCGTTCAGCCCGGTGGCCGGCGCGCGGCTGTACCGCTCCGGCGACCTGGCCCGCTGGCTGCCCGACGGCCGGCTCCAGTTCCTCGGCCGGCGCGACGCGCAGGTGAAGCTGCGCGGCTTCCGCGTGGAGCCGGGCGAGGTGGAGACGGTTCTCTCGCACCACCCGGCCCTGCGTGAGGCGGCCGTGGTGATTCGCGACGACATGCCCGGGGGCAGGGCGCTGGTGGCCTACGTCACCGCGCGCCCCGGCCAGACGCCGGAGCCCCGTGACTTGCGCGCGTTCCTCCGCGACCGGCTGCCCGAGTACATGGTGCCGTCGGCCTTCGTGGTGCTGGACGCGCTGCCCGTCACCCGCAACGGCAAGCTGGACCGCCGCGCCCTGCCGCATCCGGACGTGGTGGACTCCGGCGCCCGGGGCCGCGAGCACGTGGCTCCGCGCACGCCCGTCGAGGAGCAGGTGGCCGCGCTGATGGCCGAGGTGCTGCGCGCGCCGCGCGTGGGCATCCACGACGACTTCTTCGAGCGGGGCGGCCACTCGCTGCTCGGCACGCAGCTGCTGTCCCGCCTCCAGCACGCGCTGGGCGTGGAGCTGCCGCTGCGCGCGCTCTTCGAGGGGCCCACCGTGGCCGACCTCGCGCGGCGCATCGAAGGAGCCCGGGGCGGCCAGGGCGCACCCACGTCCGCGGTGCCCGCGCTGACGCGGGTGTCCCGTGACGTGCCGCCGCTGATGTCCTTCTCGCAGGAGCGGCTGTGGAAGCTCTTCAAGCTGAACCCGACCTCCACCGCCTACAACCAGCCGGGAGCCATCCGCTTCGCGGGCGCGCTGAACCTGGACGCGCTCCGGGCCACGCTCCAGGCGCTGATGGACCGCCACGAGTCGCTGCGCACCACCTTCACCGAGGTGGACGGGCGCCCCGTGCAGGTGGTGGCTCCGCCGGCCCCGTTCGAGGTACCCCTGGTGGACCTGCGAGGCCATGAGGACCCCGAGGCGGAGGTGTTCCGCCTCGTCGGCGAGGAGGCGCGCAGGCCGTTCGACCTCGTCCGGGGACCGCTGGTCCGCAGCGTGCTCTTCCAGCTCGCGGACGACCAGTACCTGCTGCTCTTCAGCAAGCACCACATCCTTTCGGACGGCTGGTCCGAGGGCGTCCTCGCCCGTGAGGTGGCGCACTTCTACGGAGCCTTCGCCTCCGGGAAGGCGCCGACGCTGGCGCCGCTGAAGGTGCAGTACCCGGACTTCGCGGCCTGGCAGCGCGGCTGGCTCCAGGGCCGTGAGCTGGAGGCCCGGCTGGGCTACTGGCGGGCGGCGCTGGCCGGCGCGCCCACGCTGCTGAACCTCCCCACGGACAAGCCGCGCCCGGCGACGCGCACCTTCAACGGCACCTCGCTCCACATGGCGCTGGGCCGGGCCCGCACCGACGCGCTCAACACGCTCTGCCAGCAGGAGCGGGTGACGCCCTTCATGGCGCTGCTGTCCGTCTTCGGCACCGCGCTGTGCCACCGCGCGAACCAGGAGGAGGTCGTCGTCGGCTCGCCCATCGCCAACCGCACGATGCCCGAGCTGGAGGCCCTCATCGGCCTGTTCGTCAACGGGCTGGCGCTCCGCGTGGACCTGCGCGGCGGCCCCACGTTCCGCCAGCTCCTCGGCCGCGTGCGGGACGTCACGCTGGGCGCGTACGCCCACCAGGAAGTGCCCTTCGAGCAGGTGGTGGATGCCATCGGCGTCCAGCGCCTGCCCAACCGGACGCCGCTCTTCCAGGTGATGTTCGCCCTGCAGAACGCGCCCTCGGACCCGGTGCAGTTCCCCGGGCTGACGCTCCTGCCCATTCCCGCCGCGGACCGCGGGGCGTCCATCTACGAGATGTCCCTGTCGATGTCCGAGGCCGAGGACGGCTTCTCCGGCGAGCTGGAGTTCAACCTCGACCTGTTCGAGCCCGCCACCATGGAGCGCCTGCGCGACGCGATGCTCGCGCTCCTGGACCGGGTGCTGGCTTCCCCTGAAACCCCCGTGGGACTCGGCTCACCGATGCCCGGAGCCGCCCATGAGACGAAGTGACCTGTTCCCCCCGAAGACCGTGACGAGCGCAGCCATGAACGAGAAGAACCTCTACCGCAACTCCGAGTCGATGATTGCTCACGGCAACCCGTCCTTCCAGGCGGCCAAGGAGGCGGGCCTGCTGGACCTGGCGGTGCGGAACACCGGGCGGGGCACCGTGGAGCTGCCGGACGGACGCGAGTTCATCAACTGCTGCTCGTGCTCGTACCTGGGCCTGGACACGCACCCGGACATCCTCGAGGGGGCCATTCAAATCCTCCAGCGCGAGAAGACGTTCAACATGTCCATCTCGCGCCTGCGCATCCGCCTGAAGGCGCTGGATGACCTGGAGTCCGAGCTGTCCAAGCTGTGGCGCGCGAAGGTGGTGGTCACCACGACGGCCAGCGCGGCCAGCGCGGGCATCCTGCCGCTCATCGCCTCCGGGCACCTGCTGCCCGAGGGCAAGCCGCCCGTCATGGTCTTCGACAAGGCCGCGCACTTCTCGATGAACCTCATCAAGCCCATCTGCGCGGACGAGACGGAGGTCCTCACCTCGCCGCACAACGACCTGAACTACCTGGAGGACATCTGCCGCAAGCACGCGCGCGTGGCCTACGTGGCGGACGGCTTCTACTCCATGGGCGGCGCCGCGGTGGTGAAGGACCTGTTCGCGCTGCAGGAGCGCTACGGCCTGTTCCTCTACTTCGACGACTCGCACTCCATCTCGCTCTACGGCGAGAAGGGTGAGGGCTTCGTCCGCTCGCTCGTCCTGGGGGACCTCAACCCGCGCACCATCATCATCGGCTCGATGGCCAAGGGGTACGGCACGTCGGGCGGCGCGGTGATGCTGGGGCCCGACTACCACACGGACCTGGTGGCGCGCTTCGCGGGGCCACTGGGCTGGTCCCAGAGCACCAACATCCCGGCCATTGGCGCCAGCCTCGCCTCCGCGCGCGTGCACGCCGGTCCGGAGCTGGCCGAGCGGCAGCGAGCCCTGCGCGCGAACATCCGCGCCTTCGACGAGCGCATCACCACCCGCACCAAGGGCGAGGAGTTCCCCATCAAGGTCATCGAGGTGGGGCCGGAGTCCGCGGCGGTGGAGGCCTCGCGGAGGATGATGGAGCGCGGCTTCTACACCTCGGCGGTGTTCTTCCCCATCGTCCCGAAGGGGAGGGCGGGGCTGCGCATCATGATGCGCGCCAACGTATCCGCGTCGGACGTCCAGCGGCTGTGCGACGCCGTTCAGCAGGTGCTGCCCAACGCGGCCTGAGAAAGTGGAGGCGTCATGGTGACGTTCACACCCGGCAGGACCGTCCTGGTGACTCCCGCGCTGGACCCCTGCCGCTTCGACAAGGCGGAGGTGGTTGGCGCGGACATGGGTCAGCTGGACCTGGAGGATGGCGTGCCCCCGGCCCTCAAGGGCGAGGCACGCCGGCTCGCCATCGACTACCTGAGGCATGCGCCCAGGCGCTGCCCCATGTCCGTGCGCATCAACAGCCTGCGGACCGCGGATGGCCTGCGAGACGTGCTCGCCATGCTGGATTCCGGAGCAGGGCCCGACGTCATCGTGATTCCCAAGGTGGAGTCGCCCATCGAGGTGCGGCAGCTCGACGAGCTGCTGGGCGGCCGCTTTCCGGAGCTCGCGCTGATGGCCATCATCGAGACGCCCAAGGGGGTCTCCGCGGTGGATGACATCGCCGCCGCCACGCCGCGGCTGCGCGGGCTCATCTTCGGCGCGGCCGACCTGTCCTCCCAGCTCGGCGTCCCGCTCACCTGGGAGCCCATGCTGTACGCGCGCTCGCGCATCGCCATGGCCGCCATCGGCGCGGGGCTGCACGCCATCGACTCGCCGTTCTTCGATTTGCAGAACCCGGCGGGACTGGAGGAGGAGACACGGCGGGCCCGGGCGCTGGGCTTCACCGGGAAGATCGTCATCCACCCGGAGCAGGTGCGAGTCGTCCACGACGCGCTGCGACCCTCGGCCCAGATGGTGGATCAGGCGCGGCGGGTGCTGGCCCAGGCGGATGACGGGAAGGGTGGCATCCACGTCGTGAGCGGAAACATGATTGGTCCCCCGCTGGTGGCCGCGGCCCGGCGGGTGTTGGCGAGCATTGAAATCGAGCAGGCGCTGATTCCCATCCCGCTGCGGACGGGGTCTGGGAGTGGAGACACATGAAGAAGATGGTCACCGCCCACAAGAAGGTGGGCAAGCAGCGGTACCGCGAGACGTACGGGCTCTACTACGAGGACTTCGAGGTGGGCGACGTGTTCGAGCACCGCCCCGGCCGAACCCTCACCATGGTGGACAACATCTGGCAGTCCCTGCTGTGTCTCAACACGCACCCGCTCCACATCGACGCCGTCTATGCCTCCAAGACGGAGTGGAAGCAGCCGCTGATGTCCAGCCTGGTGACGCTGGCCATCGTCGGGGGCATGGCCCTCAACAGCACCAGCGCCAAGGGCGTGGCGAACCTGGGCTGGGACAAGATCCGCCTCACCGCCCCGGTCTTCGTCGGAGACACCATCTACGCGGAGAGCCGCGTGCTCAACAAGCGCATGTCCAAGTCCCGCAAGACGCAGGGCATCGTCTCCGTGGAGACCAAGGGCCTGAAGGCGGACGGTACCGTCTTCATGACCTTCGAGCGCTCCTTCCTCGTTCCCCTGCGCAAGCACGCCGTGGATATCGATGCCAACTACTGAAGCTCCCATGAGGACGGTGTTGCTGGACGGCTTCGGCGGTCCGGAAGTGCTGCGCGTGGCCGAAGCGCCTCGCCCGAAGCCGGGACCCGGTCAGATTCGCGTGCGCGTGCGGGCCTCGGCCCTCAACCGCGGGGACACGGTGCAGCGCAGCGGCGGCTATCCACTGCCGCCCGGCGTCACCAATCCGGGCCTCGGCATCGAGGTGGCGGGAGAAGTGGAGGCCTGTGGCTCCGGCGTGACGACGCTGAAGCCGGGCCAGCGCGTCTTCGGGCTCGTGGCGGGTGGAGGCTACGCGGAGGCGTGCCTCATGGAGGAGGGCATGGCCGTCCTGATGCCGGACGGCTGGTCCTTCGTGGAGGCCGCGGCCACGCCGGAGGCCTTCATCACCGCGCACGAGTCGCTCGTGGAGCTGGGCGGCCTGCGCGCCGGCCAGTCCGTGCTCATCCACGCGGGAGGCAGCGGCATCGGCACCGCGTGCATCCAGGTGGCGCGCGCGGTGGGCGCGCGGCCGTTCGCCATCGTGGGCAGCGAGGAGAAGCGCCGGCGGTGCCTGGAGCTGGGCGCCGAGGGAGCCGTGCTGCGCTCGGAGGGGAACTTCGCCCGGGAGGTGCTGACGCTGACGGGCGGGGCCGGGGTGGACGTGGTGGAGGACTTCGTGGGCGGCGCGGCGTTGGACCGCAACCTGTCCGTCCTCAAGTTCGGCGGCTGTCTCCTCCTCGTGGGCCTGCTGGACGGGATGAGCGCGGACCTGGACCTGCGGCAGGTGGTGATGCGGCGGCTCCAGCTCAAGGGCATGGCGCTCCGCCCGCTGTCTCCGGAGCAGCGGGTGGCCGTCACCCGGCGCTTCAGCGAGCGGTGGCTGCCGGAGCTGGCGGCGGGGCGCGTGCGCCCCATCATCGACTCCACCTTCCCGCTGGAGCGCGTGGCGGACGCGCACCGGCGGATGGAGTCCAACGCCAGCTTCGGGAAGATCGTCCTCGAGCTGTAGCTACCAGGTGACGGGGAGCTCGTGCGCGCCGAGGATGTTCTCATCCTGTTTGAAGGGGATGTCCTCGACGGGCACGGCCAGCCGCAGGGTGGGGATGCGCCGAAACAGCGTGCGGAACACCACCTCGAGCTGGATGAGGGCCAGCGCCCGGCCCGTGCACAGGTGCATGCCATGCCCCATCGCGAGGTTGGGGCGTGGCTCGCGCTGGAGGTCCAGGCGGTCCGGCTCCGGGAAGACCGTCTCGTCCCGGTTGGCCGCGGAGAGCTGGACGAGGACCCCTTCACCGGCCCGGATGTGCTGGCCCCCGAGGGTGACGTCCTCCAGGGCGACGCGCTGCCGGGCGCTATGCGACACGGTGACGAAGCGCAGCAGCTCCTGAATCGCGGCTGAGATTTCCCGGGGGTCCTCCATCGCGCGGAACCTGTCGAGCTGGTCGGGGTGGAGCAGCAGCGCCACCACGCCCATGCCGAACATGTACGCGGAGGGCCCGTGGCCCGCGTGGAACAGCAGCTGGAACATGGCGGCCGCGTCGGGCTCGCTGAGCTTCCCGGGCAGCACCTGCTCGGCCACGACGCGGCCGACGAGCGTGTCGCCCGGGGCGCGCACGTTCGTGGCCACAAGACGGTGGAAGAAGCCGTCCAGCGCATCCAGCGCGCGTTCCACCGCCTCCTTCGGCGCGGTGCGGGAGCCCACCGTGCGACTGAGGACGTGCAGGTGCTCGGCGTCCTCGCGGGGCATGCCCAGCACGTCGCAGATGACGCGGATGGCGACGGGGAGCGCGAAGGCCGCCATCAGGTCGATGGGTCGAGGCCCGGCCAGCATCGCGTTGATGGCTTCGTCGACGGTGCGCTGGATGGCGGGGCGCCAGGCCTCCATCTTCCGTGACGTGAACTCGTGCAGGAGCATGGCCCGCTGGGGCCGGTACTCGGCCTCGGGGCGGAACGCGAAGGGCAGGAGCCGGGCCCGCCGGGCCTTCGAGGCGGGGGACGTGTGCGGAAAGCCCGGGTGCGTGAAGTCCCCGCACAGCCGTGGATCCGCGAGCGCTTCACACGCGTCCGCATGGCGAGTGATGAGCCACGGCGTGCTGCCATCCCAGATCTTCACGGGACATACCGGGGCTTCCCGTTGGAGCCGTTTGTAGTCGGCGGGAGGATCCAGCGGACGCCGCAAGTCCCTGGGCTTCGGATAGGAATCGCTCATCGTGACGCTCCTCGATTCGTGAACCGGGCGGCGGCACCCGCCGCCGTCGGGACTTCGTACAAGTCACGCAGCCCGAGTCCGGGGCCGAGTTCGGCACGGATCCGGGCCGCCACTTCGACGAGCTGCAGGGACTGTCCGCCCAGACGGAAGAAGTCGTCGTGCGGACCGACTGTCTCGACTCCCAGCACGTCCGAGAAGATCCGCATGAGGACGCGCTCCGTCGCGGTGGGCGGAGGCAGCAGGCGCGCCACGGGAACTCCGGGCGTCGCGGCGCGCAGGACCTCCTCGTAGGCCGACAGCAAGCGGGTGATGAAGCCCGCGTCGAACAGGCTCTCGTCGTATTCGGCCCAGACGACGCTCGCGCCGTCGGAGGTCTCCTCGACGCGCAGGGTGAGCTCGAACTTCGCGGTGGCGAAGTCCAGCAGGCAGTCGCTCACCTCGCAGCCTTGCAGTGCCAGCACGCCCGTCGTGCCCGCCGGGTGGTAGGCGAAGTTCACCTGGACGATGGGCGACCGGCTGGAGTCTCTCGGTGGGCCGAGCGCGGCGACGAGCTGCTCGAAGGGCAGGTCCTTGTGGGCATTCACGGCGGCCGTGGCCTCCGCCACCCGAGTGAGCAGCTCGCGGAAGTCGGGGTGGCCGCTCAGGTCCACGGGCAGCGCGACGGTGTTGACGAAGAACCCGAGCACGCGCTCGACCTCGGGGAGCTCGCGGTTGGCTACGGCCAGCCCGAGCAGCACCTGCTCCCGTCCCGCCTGGTGCCCGAGCACCACCCCGCAGGCGGCGGCCAGCACCGTGAACACGCTTCGCTGCTCGCTTCTCGCGAGCGCTCTCACCGACGCGGCGACCTCGGAGGGAAGGACGCGATGCATGCGCCGCCCCCGACCCATGGGCCGGCGGGGAGGGACGAGGTCCAGCACCAGCGGGAGCCCGGACAGCCGCTGGCACCACCACCGTGTCAGCGCCTCGCGCCGCGCGCCGGTGAGCTGCTCCCGCTGCCACGCCGCCCAGTCCACGTACTGCACGGGAAGCTCGGGAAGCCTCACGGGCTCACCGCGGACCACCGCCCGATAGGCGAGCGATAGCTCCTCGAAGAAGACCTGGAGCGACCATCCATCGGCCGCGAGCAGATGCGCCGAGAAGACGAGGAGGTGCGCCTTCGGAGACCACCGAAGCACGGTGAGCCGCAGCAACGGCCCGTGCTCGATGTCGAACGGCCGCGCCACGGTGACCTCGGCGTGCTGGAGCGCCTCGGCTTCGTTCGCCACGTCCAGCACCTGCACATCGACACGTCCATCCAAAGGCACCTGCTGGTGCGCGCCGAGCGGGTAGCGTGTTCGCAGCGGCTCATGCCGGGCCACCAGCACGTCCAGGGCCACGCACAGGGCGGAGAGGTCCAACGGGCCCTTCACCCGGAGGCAGCGCGCCGAGCTGTGCGCGAACCCCGTGGGGTCGAGCCAGTGGAGGAAGCACAGCCGCTGCTGGGCGAAGGACAGCGGGAAGACGCTCGTCATGTGCGAGGCAACCTGCCGATGGTGGGCCGCGCGGGCGCTGGCGCGGCGAGCAGCTCCGCCAGCTGCGCGACCGTCGGTCCCGAGAGGAGGATGGCGAGGTCCACCTCGCGGCCCGTCATCCTGCTCAGCCGCGAGGCGAGCCGGACGGCCTGCAACGAGTGCATGCCCAGCGCGAACAGGCGCGCATGGATGTCGACCCGGTCCACACCCAGCAGCTCGGCGACGACCGAGGCGATGCGGGCCTCGGCGTCGTTCCTCGGCGCGGTGAACGGGGCGTCCGCCGGTTCCCCCTGCCACGCCGGCAGACGGGCCCGGTCGAGCTTGCCGTTGGTATTCAAGGGCAACGCGTCCAGGACCCGGACGTTCGTGGGCACGAGGTGTCCGGGCAACCCGCGCGCCAGCGCCTCGCGCACGGCCTGACCGGAGACCGAGGCCCCTGGCGCGGCCACGACGTAGCCGATGATTCGCGGCTCGCCCTCGGTCCGCTCGATGACGGCGACGGCGTCCGTCACCCCGGGGTACGCGACGAGCCCGGCCCGCACCTCGGCCAGCTCCACGCGCATGCCGCGGATCTTCACCTGCTCATCACGGCGGCCCAGGAAGTCGAGCACTCCACCGGGGAGCCACCGGCCCAGGTCCCCGGTTCGGTACAGCCGTGCCCCCGGAAGCCGAGAGAACGGGTCCGCCACGAACCGCTCGGACGTCAGCTCCGGCCTGCCGAGAGAGCCTCGGGCGACGCCAGGACCGCCGATGCAGATCTCCCCGACGACGCCCGGAGGCACCACCTGCAAGTGCTCGTCGAGCACGACGAGGTGGGCGTTGGGAAGCGCTCCGCCAATGGGGACTCGGGTGGCCGTCTCGTCGTTCCAGTCGCCGAGCCACTGGCCACTGACGATGATGGTCGCCTCGGTGGGACCGTAGGCGTTCATCACCCGCGTGACGCCCCTTTGCCGAAGCTCGCGGAACGCCTCCGGGGCAACGACGTCTCCGGCGACCAGGACCTGCTCCAGGCCGTCGAACACCTCCGGCGCCTCCGCCACCAGTTGATGGAACACCACGGGCGTGAACACGGCATGGGAGATGGCATCGTGGGTGAGACACCGCGCCAGTCCCCGCACGTCCCAGCCGGACTGGAGGAAATGGACGGCGGCGCCGTTCAACAGCGCGCCCCAGATCTCCAGCACCGAGACGTCGAAGGCGGCGGACGCCATGCCCAGCATCGTCCTGCCCGGTCTCAGCTCGGGCGCGTCCAGCGCGTGCAGGCGGGCGACGACCGAGTGGTGCTCGATCTGGATTCCCTTGGGCGTTCCGGTCGACCCGGAGGTGTAGATGACGTACGCGACGTCCGAGGGCTCGCCCGGTGGCAGTGGCGGGGCGGACGTGTCGGGGACTTCGTCCAGCACCACCTCTCGCGGTCCCGGCACCCGTCCTGCCAGCTCCGCCGTCGTCACCACGACACGTGCGCCCGCGTCCCGGACGAGCTTCTCCAGGTAGGGCGGGGGATGGCTCGACTCCAGGGGAAGGAAGGCCGCACCCGCCTCCAGGATGCCGAGCTCCGCCACGACGAGCCCGGCCGAGCGTGGGAGGCACACCGCCACCAGGTCTCCGCGATTCACCCCCAGGTCGCGGAGGTGACATGCCAGCCGCGCGGACCGGAGCGTGAGCTCGCGGTAGGTCATCGGCGCGGCGCCCGAGTTGACGGCGGGTGCATCCGGCGTGCGCTCCGCCCACTGCCTGACGAGCGTGGGCAGCCAGGGTGCCGGCGCGTCGCGCGTGGGGCCCCGGATGACGAGCGCTCGGGAGGCCGCGTCGTCCAGCAGGGACAGCCGCGACACCGGGGTGTCCGGCGCGGCGGTGATGTCGCGCAGGAGCCGTTGGTACGCGGACAGCATTCCGTCGATGAAGAACTCCTCGAAGAGGTCGGAGTCGAACTCCCAGGCGAGCGTGATGCCTCTCAGGGACGCGCGCGGACCCGGACGCACGGGGCCATCGGAGCGGGGGATGTGCACGACATCCCCCTCCAGGCGGCTGATGTGTCCCGGCTCGGCGTAGCGGGGGACGGCGACGACGGACAGCTCGAACTTGGCCGAGCCATTGCCGAGCCCCTCGATGATGGAGACGTCGAGCGGCGACGCGCACACCGGGCCCAGGGGCGCGTCGTGAAAGCTGAACAGGGCCTGGATCAACGGGTTGGGCCCGCCGTCGCGTCGGGCGGGGGACTCCGCGAAGAGCATCTCGTAAGGCAGCTCCTGGTGGTCGAAGACCTCCAGGCACGTCTTCCGCATCCGCGCGAGGAACTCGGTGAAGGTGGGGTCGCCATGCAGCCGGCCTCGCAGCACGACCGTGTTGACGAACATGCCCAGCAGGTTCTCCGTCGCGTCCCAACGCCGGTTGGCGACTCCGGAGCCAACGAGGAGGTCACGCGAACCGGTGTATCGGTGAAGCAGGACGAAGAAGGCCGCGAGGAGCGTGGTGAACAGCGAGGTGCCGTTGCGCTCGGCCAACGCCTGGAGTCGGCGCGCCAGCTCGCCGTCGAGTTCCATCCGGGGTGCGGCGCCACGGAACCGCCTCGCCCCGGATGGGACGCGACGGGGAAGCTGGAGCACCGTCTCGGCGCCTTCCAGCTCCTGGCGCCAGAAGCGGCGCTGCTCCGCCGCGGCTTCGGTGCCGCACCACTCCCGCTGCCAGCGCGCGTAGTCCTCGTACTGCACGGGCAGCTCCGGGCGTAGCACCCTGCCGTGACGCACGTAATCGGCGTAGCCATCGAGCAGGTCGCGGACGAAGACGTTGAACGACCAGCCGTCGTGCACGACATGGTGCTCGACGTGGACGAGGAGGTGTTCATCCGCGCCCAGCCTGATGAGCAGCCAGCGGAAGGGCCGGCCCTCGGCGAGCGCGAAGGGGGCTTCGACCATCTCGCGAACGACCTCGCCGACCCGGAACGCCAGCACGTCTTCGTCCACGCCGCTGAGGTCCCGGAGCGGTACTTCCACCTCCCAGGGCTCCTCCAGCTCGCAGCGCAGCTCCCCGTCCACCTCGGGGAATCGGGAGCGCAGCACGTCGTGGCGCCGGACGAGGTCGGTGAGGCTGGCATTCAGCGCCGCGCGGTCCAGGGGACCTTCCAGCCGGAGCACCGCCTGTGTGTGGTAGGCCCGCGCATCCGGGTTGAGCTTGTGCATCAGCCACACGCGCTGCTGTCCGAAGGACGGAGTGAGCGGAGCCCCTGGCGGCGCTCGGCGTGGGCCCGGGTCCACGTTGTCGCGCCGCACCTCCAGCCGTGCCGCGATTTCCGCGACGGTGGGCGCTCGCAGCACGGCGCTCAGCTCGACGTGGGCGCCCAGCACCGCGCGAATCCGGGCGACGAGCTGGGTGGCGAACAGCGAATGACCGCCCATCTCGAACAGGTTGTCATGCACGCCGACCCGCTCCACTCCGAGCAGGTCCGCGGAGATCGCGGCCAGGGCCTCTTCCACTGGCGCCTGCGGTGCCTGATAGCCGGTGCGGTCCGGGCGCCTCGGCCGGGGCAGTCGGGCGCGGTCCACCTTGCCGCTCGGGGTCAGCGGCCACGCATCGACCGGCACGATGGCATCCGGAACGAGATAGGCGGGCAGGCGGTGGCGGAGCTCGGCGCGGAGCGCGTCGGCCGACAGCACCGCGCCGGCGAGCGGCCGCACATAGCCCAGGAGCCGCTCGCCCGTGCCGTCGATGAGGGCCACCGCGTCATTCACGCCCGGCAGCGCGGCCAGGGTCACCTCCACCTGACCCAGCTCGATGCGCGCGCCGCGGACCTTGACCTGGTCGTCGCGCCGGCCGAGGAACTCGAGTCTCCCGTCGGGCAGCACCCTGCCCAGGTCGCCGCTGCGGTACAGGCGGCTCCCGGGGAGCGGACTGAACGGATCGGGAATGAATCGCTCGGCGGTGAGGGCGGGCCGTCCCAGGTACCCGCGTCCGACTCCGTCGCCGCCGATGCACAGCTCGCCCGGGACTCCGTCGGGGACGGGACGCAGGTGCTCGTCGAGGATGACGACATGGCAGTTGGAGAGGGCACGGCCGATGGGGATCCGGTCCCCGTCCCGCGCATCCACGGTGTGCAGCGTGCTGGCCACGGTCGCTTCCGTCGGCCCGTAGCCGTTGATGAAGCGGAGGAACGGGGCCCACTGCCTGGCGGTCTCCGGAAGGCAGACGTCCCCCGTGCTCATCAGCATCTGGAGGTCGGGGAACCGGCCCGGCGGGAGCGTGCGGAGGACGGTCGCGGGAAGCACGGCATGGGTGATGCGGCGCTTGCGCAGCAGCTCGGCCAGCGGCTCACCAGAGAGCCGTGAGTCGTCGATGATGTCCAGCCGGCCGCCGTTGGGCAGCGCCATCAGGACGTCGAACAGGGACGCATCGAAGGACGGGTGGAAGAACTGGAGGACCCGCGTGCCGGGCCCCAGCCCTCCGAGCGCGTCCCGCTGGGCGTGGAGCAGGTTGGCGACGCCCCGGTGCTCGACCATCACGAGCTTGGGCTCACCCGTCGAGCCAGACGTGGAGATGACGTACGCGAGGTCCTCCGGGGCGAGCGCTACCTCGCCATCGGTGTCCTCGGGAGGAGTGAGCCCGGCACCGAGGTCGAGGTGGGGCACGCCCGGCACGGCGCTGTCCGGGGACGGGCCGACCACCAGCGCCGCGCGGGCCCTCCGGATGACGTCCTCGCGCCAGGCCTCTGGGTGCGCCGGGGCGAGAGGGAGATAGGCCGCACCCACACGCCAGACGGCGAGCGCGGTCTCGATGAAGGCGGGCCCCCGGTCCATCACGACCGCGACCACGTCTCCGCGCCGGAGCCCCCGGGCTCGCAGCACACGGGCCAGGGCGCGGGTGCGCTCACGCAGCTGGGAGTAGCTCCACTCGACCTCGCCATGCGCGACCGCGACGCGCTCACCGTGCAGGCGTGCCTGTTCATCGATGAGGTCCAGCGCCGACCGCCAGGGCCCGCGGTCGAGCCTGCCGTCCCGGATGCGAGCCGCCACCCGCGCGTCGTCCACTCCATCCGGGAGCGCGGTGCCACCGTGCGCTCCGAGCGCCCACGGGCGCTTCAGCCGGAGGGCGGGCAGCAGTCGTTCGTACTCGGTTCCGGTGACGAGCCTGGGCGGGGAAGGGGGGCGCACCCGTCCGCCATAGAGCGCGGCTCCCAGGCGCATAACACCCGAGAGAGGGAGAGGCCCCTCACCCGAACGAGGGAGGGAAGAGGCCAGACGCGCGACCGCCTCGCGGGTGACGGAGGCCACCGGCGCGAGGCGGGATCAGCGACGCGGTGTCGTTGGCTCAGGCGCGCGCGGCGCGGCGGAGCTCCAGCGGCTGCGCCTGGGCCGGCGACGACGTGGGCCCGCGCAGGAGCGAGTAGGGGTCCAGCGCGTCTCCGCCAATGGTCTCCAGGGCCACCGGCGTGCCCAGTCCGAGCTGCTCCGCGTGCTCCAGCAGCAGCTCGGTGACGACCTGGTCCTCCAGCGCGTAGCCGGTGGAGTCGAACACGGTGCTGCGCTGGCGCCACGCCTCGTAGCGCTCCGGGTTCTTCATCAGGGTGACGAGATCGGGACCAATCTTGTTCGGGGACAGCTGCTGGCACTCGCCCTCGACGCGCGCCTGCTCCAGGTAGTCCGGCACCACGAGGCTGCGCTCCAGGAAGGCGCGGGGCAGCTCCGTCTTGCCGGGCAGGTCCGAGCCCACGGCGTTGATGTGGACGTGGGGCTTCAGCTCATGCCCGGAGATGACGGGCCCGGCGCCCACGGCCACGGAGGTGGCGGTGCAGATGATGTCCGACTGCGCCTCCAGCTGCGCCAGCGAGACGGGCCGCACGTCCAGGCCCAGGAAGCCCACGCGGCCCGCGAAGGACTGCAGCGCCTCCGGGTGGGTGTCGTAGGCCAGCACCTGCTTCAGCGGGAACAGGCGGCTGATGGCGTGCAGCTGCGTGACGGCCTGCGCGCCCGTGCCGACGAGGCCCAGCACGGTGCTGCCAGGCGCGGCGAGGCAGCGCGTGGCCACGGCCGAGGCCGCGCCGGTGCGCAACGCCGTGGCGAACACGCCGTCCATGATCGCCAGCAGGTGGCCCGTCCGGACGTCATAGAGGCTGTTGGTGGCGATGATGGTGGGGAGCGTGTGCTCCTGGGGGTTGAGGGGGCTGTAGCCCACCATCTTCACCGTCACGGTGTGGCCCCGGTGCATGACGGGCATCCACTCCAGCACGCCGGGCTGGCGGGGGTGGTCCAGCATGAAGCCTTCGCGCTTGCGCACCTCCGTCACGGAGCCGTCGAAGCCCCTCAGGGCGTCCGACAGGGCGTGAATGAGCTGGTCCATCAGTGCATCCAGGCCCACGGCTTCCACGATGGAACGCAGGTCCGCCTGCGTGACCAGCAGCGTCCGGGTCGCGTCGGTCTTCACTTGAGAAGGTCCCCTGTTGATTTCGCCCTTTTTGAGACTAACACGTCATCAACGGGCTGCGTGAAAGTCCCTCAGATACCGTGATACTGAAACACCCGGAGGCTTGACAGGGCTTGAAGACACAGGGGGTGGCTCGGCACCCGGGCTGCCATCCGAAGGAGGGTGGACTGCCCGTGCGTGCGCACCATCCTTAGCTTCAAGGCGAATGCTGACGCCGCCCTCCCATCCAGGTCTGCCGATGCGCGAGAAACATCCCTCCCAGCAGGGGGATGGACGGGGCCGGCTCCCGCCCCAGCGTGAGCAACTCCTGAGGGCGCGCATCAAGGATTTGTCGCTGCGGCTGGCGGGCACGCAACTGGAGCGAGACATCGCGACGCTCCACGCGGAGCTGGAGGCCAAGGGCATCACCTTCAAGCCCCAGTGCTACCTGTCCGACGAGTGGGGCTGCCCCTCCGGCGTCCCCGTCATCGGCGTGCCCTTCTACCTGGCGGACGCGGCCCTGCACTCCATCGAGGAGGAGCTGGGCGGCGGCGTGGAGACGGAGGAGGAGATCCTCATGTACCTCCGCCACGAGGCCGGCCACGCCTTCAACTACGCCTACCGCCTCTACGACACGGACGCGTGGCGCGGGCTCTTCGGCGACTACTCGCGGCCGTACCGTGACGACTACAAGGCCCGGCCCTTCTCGCGCCGCTACGTCCACCACATCTCCGGCTGGTACGCGCAGAAGCACCCGGACGAGGACTTCGCGGAGACGTTCGCCGTCTGGCTCACGCCCGGCCTCGACTGGCGCAAGCGCTACCAGGGCTGGGGCGCGCTGAAGAAGCTCCAGTACGTGGAGGACACGGTGGCGCGGCTCGGCCGCACGCCGCCGTTGGTCCAGCTCGCCGAGCCGGACCTCACCACGGAGGAGATGGAGGGCACCGTCCTCGACCACTACCGCCAGCGAGAGCTGGACGAGAAGGTGGACCTGGAGCTGCGCGACGCCTTCGACCAGGCGCTGGAGGACATCTTCTACGGCCCCGGCGAGGCCCCCGCCCGCGCGGAGTCGCTCGTCCGCGCCGAGCGCCAGCGCCTCTTGTCCGCGGTCAGCAGCTACACGGGCGTGAGCCGGGGCGTGGCGCGGGCCCTCCTGGACCACCTCGCCGAGCGCGCCGCCGCGCTGGGCCTCACGCTCCACCCCGATGACAGCCGAGAGGCCGTCATCCGCATCGCCTCGCTCGTCACCGCCCTGGCGATGAACCACCTCTACACCGACCGCTTCTACGAGGAGTGAGCATGACGGGTGGCCCCTTGCGAATCGCGGTCCTCCACTACCAACCCCGGGGCGAGCCACCGGACGCCGTCGTCGGTCAGGTGCGCGCCGCGCTGGAGTCCGCGGGCCACACCACCCTGGACATCGGCGTGGACGAGAGCGTCACCGACCTGGTGCGCCAGGTGGCCAGGAGCCACGCGGACCTCGTCTTCAACATCTGCGAGACTTTCGCCGAGGACTACCGGCTCGAGGTGAACGTGGCCGCGGTGCTGGAGCTGGCGCGCGTGCCCTTCACGGGCTCGGGCACGGCGGGGCTCCTGCTGGCGCAGGATAAAATCCTCACCAAGCAGCTCCTCCAGTTCCACGGGGTGCTCACCCCGCGCTTCGCCACCTTCGACGGCGAGTCCTTCCAGACGAACGGGGACTTGAAGTTCCCCCTCGTCGTGAAGCCGGCGCGCTCCGACGCCTCCATGGGCCTGGGCGTGGAGAAGGACCTGGAGGGGCTGGCGCGCCGCGTGCGGAAGATTCGCGAGGAGTACGACGACGACGCCCTGGCGGAGGAGTTCATCGAGGGGCGGGAAATCTACGTCGGCGTGCTCGGCGACCACGCGCGGCCGGAGGTGCTGCCCGTGGTGGAGCTGGACTTCGGCAAGCGGTGGAGCCGCAAGCGGATGAAGATTGCCAACCGCGAGGTGAAGTTCGCTCCGGAGACGGAGGGCAGCCCCCGGCTGGTGCTCCCGAAGGACCTGTCCGACGAGCTGCGGGGCCGCGTCGAGCGGGCCGCGGTGACGGCCTTCCGCGCGCTCAAGCTGCGCGACTACGCGCGCATCGACTTCCGCGTGTCCAGCCAGACGAACGAGCCGTACCTCCTGGAGGTGAATCCCAACCCCTACCTGGAGGCGCAGTGCGAGGTGGCGCTCGGCGCCCGGGAGCGGGGCATGTCCTATGAGGCGCTGGTGCGGCAAATCGTGGAGGTGGCCGCGCGGCGCAACGGCCTGGCGTCACGGGGCAGGGCACCTTCCACGTCCGGCCCCGGGCACGTCACCGCGCACTGAGACATCGGCTCCCCGCCCGGCCGCTCGCGCGACGGTTGAAGAGGGCAGGGCGGAAGGTTATAGCCGGGCACGTCCGGCGCGCTCATGAGGAGCACGCCGGGCCCGGACGAGGTGCGCCGTACCCGGTCAGGACAAGACGACGCGAACATCAGGAGTCGTGCGTCATGGCTTGGGTCTACCTGTTCATCGCCGGGTTGCTGGAGGTCTGCTGGTCCATCGGGCTCAAGTACACCGAGGGGTTCACCCGGCCCATTCCCAGCATCCTCACGGCCGTCGCCATCATCGCCAGCATGGTGCTGCTGGGCATCGCCGCGAAGACGCTGCCCATCGGCACCGCGTACGCCGTCTGGGTCGGCATCGGCGCCCTGGGCGCGGCCGTGCTGGGCATGGTGCTCTTCCATGAGCCCGCCACGCCCCTGCGCATCTTCTTCTTGTCACTCTTGCTGGTGGCCATTGTGGGACTGAAAGCCACGAGCGGTGTCGAAGACGCCCCCTGAGCTTTTTTCAGTCCCCCGCCTCCGGCCGGTATTCTTTTCTACAGGGCTCCGGATCGGCGGAACTCCAAGCGTCTGATTTCCTTCAGAGACTCTCTGGCACGCGGTCTGCTCTGGGCACCCACCGCGTATGAGGTCTCCGAGGAACATCCACCGCCCGTTCACGGTCGAAATCGTGACCGACGCCTGGGGCCAGGTCTCACACCTGCCCCGGGATACCTACCGTGAAATCCAGGCACGGCTGGAGTCGCTGGCCGCGCAGACATCGGCTTACCCCACGCCGCCTCCTGACGTGGAGAAGGAGGCGGCCCCCAGCTTCCGCATGGGGGACTTGCTCATCCACTACACGGTGGACCCGCGGCGCCGCCTCATCCGGCTCATGCGAATCTCCCGCGAGCGCGCCACCCCCACGGTGTCCAAGCGCCAGGGGGAGGAGACCTCGGGCTGAGCGCGGCGCGCGCGCTCACGCCGCGGGTCTCGGCGCGACCTGACCCACCACCGACATCAACCGGCCCAGGTCCAGCGGCTTGGGCAGCACCGCGCGCAGGGGCATGCCGCCATCCGGCAGGCCGGGCCTCGCGGTGATGGCCACCACCGACAGGCCTTCCAGCGCCTGCTGGAGCTGGAGCTGGTGGAGCAGCTCCTCACCGCCCATCACCGGCATCATCCAGTCCAGCAGCACCACGCAGGGCCGGGGAAGCTGGCTGAGCGCCAGCAGCGCCTCCCGCCCATTGGCGACCGAAGTCACCTGGTGACCTTTCTCCATGAGGTACTCGGTGATGCCTTCCCGCGTGTCCTCGTTG
This sequence comes from Pyxidicoccus fallax, assembly GCF_012933655.1. GTDB lineage: Bacteria > Myxococcota > Myxococcia > Myxococcales > Myxococcaceae > Myxococcus > Myxococcus fallax. The sequence goes on along the minus strand of NZ_JABBJJ010000060.1, from coordinate 7,416 downwards.
TCCTCGACGACCAGGATGTGAACGCACCTGAAGCCCATGATTGGCCGGAGCACGGCACGGCCCGCGCTCCCTCTCCTCTCCCCCGCCCCGACGCCCCGATTCGGGCCGAATTTAGGGAGGGCTTTTCAAGAGGCGAGCCATGGCGGAACGGGCGCGCTCCTTCCGCCGAAGGGCGGGCGGGCAAGCGGAGGAATGCAGTGGCCCCGTGCGACTCGCGCCGGGGATGCAGGGTGCCCGGTGGACGAAGCTTCCGGTGACTACCTTTCGCATATGTCCAACCTGGGGGCGGAGACGACGAGCGCGAGCCTTCGCCTGGGCGACTTCATCCAGGAGCGACGGGCGGAGCTGTTGGAGGCCTGGGAGCGACGCGTCCGCGTCTACACCGTGGCCCGGCACCTCAGCGGCCCTGTGTTGAGGGACCACGTCCCGCAGCTGCTGGACCGACTCGCGCGCGTCATCCAGGGCGTCCATACCGGAGCCGTGGAGACGCTGGGCGAGCTGCCGGACCTGCACGCGCTGGAGCGGCTGGTGGCCGGGTATGACCTGCACACCGCCGCGCGGGAGCTGGGGGACCTGCGCGACACCATCCTGGAGTTCTGGGAGCGCGAGGCCGCCGGGGCCATCACCATCCGCGAGGTGCGGCGGCTGGACCAGGCCATCGACGAAATCCTCGCCATCTCCGTGGATCGGTTCGCCCGGGCGCGGGAGCGCACCCTGCGCGCGCTGGACCGCGTGTCCTCGGTGTCGTGGCAGGCCGGCGACCTCGCGGCCTTCCTCCACCAGCTCATGGCGGTGGTGCTGGAGACGGTGGCCGCGGTGGACGCGGTGTCGCTGCAGCTCAAGGACGAAGCGGACGTGCTGCACGTGCGCGCCGCCATCGGCCTGGGCGAGGAGCGCGCCCTGGGGTTCTCCCAGCGGGTGGGCGAGGGCTTCGCGGGCAGGGTGGCGCGGCTCCGCGAGCCCATGCTGGTGCGGGACGCCACGAATGACCCGCTCGTCATCAACCCCCACATCCGCGAGCAGGGCATCCGCGCGCTGTACGGCGTGCCGCTCGTCCACCAGGACGAGGTCATCGGCGTGGCGCAGATGGGCTCGCGCTCCGCCTTCGAGTTCTCCGACGACGACCAGCAGCTCTTCCGCACCATGGCGCAGCGGGCCACGGCCCTCATCGTCCAGGCCCAGCTCACCGAGCGCCTGCGGAGCAGCGAGGCGCGGCTCCAGGCCATCATCGACCATGCCCCCGCCGCCATCTTCGTGAAGGACCCGGAGGGCCGCATCCGGCTCGCCAACCAGGAGATGCTGGCCATCTTCGGCCGCTCGCGCGAGGAGCTCCTCGGGAAGACCAACCACGAGCTGGTGTCCCCGGACATCGCGGATGTGCTGCGGGCCAACGACCTGGAGGTCCTCCGCAGCGGGCAGTCCCTCACCGTGGAGGAGGTGTTTCCCCGGGAGGATGGACCGCACACGTACCTCTCCGTGAAGTTCCCGCTGCCCGACGAGAACGGTGAGCCCCATGCCCTGTGCGGCATCTCCACGGACATCACCGAGCGCCGGCGCACCGAGGAGGCGCTGCGCGCCACGAGCCAGCGGCTGAAGGCCATCCTCGACGCGGCGGTGGACAGCATCATCACCATCGACGACCAGGGCACCATCCTCGACGTCAACCCGGCCACCACGCGGCTCTTCGGCTACGCGCCGGAGGAGCTGACGGGGCGCAACATCAGCATGCTGATGCCGGAGCCGGACCGGAGCAGCCATGACACGTACATGCGCAACTACCTGCGCACGGGCGTGAGGAAGGTCATCGGCATCGGGCGCGAGGTGCTGGGGCAGCGCAAGGATGGAACCGTCTTTCCCATCGAGCTGAGCATCGGTGAGATGGTCCTCCCGGGGGGCCGCTTCTTCACCGGCATGATGAAGGACATCTCCCGGCGCAAGACGGCGCAGCATGCGCAGGCCATGCTCGTGGAGGCGGGCACGCTGCTGGCGCAGTCGCTGGACCTGGCCTCCACGCTGCGCAGCCTGGCCCACCTCACGGTGACGCACCTGTCGGACTACTGCACGGTGGACCTCTTGGGCGATGACGGGCAACTGCACCGGCAGGTGGTGCTGGCGAGGGATCCGGCCCTGCAGCCGGTGGCGGACCGACTCATGGCCTTCCCGCCCCGGGTGGGCTCCTCCAGTCCCATGGCGCGCGTCCTCGAGACGGGCAGGCCCCAGGCGACGGAGGTCGGCGCCGAGTGGCTGGAGGCCGTCGCTCTCAACGCGGAGCACCGGGCCGTGCTGGAGCAGCTCGGCGCGCGGACCGCGGTCATCGTCCCGCTGGTGGCGCGGGGACGGAAGCTGGGCGTGCTCAACATGACCACCTGCGAGGCCGGCCGCATGCCCCTGTCCGCCATGCTGGAGATGGCCAGGGGCATGGCGGACCGGGCGGCCATCGCCATCGACAACGCGCGCCTTTTGCGCGAGGCCCAGGAGGCGGTGCGGGTGCGCGAGGACGTGGTGGCCATCGTCAGCCACGACTTGCGCAATCCCCTCAACGCCATCTCCCTGGCGTCCCTGGCGATGCTGCGGCACGAGCCGCTCACCGAGGCGCAGAACCGGAGCCTGCGCCGCATCATCTCCGCGGCGGACCGGGCCCACCGCATGATTCGCGACCTGCTCGACTTCACCCAGGCGCGCGCGGGCGGGGCCATTCCCATCCACCCGCGTCCGGTGGACCTGCACGAGCTGACGCGGCAGGTGGTGGACGAGGTGCACCTGGCCAACCCCGGGCGGGACATCTCCGTGGAGGCGCGGGGCGACGGCCACGGCGAGTTCGACGAGGACCGGCTGGCGCAGGTCATCACCAACCTCGTGGGCAACGCGCTCCAGCACAGCCCGGCGGGGACGCCGGTGCGCGTGTCCTCGCGGGCCGAGGGGGACGGCGTCACGCTGGTGGTCCACAACCAGGGGCCGCCCATTCCCGCCGAGCTGCGGCCCGTCATCTTCGAGCCCTACCGGCGGGGCCCGGCCGCGGCGCTGGGGCGGGGGAGCATCGGCCTGGGGCTCTACATCACCCGGCAGATCGTCCTCGGCCACGGAGGCCACATCGACGTGCGCTCCACGGAGAAGGACGGCACCCACTTCACGGTGTGGCTCCCCCGGACGCCGGCGCGGGTGGTGCAGTGACGCCCTCGGCGAGGAAGCGGCGCGCGTCCGCGGCCGTGCGCGCGGGGTCCTCCTCCATGGGCACGTGGCCCAGGTCCGGGTAGACGACGAGGCGCGAGTCCGGGATGTCCCGGTCGAAGCGCTCCCCGTAGCGCGGAAGAATCCACGTGTCCTTCGCGCCCCAGAGGATGAGCGTGGGCGCGCGCACCTCGCCCAGCCGCTTCCACAGTCCGTCATCCGTGGTGATGCGCAGCCGCTCGCGCGTGGCCTTCCGGTTGCCCTCGCGCAAGAGCAGCGCGTAGTACCGGTCGACGTTCTCCTCCGTCACCTTCGAGGGGTCTCCGTACACGGCGCGCACGTTCCGGTCGATGACCCAGCGGGGCGACACCCGGGAGAGCAGCTCGCCCAACCCCGGCGCGCGCATCAGCCGGAAGACGAGCGGAGACGGCTCCTCGCGAGGGTAGCCCGCGGCGTCCACCAGGATGAGGCGCTCCACGCGCTCCGGATGGAGCAGCGCATAGTGCCAGGCCACCGAGCCGCCCATGGAGTTGCCGGCCAGGTGGAAGCGCTCCAGCCCCAGGCGCGCGCGGAAGTCCTCCAGCACCCGCGCCATGTCCGTCCAGGAGTAGCGCCCCTTCGCGTCCGGGCCGGTGAGGCCGTGGCCGGGCAGGTCCAGGGTGATGACCCGGTGGTGCGCGGACAACTCGCGCACCCAGCCCTCCCACGTGAAGAGGGAGGCATTGGAGCCGTGCAGCAGCACCAGCGCGGGCCCCTGGCCCTGGTCCCGGTAGTGGATGCGCAGCCCGTCCACCTCCAGGAAGCGCGAGGGCGGCGTCGCATGGCGCGCCTCCAGCTCCGACGCCGGCACGTCCGCCCGCATTCCCGCGGCGAGCGCGCCTCCCACCACCAACAACCCCCCGATGCCGACGAGGGCCCTGCGCCTGCGTGCCATGTCTTCTCCCTGGAGACCGCGAAGCCGTCGTGGAGGATAGCCCGGCTGGAGTTTTACGCGTGGAGAGCAGGCGGCCGCACTCGCGGGACACCCCCCGCATAGGGGGTTCCCCTGTGAAGGCCCGTGTGGGGTTGCACACCCGCATTGCGGGGGCCCACGATGAGCGGGCCCTGATGCCTTCCCCCTGTGCCCGGATGCGACTCTCCCTGACCCAGAAGATCTCCCTGGCGCCCGTGCTGGTGGCGCTGTTCTTCACGCTGCTGTCGCTTGCCTACACCGTGCCGCGGATGCGCGAGGCCTTCGAGGCCCAGGGCCGGGAGATGAGCGCGGGCGTGCCCACCGCCCTGGCCGCCGCGCTGGCGGACCAGCTGCACGCGGGAAACGCCGCCGAGGTCCAGCGGATGCTGGAGGCGGTGGCCCGCGAGGGGAAGCTGGCCTACGTGGCGGTGCTGGACGCGCAGGGCGGGCTGGTGGCGGTGGCCGGCCAGGACGCGCGGACGGCGCGAGACCATCGGGAGCGGCTGTTCGAGGCGACGGATGGCCTCGTCGTGCGGGCGGGTGACGCGGAGCTGCTGGACATGAAGGCGCCCATCTCTGGCGGGCGGGGCTTCGTCCACGTGGGCTTCAACCGCACGGAGGCGCGCGGCCGCGTGGAGGCCGCCTTCACCACGCTGCGCGGGGTGGTGCTGGGCGCGCTGCTGCTGATGACGGTGGGGGCGTGGGTGCTGAGCCGCCGCATCGTGGCGCCGATGCACCAGCTCACCCGGGCGGTGCGGCGCATCGTCGAGCACGGGGACTTGCGCGAGCCGGTGCGCGTCGACTCCTCGGACGAAGTGGGGCAGCTCGCGCACGCCGTGGGCATGCTGGTGTCCAAGCTGAAGGAGCTGCTGCATCAGCTCCAGTCGTCCACGGAGCTGCTGAGCGACTCGGTGATGGGGCTCAACGAGTCGTCCGAGCAGCAGAACCAGATGGTGTCCCGCAGCGCGGCGGCGCTGCAGGAGACGCAGGTGACGGCGCAGGAGATCCGCCAGACAGCGCTGATGGCCTCGGAGTCGGCCCAGTCCGTCATCCAGGTGGCCGAGCGCGCCGAGGCGCTGGGGCGCACCGGCGAGGCGGCCGTCGCTCAGAGCATCGAGGGGATGGTCGACCTGCGCTCCCAGGTGGAGCAGATCGCCGAGCGCATCATGCAGCTGGGTGAGCGCACGCAGCAGATCAGCGGTATCACCGAGACGGTGAAGGACCTGGCGGACCAGTCCCACCTGCTGGCCGTCAACGCGGCCATCGAAGCGGCGCGCTCGGGCGAGCACGGCCAGGGATTCGCCGTCGTGGCGCGGGAGATTCGCGCGCTGGCGGACCAGTCCATCCGCGCCACCAAGCAGGTGCGGAAGATTCTCTCGGACATCAGCGAGGCCATCGCCAGCACGGTGGACATCACCACCGCGGGCACCCAGCGCATGGAGGCGGGCCTGCAACAGGCGCGCACCTCCGGGGACACGCTGAAGCAGCTCACCGCCATCGTCCAGGACACCACCCACTCGGCGCGGCAGATTGCCCAGACGGTGAGCCAGCAGGCCACCGGCATCGAGCAGATCTTCACCGCCGTCAGCGAGCTGAACTCGCTGATGGAGGACACGGTGAAGGGCATCGGCACCACCAACGACTCGGCGGTGTCCCTGAAGATGCTCTCCGAGCGCGTGTCCCAGGTGGTGCGGGCCTACCGCGTCTGAGCCTCAGCCCTCGCCGTCGCCGGTGCGAGCCTCCGCCAGCGCGGGCGCCGGGCTCGGGCGGGGCAGCAGCCGCGACACCAGCTCGCCCACGGAGCGCGCCGGGTGGGCACCGGGCTCGGAGATGCGCGCCGCCAGCAGGCCCGCGCCCAGCCGGGCCACGGAGGACAGCACGAACAGCACGTGCAGGTTCACCCAGGCGTGGCCGCCCAGCATGAACTGCTGCGGCAGCGCGGCGGCGATGGCGCCTCCCAGGGCGGCGGCCGCCGAGTACGCGAGCCCGCCTGCGGTGGCGAAGGCGGCGAGATAGAAGGGGCGGCCCTTGCGCGGGGCCACGGTGAGCGGCAGCGCGAAGATGGCGAGGCCGTGGCCGCTCCAGAGCGAGCCGGCCAGCAGCACGTCGAACAGCAGCGGCCACAGCGTGCCCGCGGAGGGCAGCAGCCACAGCACGGGGATGGCGCTGATGCCCAGCGAGCACGCCATCAGCACCGGCTGCGCGCCCGCCTTGTCGATGACCTTCCCCCACAGGGGCGCGGTGAGGATGCGCACGCCCGCCACGGCCGCGGCGTGCAGCGCCATGATGACGAAGGTCATCTTGAGGTTCTGCAGGCTGTGCAGCGCGAAGAAGGGCGCGGACACACCCACCGCCGCGTTCCACGCCACCTGGTAGCCCAGCACGCGCCGAGCCACGGGGTCCTTCATCGGCACCAGCGCGCCCTTCAGCTCCAGCCGCGGCGTGGTGCCAGGCGGGGCCGGGTCATGCTGCGTGGCCATGATGAGCGTCGTCACCACGCCCATGACACACGCGCCCAGCGCGAGCAGGGGCAGGCCCAGGCCCACGCCCTCGGGCGGGCGCAGCCGGTCCATCAGCAGGCCCGCCGTCAGCGAGGCGCACGTGCCGGCGAGAGTCGTCAGCGCGGTGCGCCGGCCGAAGAAGCGGCCCCGCACGGCGCGCGGCACCAATTCGCCCATCCACGCCACCCAGGCGTTGTTGCCCACCACGCCCAGCACCGCGGAGGCGCCGGCCACCGTCAGCAGCAGGTGCTGCTGCGCGGGGAAGGACAGCCCCAGCCACGGCAGCACGGCCAGGGGGAACATCACGAGTCGCGACAGGCACACCGCCGTGAGCGCCACCCGCCGGTGCCCGAAGGCGGACGTCAGCCACGCCGCGGGGAACTGCACGAACTGGGCGAAGAAGGGCAGGGCCGTCATCACCCCCACCAGGAACGGCCCCAGCTTCAGGGCGATGGCCCAGGCCGTCAGCACCGTCGAGCCCGCGCACGCGGTGAACACCTCCGCGAACATGCCCTCCGCCACGGAGGCGCCCATGCTCCTACGGAGCCGGCCGGTGGCCCGGGTGGAGCCGGGGCCCGGCCCGTCCGCGGGCGGCGCGCCCAAGAGCGGCGCGGAGGAGCCCGGCAGGGACGTGCCAGGGCGGAACAGCGGGACGGCGGAGGCGAGCGACGCGAAGCTGCTCAGGACGTGACGGCGGAAGGCGGCGGGGCTCAACGCATTCCTTCTTCGGGAGCGACGGGGCCCCTCGTCTGTCGCACGAGCCCCCGCACGCCCTCAATCCGCCCCCGGGTGAAC
>NZ_JABBJJ010000609.1 GCF_012933655.1 Pyxidicoccus fallax | reverse complement strand
CCGGGAGCCCCGGGGGCCCTCCCCACGGCGCCCCTCAGGCTTTCCGGTTGAAGCGGTTCATGGCCACCGACAGGCCCTCGCGAATCCAGAGTTCCGTCATGTCCATGGCGCGGCCGATGAGCTCCTCCAACTGCCGGCGCTCGGCGTCGTCGAAGCCGGACAGGACGTAGCCGGACACGCGCTCGCGGGCGTTCGGCCCCTCCGGCTTGCCGATGCCGAAGCGCACGCGGACGAAGGCCTCCGAGCCCAGGCTGGAGACGATGCTCTTGAGGCCGTTGTGGCCGCCGCTGCCGCCGCCCGCCTTGAGCTGGAGCCGGCCGAAGGGCAGATCCAGCTCGTCGTGGATGACGAGCACGTCCTCCACCGGCACCTTGTAGAAGCGCGCCGCCTCGCCCACCGAGCGCCCCGACAGGTTCATGAAGGTCTGCGGCTCCAGGAAGAGGACGCGCTCGCCCGCCAGGGTGCCCTGGCCCACCTTCGCGGCGAACTTCTCCTGGTTCAGCTCGGCGCGGGCCCGTGACAGCAGGGCCTCCACCACCATGAACCCGATGTTGTGCCGGTGCCGCTCGTACTCGCGCCCCGGGTTGCCCAGCCCGACGATGAGCTTCATGAGGAGGCTCCAGAAACGAGAACGGGGCCGGCCGCTGAAGGGCCAGCCCCGCTCCAGGATGAAACCGCGCGAAGCGGAAGACTACTTCTTCGCCGCGGGCTTCGCGGCCGCGGCCGGGGCCGCCGCCTTGTCGCCGCCGGCCTTCGCGTCCGCCGCCTTGGGAGCCGCACCCGCCGCCGGGGCCGCCGCCGCCGCCGCCGCGGCAGGAGCCGCCTCGGCCGCCTCGGGCGCGCTGATGACGGCGATGGTGTAGTTGACGTTCGTCTTGATGGAGACGCCCGACGGCAGCTTCACGTCGTTGACGTGCATGGCCTCGGCGATCTTCATCGCCGACACGTCCGCCTCGATCTTCTCCGGGATGGCGTTCGGCAGTGCCCAGACCTCGAGCTCGCGGCGAACCTGGGTGAGCAGACCGCCGTCCGCCACGCCCACGGCCTTGCCGGTGAGCACCAGCGGCACGTTCACCTTCACCGGCTCGTTCTCACGCACGCCGATGAAGTCCACGTGGAGGATTTCGCGGGTGACGGGGTCCATCTGGTAGTCCTTGAGGAGCACCTGATGGGTGTCACCGCCCAGCTTCACGGAGATGAGGGTGTTGAACTTGTGCGGGGTGTTGATGGCCGCGCGGACGGACTTGGGGTCCACCGCGACGTGCACCGGGTTCGCCAGGTGCTTGCCGTAAACGACGGCGGGAACCAGACCCTGCGCGCGCAGGCGGCGCGCGACGCCCTTGCCGGAGCCCTCACGCGTCTTGGCCTCGAGGGTGCTCTTGTCGACGGACATGGAAATGCCTCACGAAAGGTACAGCGGTTGCCACCAGCCGCCCTGGCGCCCTCGGCATCCCGCCCCTGTGGCGGGCCCCGAAGACGGCGCCCTGTTCGTAGGGGACCGATGGAGGTGGGTGCACATGCCAGCCGGGAGGCTTGGAGTCAAGCCACCCGGCGGGCAGGCGCGCGCCGGCTCAGACGAACAGCGAGCTGAGCGAGTCGGCGCGGTGGATGCGGGCAATGGCCTCGCCGAAGAGGCGCTCGGTGGTGAGCACGCGAATCTTCGAGCAGGCCTGCGCCGCGGGGGCCAGCGGCACGGTGTCCGTGAAGACGACCTCCTCCAGCACCGAGTCCTTGATGCGCTGGATGGCCGGGCCGGAGAGGATGGGGTGGACGGCGTAGGCCACCACGCGGCGGGCGCCCTTCGCCTTGAGCGCGGCGGCCGCCTGGGCGAGCGTGCCGGCGGTGTCCACCATGTCGTCCACCAGGACGGCGTCCTTGCCGGACACGTCACCGATGAGGTTCATCACCTCGGACGCGTTGGGGCGCGGGCGGCGCTTGTCGATGATGGCCAGGCCCGTGTTCAGCCGCTTGGAGTACGCGCGGGCGCGCTCCACGCCGCCGGCGTCCGGCGACACGATGACGAGCTCCTGCGAGTCCGGGAAGTTCTTGCGCAGGTCCTCCAGGAACACCGGCGAGCCGTACAGGTGGTCCGAGGGGATGTTGAAGAACCCCTGGATCTGCCCGGCGTGCATGTCCATGGACACCACGCGCCCGGCGCCCGCGACCTCGAGGAGGTCCGCGATGAGCTTGGCGGTGATGGGCGTGCGCGGCGCGACCTTCCGGTCCTGCCGGGCATAGCCGTAGTACGGCATCACGGCGGTGATGGAGCCCGCGCTCGCCCGCTTGAGGGCGTCGCACATGATGAGGAGCTCCATCAGGTGGTCGTTCGCCGGCGGGCACGTGGACTGGAGGATGAAGACGTCATGACCACGGACGTTCTCTCCAATCTCGACGTGGATCTCCCCGTCGGAGAAGCGACCGACCTCCGCCTTCCCCAGAGGGCGCTTGAGGTACTCGCAAATGCGATGCGCCAGGCCGGGATTCGAGTTCCCGGCGAACACCTTGAAGTCACGCGGCTGCATGGTGGGGCCGCTGACTAACCTGGACACGACCCGAAGGGAAGGCGTTAGTCCAGTTCCGCTGGCGCCGGGGCGAGCATCCCGGCTTGCGCCTGATGAAGGTGCTTCTCGTACTCAATGAGGATGATGCGCTCCATCTGGCTGCGCGTATCCGCGTTGAGCGGGTGTGCAATATCCTTGTACGTCCCATCCTTCCGCTTCTTTGCTGGCATCGCGATGAACAGTCCGGACGAGCCGTGAATGACCTTCAAATCGCGGATGACGAAGCAATGATCCAGGGTGATGGTGACGTACGCCTTGAGCTTGTCCTCTTCGACCGGAAACACCCGGACGTCGGTGATGTTCATGGTCCCCCCCCGAACCCGAAAGGTCGGAGCTGAAGGGAAGCCTGGGACATACCGGGTGTCAATTGCAAGAGGAGGCTGTAGTGACACCCCCTCCAATGTTCAATTCGCCCACAGTCCGTCGAGGATGCGGGGGGTTAGCGGAAGGCCCCCGGCCAGTGAAGGACCAGGTGGGTCAGGAAGGCGAGGTGGTAGACGACGATGATGCCGTAGACGACGGCCCCCGCCCGGATGGCGATGCGGCTGGCCTTCATCCGGCGGTGCAGGCACAGGAGCCACAGGCCGGCGTTCACGATGACCAGCTTGGAGCCCATGAAGATGAGCGGGGACTGCTCGTAGGCCACCCGCATGAGGGGGTTGAGCTCCTCGGCCACCCCGAGCTGCAGGAAGAGCAGGGTGAACAGCCCGTCCAGGAGGTTGAGCATCAACAACGCCACCGACGCCGGTGACACGTAGAAGGAAGCCCTGCTGCCCCAAGCCTGCTCGATTGTCGCCGCCACGCCCGTCCTCCCTCTCCCGATCGACCTCCTGGCCTCCTTTCAAGAGCCTTGCCAGCGCCGTGGGAGCCCGGTGGGACAGGCCGGCGGAGGGGTGGCG
>NZ_JABBJJ010000608.1 GCF_012933655.1 Pyxidicoccus fallax | reverse complement strand
GCCCCCCACCCTCCGCTTCCTCCATCATCTCCATCGGGGGCGCCGCGGGCGCCGCGGCCACGGCGTCATCCGCGCCGAAGGCGCTCGTCTCCTTCAGTCGCAGCGCCGCCAGCTCACCCGTCCGCGGCTCGAAGTCGGCGGCGAGCCCCATCACCACCATCAACGTCAGGATGATTCCCGCGAGGACGCCCACCGCCCCCACGATGACCGTGCGCTTCATGGCTCCTCCCGGGCGACCCACGCGTTCCAGTTCTCCACGTCCTCCGGCAGCCGCGTCCCGCTCGTCACCACCGCCCGCGGGTCGGTGAGGGCCAGCAGGTCCTCCGGCAGCCGCGACAGCCGCAGCCGGCGGCCGAAGGCATCCGTCACCTTCTCGCCGCGCTTCTCACACGCCGCCAGCGCGCCCTCCCACAGCTTCGCCAGCTGCGCCGGGTCCAGCGTCTGTCCCTCGGGGGCCTTCTCCTCCCAGGCGCGCACCTGCGCGTGCAGCTCCGCGAGCACCGCGTAGAAGGGCTCCGTCAGCTCCGCGTCCGGCTGGAAGGGACTCGTCGCGTTCACCGAGACCCACGGCTCGGCGTCCTCGCGCTGCGGCACTTCGCTCACGCGCAGCAGCGCCGCCGCCGCCGCGTTGGCGCCGCGGATGCGCCCCATGGCCAGCGCCTGTCCGTCCAGCACGCCGAAGGCCGGCGTGGCCACCGTGGGCGCGGGCCGCACGCTGCCCAGCGACTCCGCCCCCGGCAGTGGCGCCAGCTGCCCCAGCGTCTCGTCCACGCCGAAGAGGCCCACCGCCGCCGGGCCCTCCTTGCCGTCCACCCACGTGCGCACCTGGAGGCGGGCCAGCTCGCCCGGCGCGTAGGCCGGCTTCTCCGGCGACACCTCCAGCGACAGCTGCGCGCGCGGCGCCACGTACACCCGCGCCACCGCGCCCGCCCACTGCGCCTCGGCCCAGCCCTCGAAGTCCGCCGGCAGCTGGAAGCGCGCCGTGCGCGAGCCCTTGTCGATTTTCGACTCCAGCCGCGTGGCGCCCGCCTGGAGCACCAGCGTCTCCGGCAACGGGTCCACGTACCCGGGGCCGCGCATCAGGTCGATGCGCACCTCCTCCCGCGCGCGCGCCAGCACCGGCGTGGCCCGCATGCGCGTGGCCGGCAGCTGCGCCGGGCGCAGCACCAGCTTCGTGTCGCCCGCGTCCTTCGCGCTCACCTTCAGCTCGTAGCCCAGGAAGACGGTGGCCTGCGCCGGCCCGTCCTCCCCGCTGGCGCCCGTCGGGTACGCGGTGAAGCGCGCCACGCCCAGCGCCTCGAAGCGCTCCAGCTTCTCCATCGCCGGAGACAGCCGCAGCCGGCCGAACTTCTCCTGGAGGCAGGGCAGCACCGACGCCGGCAGCGCGCCCTCCTGCTTCGGCAGCGTTACCCACGACGCCGCCACCTCCGGTACCGTCCTCCCCAGCCGCCAGCTCAGCGCGACCGGCAGCGGCGCCTCCACCTCCAGGTTCCGGGGCAGGCACCCGCGAGCATCCCGCGCCGCCGTGTCCAGCACGTCCGTCACCAGGGCGCCATCCCCCACGGCCTCCTCCACCTCCACCTCCAGCCGGGGCAGGCCCGGGTCCGTCACGCCCAGCTCCAGCCGCAGCAGGCGCTCCCGCCCGGCGGGCAGCCCGCGCGAGCGCAGCGCCGAAGCCACGCACGTCACCAGAGGCCCCGCTCCTTCCGCGCCCGCCACGTCCGCCACCGCGCCCCCCGCGCCCACGCGCAGGCCCAGCACCACCTCCTGGGAGCCATCGTCCGGCGTGACGAAGCGCGCGCACGGGAAGAGCGACGGCAGCCAGCGCTCCACCGCGAGCTGGTCCTCCAGGGAGGCCTCGCCCTCGTCGGCCAGCAGGTCCCTCAGCCCGGCCAGCGCCACGGGCGGGGGCGGCGGCGGGCGGCGCACCGGCATGGGCGGCACCACCACGTTGACGGGCGGCCCCGGGTCCAGCTGGAAGGCGGCCACGCCATCCTCGTCCGTCACCGCGCGCACGCCCTCGTCGCGGGCGTCCCACGCGCGCTTCACCGTCAATTCCGTGCGGGGCAGCACCCGGCCGTCCGCGGTGGTGGCGCGCAGGTAGACGCGGTTGTTGAAGCCCGCCACCAGCCCGCCCTCCAGCTCCGTTACCGAGGACACCGCGAGCGCGTCCTCGGCCAGGAGCAGCGACACCCCGCCCTCCACCCGGTCCCCGGCCGCGTCCTTCGCGACGACGGCGGCCGTCAGCCGCGTGTTGCCGCGCAGGTCCATGGGCACGCGCGGCAGCACCAGGCGGAAGCGGCCGGCGGCGTCGGTGCGCGCGCGCTCGGGCAGCCCTCCACCGGACAGCCATTCCGTCGGCGGCGGCCAGTCCCCCGAGTGTCTCCAGCCCAGCTCCACGTCCGCGCCCTCCACCGGCGCGCCCGAGCTGTACACCACCTGCCCTTCCACCTCCGGCGTCTCACCGGCCCGCCAGAAGGGCCGGGGGCTGCCGACGTCCACGCGGAAGCGCGGCAGGGTGAAGGGCTCCACCGTGAAGCGCGCCTCCGCCTGCGCGTTGCCGCTCGTCCAGCTCACCGTCCACATGCCCGTGGCGGCGCCGCGGTCCAACGGGAAGCCGCCGGCCACCACGCCCCACGGGCCCGCCGGCGCGCGCTCCTCCAGCACCACCTCGCCGGACGGGTCCTTCACCCGCCACGTGCCGGGCCGGCCGTCCAGCGGCGACAAGTCCTTCGCGCGCAGCACCACCGCGCGGAAGCGCACCTCGTTGCCCGGCTCGTACAGCGGCCGGTCCGTCAGCACGTGCACGCGCGCGGGCGCATATAAAGGAAGCGCCGCGTCCACCGTGTCCGTGCCCAGCGGCGTGCTGACGCGGGCGCGCAGCGTGTAGTCCCCGTCCGGCACCTGGGGCAGCGCCACCCGCGCCATCAGCGCGAGGCCGTCCTCCCGCCCCCAGGGGTGCTCCTTCTCCGGGGGCAGCGGCGTCTGCTTCCCGTCCGCGTCCACCAGGAACAGCTCCGCGGTGCCGCGCCCGACGCGGCCCTTCAGCATGCCGCCGAGCGCATCGGGGGCCTGCGCCTCGGCCCACACGAACACGGGGCCGGCGAGGCCGCGCGACAGTCCGTGGGCGTTCAGCCCCACCGTCTGGCGGAACCGCCCGTCCGGGCAGCGCGGCACCTCCACCCCGTGCAGCACCCACGCCGACAGGCACACGTCCCAGGAGGCCACGGCCAGCGTGCCTCCCACGAGGAGCGCGGCGAGCCCTCCGGCCAGCAGCCGGCGGTTGCGGATTGTCATATTTCCTCCCCTTTCCGCACTCTATGCCGGGAAAGACCTTCCCTGCCCGGTACCCGATTTTCACGGGGCTGTAACGGTGAGCTAGGGTTGTCTCTTATACACCTCTGACGCTGCCGACGAA
>NZ_JABBJJ010000607.1 GCF_012933655.1 Pyxidicoccus fallax | reverse complement strand
CCCCACACCCGCCCTCATCACCAGGACCACGTCCGATGCGCCGGAAATGAGTCGGTTGCGGCGCGGAAAGGTGGAGGTGCTTGCCCGGACCCCGGGCGGCAGCTCACTGAAGAACACGCCGTCCCCCTCCAGAAAGCGAGGAAGCAGGCGGGCTTGCGCCGGGTCCAACGCATCCAGCGCGGAGCCGAGGAACGCCCACGTCTCCCCGCCGGCCTCCAGCGCCCCCGCATGGCACGCCTGGTCCACGCCCACGGCGGCCCCGGACACCACCCCCACCCCGGACTCCGCCACCTTCCGGGCGAAGCCCCGCGCGTAGGGCAGGAAGGCCTGGTCCGGGTGCCGGCTGCCCACCATGGCCACCCGGCGCCGGGGCATCCCCGGCCGGCCCCGGTAGAAGAGCAGCGGCGGCGCGTCCGACACCTCCCGCAGCCGGTCCGGATAGGCCCGCTCCCCCGCGAAGGCCACGCCCATACGGGCCCGGTAGCAGGCCTCCAGCACCCGCTCCGCCACGGGTGGCAGCCGCTCCACCTCGGCCAGCCGCCGGCGTACCTGTGGGGAGACCGGCGCGTCGGACACCCAGTCCCGTACAGGGACGGAGGCCAGCGGTGCGAGACTTCCATCCGCGAAGGCACGCAGGGAGGCCAGCGTCCTCGGCCCCAGGCCGGGGACGGTCCAGAGCGCCAGGCATGCCTGCTGCTCCGCCGTGAGGCTGTCCGTCTCAGCGTCCGCCATTCCTGTCCCCTGCCCGTTTCCCACCTATATAGAAGACGGGTCCCCAGGAGGGGCGCGACACATAGACACCGGACCGCCACCGGTCAAGCACTCAGCCCCTCCGGAGGCCGAGCGGATGCATATTTCCTGCCGCCGCTCAGCGGCTGGCGGTGGGCTCGGAGACGCGCATGATGGCGCGGTCGCCGGGGATGACCTCCTCCAGGGTGCGGATGATGAGGCAGTTGGAGGTGCGCTCCTTCACCTCGGTCACCATGCAGGTGCCGATGTCCTCCCAGGGGAAGCGCTTCTCGCGGTCGCTCAGCTTCACGCTGTCACCCTGGCCGAGCACGTGGAGCGCCGGGTCCCACCGGCGCAGCAGGGTGAAGGTGTTGCCCAGCTGGACGCCCTGCGCGCTGCCGCGGTCCACCACCACCGTGTGGTGCTCGGCAATCTGCGTGAGGTACGGCACCAGGGCGGTGACGATGGTGCCCTGCACCTCCTTCGCGTTGGGCCGCGGGGCGATGCGCTCGGTGAGCCGCTCGCCGACGGGGCCCACCAGGTCGCCACGCTCCATGCCGTCCCAGGTGTCCACCACCTGCGCGGTGACGACGTTCTCGCTCACCCGCACCACGCGCAGCGTGCCGAGGAAGTCGGTGAGGTAGCCCAGCTTCTTCTTCGACACCGGGTGCTTGATTTCCTGGGTGGTGTGGAAGACCACGTACCGGTCCCCCACCTTGGCGTTGCCCTTGCGCTTGAAGCGCACGTAGACGTTGTCCGGGAAGGACAGGAACAGCGCGCCGGAGGTCGAGCCCTCGATGCGGCCGGCCTCGTCCAGCTCGCGCTGGGTGACGAAGCCCTGGGTCGTCACGGGGCGCGCCGCGGACGCGTCGTAGCCAATCTTCCCCGTCACCACCACCGCGGCGCCGCCCAGGTCGGTGGGGGACTCCATGTCAACCGTGTCCGCCACCGCGTCGCCGGGGTCCACGCGGGCGGGCACCTCCTCGCCAGCGGCGAAGAAGCGCACCTGGTTGCCCGGGTAGATCCAATGCGGGTTGGCGATCTCCGGGTTGTAGGACCAGACCTTCGGCCAGTACCAGGGGCTGCCCAGGTAGCGCTGGGACAAATCCCAGAGCGTGTCGCCCTCCTGCACCGAGTGGACCTCGCCCGGGGCGCTGTCGCGGCCGCGGGGCGCGCCCGGGGGCACGCGGGTGACGCCGGGGGTGGCGCCCTCGGGGACCTCGTCCATGACCTCGGCGCCCTCGGTCTCCCCGCCGGCTTCCGTGTCCTGCTCTTCGGCCTCCTGCGCGCGCGCGCTCCAGGCCGGCGCGACGGCGAGGCTCAGCATCAGCGAAGTGAGGATCCTGGAGCGCATCGGACGACGTCCTTTCGAAAGAGGCATCACTGCGGGAGCGCGGCGAGCCGCTGCTCCGCCTGCGTGGCGGCGGCCGTCCCCGGGAACTGGGTGACGACGCGGGTGTAGAGCGCCCGGGCATCCGCGGCCTGATTGAGCCGCACCCGACACTCGGCGAGCCGGAGCATGCTGTCCAGCATGGCATCCCCGGCGGGATAGGTCTTGATGAGCCGCTCGAACGTCTTCGCGGCGTCCTTGAACTCATTGAGGCCCACCAGCCCGAGCCCGCTGAAGTACAGCGCGTTGTCCGCGCGCGGGTGGCGGGGGTTCTCCTCGGCGAAGCGGCGCAGGCGCTCCACGCCGCCCTCCACGTTGCCGGTGCGCAGAAGCGACACGGCCTTCTCGTACTCGGCCTCCAGCACCTCCGGGTCCTGCGCCTCGGCCTCTTCGTCGCGCGAGGCCACCACGGTGGCCGCGCCGGAGGACGGGACGGAGTCCGGCACGTTGCTGATGAACATCTCCACCTGCTCCGAGTCCGGCTCCACCACGGGCACCTGCGTGGGCAGCTTCGGCGCGGGCTCCGAGCGGGGCTTGAGCTTCACCACCGCCAGCTCCGGGGTGACGCCCAGCGCCTCGCCGGCCTCGGCGGGCTTCGCGGCGGGCGCCGCCTTCGCGCCGCCTCCGGCGCTCACCCGCGCCACCGCGTCATGCGCCTCCAGCCGCTCCAGCCGCTCCACCAGCCGCGTCTGGGACGCGCGCAGCGCGCGCAGCTCGGCCTTCAGCGCCTCCACATCCGCCTGCGTGGGGGCGGTGGTGGCACAAGCGCTCAGCACGCACAGCGGCGCGGCGGCGAGCAGACGGAGGATGACGGAGCGCGCGGGCACGGGCCTCTTCGGACGGAAGTCTTCCCGAGGATAGGAAGGCCCGTCGGAGAGCGTCAAGAAAACGGCCGGACGCGCCCTGGAGGCCTAGAAGCGGTGTACCACGTAGTTGAGGTGCCGTCCGGTGCGCCCCGCGTCGCGGCGGTGGGAGAAGAAGCGAGCAGGCTCACACGCGGTACAGGCCGGTAGCACGTCCACGTGCGCCGGCTTCAGCCCCGCGCGCACCAGCGTCATGCGCACCGCGCGTGTCAGGTCCAGCCGCACGCCCGCCCCCGAGGACTCCACCACCTCCGCCCCGAAGCGTCCCGTGAAGCGCTGGGCCAATTCGCCGGACACCTCGTAGCAGCAGCGCTGGATGGAGGGCCCCACGGCGGCCAGCAGCCGCTCCGGCCGGGCCCCCTTCGCCACCAGCGCCTCCACCGCGCGCGCGCTGATGTCCGCGTCCGTCCCCCGCCAGCCCGAGTGCACCGCCGCCACCCGGCGGCCGTCCGGGTCCACCAGCAGCACCGGCACGCAGTCCGCCGTGCCCACCGCCACCC
>NZ_JABBJJ010000606.1 GCF_012933655.1 Pyxidicoccus fallax | reverse complement strand
CCGTGGCGCTGGGGGCCGGGTGGCTGCTCAGCACGCATCTCGCGGAGACGCCCGAGAACGTGCGCGCCTCGGTGTCCGAGGAGGCGAAAGATGGGGGCACCGTCGCCGTCGGAGACTCGGCGCTGACGGCGCCGGTGCCCCTCGCTCAAGCGCCGTCCGCCTGGTCCACCGTCGCGGTGGAGGTGCCGCCGAAGCCCTTGCCGGGACAGTGGCGGCCGGATGCCAATGGCCGCTGCCCAAGGCTCCAGGTGCCCATCAACGGGGGATGCTGGTTCAAGCTGTCCCTGGAGCCGAAGGACTGCCACCAAGAGGAGGGCTACTACGTACACCAGGGCCGCTGCTATGCGCCCGCCCTCTCACGCGCGCGCCCTCCCACTTCGAGTCCGGCGAACCGCGTTGACGGTGCTCGGTAGCTCAAGGTTCGACCCGAACCTCCCCCTCGAACATCTCCCTGTGGACGGCCCATGAAAACCATCACGCTGGCACTCGCGCTTCTGCTGACACCCGGCTGCGCCCTCTTCAATCGCTCCCATCAGCCCCCTCGTGCCCCCGGCGCGGAGCGTGGGGACTTCGCATTTCCCATGATGGGGATGAAAGACGTGGAGTCCACGCGGATTCGGGGCGACCTCGCCATGGCCATCGCGCTCGCCATGGACGACTTCTTCCTCTCCATGCCGCCCCTGCCGAAGGATGCGAGCCCGGCCGAGCAGTGCCTGAGGAGACGCGAGGTCTGGGATGTGGAGGCACTACCGCACCAGGAGGGCGTGGTCATCGTCGGGCTTTCCCCTCGGACCGAGGAGTGCGATCCACACAATGTCGCCCTGGATGGAGGCGGCCTCTATGCCATCGACACCACACAGTGGCGGATACTCTCGGTACGCAAGTAGCGCCCGTCGCTCGCGAGTGAGGGCACCAGGGCCCTGAGCCAGCGAGACACCGGCCACGTCTTCCTGTGCCTCCGTAAGGCGGCAATTTGATTGAGAGGCTCTTGAGAGGAGCCAGGCTGGGGCAATCAAGGTCGTCCACACCCCAGCGAAGTGAGGAGGGCGTCACGTGAGCAGCAAGCCCCAGCCCGAAACCTATTACGCGGGCGCCTATTGGGGGCCACGCAAGGAGTCCGCCGAGGAGTGCGCCCGGCGCACGGCGCACCTGCTCACCCTCCTGGCCTCGACGGACCCCTTCCTGGCGCAGTGGTACAAGCCCGCCAAATCCCGGAAGGACGCGCGCAAGCATCCGCTCATGCCGCCTGACGTGCCCACCCTCACCGAGCTGTTCCGCCGCGGCGTCAACCGCGAGAGGGGCGGGCCCGTTTTCGAGGATCTGGGCTTCACCTTCTGGTTCGGTAACGACGGAACAAAGGGCGACTACGCAGACCTACGTATCAACGGGGGGGCTTACAGCGGGGTCGGCAACTACTGTGTATTGGACCTGCCTCCCCAAGGACCGAACGCGGATCGGGTGCTCACCGCCTCTGTGCTGGCCCATGCGGTGCGGAGCATGGCGCTGGCCTGGGAACCGGATTGGGCCATGGCGGCATCTTGGGACTTCCGCGATGCCATCGCAGCAGAAGAGCGCGCGGGCGCATTTCCTGGCTGGATAACGTACCTGTCGCGGCGTCGGGGAATTGTGCCACCGCTCCCCGCGCCCGTGTGGATTGAAACCGTGGAAGACCTGGGAACGCTGGTGGTCCTCGCCCCGGAACGCGTTACCGCGAGCAACCCCGCGCACGTTGAACTGGGAAGACGGGTGTTCGAGCTCTTGGACCGCGCGGGGCTCCTGCAACCGGTCATTCAACGATGACACCGTGCCCGGCGGTTCTTGCGCTGCGCGGGCGCTGCCGCTGGGCTCCAGGCCTCTGCTGAGCGAGTTCGTCGAGCAGGAGGTCACGCCCCTCATTCGCGGCGCCCTTCCCCGGGCCGGCGCGCTGGCGTCAGACCTCCCGGAGATCCTCGCGCCGTCTCTGGCCCCTGCTTCGGGGGCTCGCCCGGGAGGCGTGTATGTCTTGGAAGCAACGTAGGGCCCAGGTGCTGCTGGCAGCGCTGCTCCTGCAACCCGGTGGGGCGGCAGCGGGCATGGTGGGCGAGGAGCGCGGTGGACGGGATTCGGAGGCCAGCGCGCCCGCCGAAGCGACGGCGCCTCCAGTGCTCCGGCCCGTCCCTCGCTGGGGCTACCTGGTCCGGCTGGAGGCCGCCACACTGGCGCTGCTGCCCCGGCAAGGCACAGGTGAGGCGGCGGGCTTCGGGCAACTGTCGCCCCTGCTGGTGGTGGACTCCGGCGACGGGGCTTTCAGCGTCAGCGTGGGGGCGCCGCTGCGCTTGGGACTCTGGGGCGAGCACGGCGGCCGGGTGCGGCGAGAGGATTGGGACAGCCTCTCGGACTTCGGCGGACTGGTGCGCGCGCTCCAGGTCGGCGCGGATGGCGCACCGCTGGGCGGCTGGGCGGGCGCGCTGGAGCGCTACAGCCTCCTGTCCGCGCACCTGGTGCGGCGCTACTCCAACCGGACGAATCCGGATTACCAACCGGCGGGCGCCTTCCTCACCGGGTGGGCCGCTCCCCTCTACGTCGAAGCCTTCACCTCGGACGTGCTGGGCGCGCGCCTGATGGGCGCGGAGGTGGAGGTGGACCTGGAGCATGCCCTTTTCGGCAAGCCCCGGCAGCGCCAACGCTACACGCTCTCGGTTTCCGCCGTGCGCGAGTGGGGCCGGGCCGGGGGCACTTCGCCCGCACTGACGTTGGCGCACCTGGATGCGGCGGCCGTGGTGCGGGTGCGGCCGGAACATGAGCTGCACCTGCTGGCGGGCTTTGGCGGCAAACCGGGCCGTGGGGGCGCCTGGGGCGCGGTGGCGGGCGTGGGCGCGGACTGGACGACGCCCACGCTGCTGGCCTCGCTGCGGCTGGAAGCGCGGCGCCAGCGCGGCGGCTTCCGCCAGGGCTTCTTCGGCCCGGACTACGAGTTGGGCCGATTCCTCGCGGCGGGGGCCCCCGGGCAGCCCGCGGCTCACGCGCCCTTTCCGGACGGCGACTCCGTCCATGGCGAGGCTTGGGTGGCGTGGGACGCGGTATGGCTGGGGGGCCTGCTGCAACGTCACCTGGACTTCTCGCTGGGCGCGGAAGTCTTCAGCTGGGGCCGGGTGGACGTGGACGGGCGCGCGGCGGTGCAGCTCTTCGGCCGTGACGTGGAAGTGGCCGTGGAAGGGCTGGCGGTAGGCGTGGGGAAACCGGGCCCGCGCCACCTCTTCTCAGGCGAAGCACGCTGGAGATTCGCGGGAAGGTTCTACGCGCTGGCCTCGGGCGGCACGCTGCTCCGGCCTCAAGCGGGCGGCACGCTGCGCCCGGGCGCCTTCGCCTCCTTCGGCCTGGGGGTGGACCATGCGCGCTAGGGCCCTGGGGCTCCTGGGCGCGCTGCTGCTGGCGACCAGCGGGTGCGCCAGGGTGAAGCTGGCGCCAGGTGCGCTCCCCGCGCCCCGCGTCCTCCACCAGCGCGCTGACGCACCGGAGCCGGACGCCTCCCTGCCC
>NZ_JABBJJ010000605.1 GCF_012933655.1 Pyxidicoccus fallax | reverse complement strand
GGCCCTGTTGAGGGGGAGGGCTGGAACCGAGGGCTCGAGGAGGGCTACTGCCGGGTGCCACGCGGGCTGTGCGCCGTGCCGGTGCAGAGGCGGTGCAGCCGCTTTGGGCACACGCCGGCCCAGGAGGCTCCCATGGGGAGGCCAGCAGGGGCGTGGGTGTCTGGGGCAGCGTGACTGCTCGCGGCTCAACACCCCGGCGCGGCAGCTGCGCCCAGTCCACTCGCGGCGTCCTCTGCTTCTTTGGCTCCTGGCTGACCGCTGCCTGGGGTGCCACGCTCGCTCCCTCCTCTCTTGCTTGGGTCCCCGGGACGGCCGGAGCGTCAGCGCCCCGCCACCTTGCGCCACGCCGCCGCCAGCGCCGCCGCCCGGTCCACCTGGGCCTCCGTGGTATCCGGCCCCAGCGACAGGCGCACCGCGCCCAGGGCCTCGGCCTCGGGAAGGCCCATGGCACGGAGCACCGCGGACGCAGACTCGCCGCCCTCGTGGCAGGCCGAGCCGGTGGACGCCGCCACCTCCGGCGCCGCCAGCCCGTCGCTGCCCTTCACGCCCGGGAAGCGCACATTGAGGGTGTTGGGCAGCCGCTCGGTGGCATGGCCATTCAGCGCCAGCCCGGGTACTTCCGCCCGCAGCCGCGCCCAGAGCCGCTCGCGCAGGGCCACCGCGGCCGCGGTGCCCCGCTCCCGTCTTGCGCGCGCCAGTGCGCACGCGGTGCCCAGGGCCACCGCGGAGGGCACGTTCTCCGTCCCGGGCCGCAGCCCCCGCTCCTGCCCACCGCCCAGCACGAAGGGCCGCAGCGGCGTGCCCGGGCGCACGTACAGCGCGCCCACGCCCTTGGGGGCTCGCAGCTTGTGGCCCACCAGCGTCAGCAGATCCACGCCGAGCGAGCCCACGTCCACGGGCACCTTGCCCACCGACTGCGCCGCATCCGTGTGCACGGTGACGCCGTGCCAGTGCGCCAGCGCCGCGACTTCCACCACCGACTGGAGCACGCCCGATGAGGGCCGCCACCTTCGCGCGCGCCTCCTCCAGCGCGGCGCGCGCCCGCTTCCCGTACGGGTACCCGCTGGAGGGATTGCCGAACTCCTCTCGGAGGTACGGCAGCATCGCGTCCACCACCTCCGGGTCGATGGGGGTGGTGGCGTTGTGGTCCAGGTACAGGGGGCGCTCGGAAGCGCTCATGCCCCCGCAGGATTACGGAAGGACGGTGGCCGTGTCGCCCTCCAGCCTCACGCGAACGAACACTTCGTTCGGGTGGACGCCCTCCTCCTCGAGGATGTCCGACTCGTCCACGCCCACGCGCAGGGTGTACGCGCCGTCTCCCAGGCCGGTGATGTCCATCCACTGGCACGGCACCTCGAAGGTGTAGACGTCCGCCCAGCCCGCGCTGATGCCCATGGGGTCATGGAAGGTCTCGGGCGCCGCGTCCGTGCAGTAGCTGATGGTGTCCAGCAGCGCGAAGCCCTGCTTGCGCCCGGTGAGGACCTGCTGCCCGCGCGCGTCGCGCAATTCGTAGCCGGCGAAGCCCTGGAGGTGGTCGTGCCCATGGCACTCGTCGAAGACGTAGACGTCCGGCCGCTCGTCGTACGGAGGGAAGACGGCGTCGGCGCGGCCCAGGTTCAGGATGGTGGTGCTGAAGCGCAGCAAGCGCCGCTCTCCCGGGGCCGCCACGCAGCCCTCCTGCACCTCGCACGCGTCGGCGGCAAACGTCTTGCGCACCACGTGCAGCGTGCGGGCAACCGCATCCTTGTCCACCGTGAGGTCCGGCTTGCCGTTCTCCGAGTCCCTCCGCAAGTCACAGGACGCGACGGGCCGGGCGTGGGGCGGGGCCTTCGGCTCCTTCGGCACCTGGCCTCCGCCGTAGACGGACACCTCGCCCACGGGGCCATTCAGGAGGTTGCCCGCGGCGCCGGCGGCCACCACCAGGTCATCGACGCCGTCGCCGTCCATGTCCCCGGGCATGGCCACGGAGTAGCGCCGGTAGACCTCGTAGCCGTCGGGGATGGAGTCCTCGCGGGGCCAGGCCCAGACGGGCCGCAGCGACTCGGACACGCCCTTCGCGGGTGAGTAGAAGAAGAGCCGCCCGACGGCGTCGTGCACGAAGTCATGCCGCTCACCATCCCCGTCCAGGTCCCCCACCGCGACAGGCATGGACACGCTGGGGAAGACGGGGTCCTGCGGGATGGACCAGACCGGCGCGGACGAGATGCGGCCCCCCGCCTCGGACAGGTGGAGGCTCGTCATGCCGTTGTCGGTGGACAGGAAGGCCTCGGGGTGGCCGTCGTCATTGAGGTCGGGATGCAGCTTCACGCCGCTGGCCACCACCGTCCACACGGGCGCGGCTGACAGGGGGCCCTCACAGGCGAAGGAGCTGCCGGGCTTGCAGCCCAGGTACAGCGCACGGGCGCCCTCTGTCTCGGGCGAGGCCAGCATCAGGTCCACGGCGCCGTCGCCGTTGGTGTCGCCCATGTCGCGGACGGTGAAGCCCGGCCGCGAGTGGACCAGGGTGAACGGCCCACCCTGTGCTCCGGGAGTCGAAGCGTAGAAGGACAGCATGCCGGCCCGGATGCTCACCAGGTCGTCCAGCCCGTCGCCATTGAAGTCGGCCAGGAAGGTGGTGGAGAACAAGCCGTTGCCCGGAACGCGAAAGGCCGGCTCCGTGAGAATGGCACCCAGGTCGGGCCCGCCGGGAAAGACGGACACGCCGTACCTCGTCGTGACGAGCAGGTCCGCGAAGGCGTCCCCATTCACGTTGCCGGCCGTCGTCCGGAGCCCCTGCCCCCGGGTCTGGGGGTGGGTGTTCTGCCACGTCATCAGCGCGGAGACGGCCTGCTTGGAGAAGAAGCGTTCCTCGCCCGCGAAGAAGGACACGCGCCCGGGGTGGTCCACGACGGCGAAGTTGACCGTGCACGGCTCGGTGCCCACGGCCAGGTCCTTGCGGCCATCGCCGTTGAAGTCCGCGAGCGCGACGGAGCTGCCGAAGCACTCGTCCGCCAGTGACGTGTCCGCCGTCACCTGCCAGAGCGGTGTCTCCGAGAGGAAGGGGCCCTTCGGCGGCTTCGGTTCATCATCATCGTCCCTGCATCCACCCAGCAGGGCTAGCAGGGACATGGCGACCAGCGCTCGGTGCGGCAACGGCATGAAGGCTCCTGGGGTGCGGACTGCATGACGAATGAAGTGAGACCGCGAGGCGGAAAATGATGCAAAGCATCTGCGGGTCACCGCGCGAGAACGGGAGCCCGGACCCGCGCGAGCCGTGGACACACAGGGTGTTCTCCGCCCATCACCTCCGGCTGGAGGAGCCCCCCGGATGGCGGCCGAGCAGCCGCCCCCGCGCCCCACCTTTCCCGCGGCGCCCGTGTCGAGGGCGACGTTCGCGACCCATGGCCTCGTCCGCCGCCCCAGCGTCCACCGACCTGCTCCCCGAGACGGGCCTTACGGCAGCACTGCGTAGAGGCGGGATGGGGGCCCTGTTGAGGGGGAGGGCTGGAACCGAGGGCTCGAGGAGGGCTACTGCCGGGT
>NZ_JABBJJ010000604.1 GCF_012933655.1 Pyxidicoccus fallax | reverse complement strand
GGGGTGGGCTCCGCCGGTGGCGGGGCTGCGGCCGGGGCAGTCTGGAGGGCCTCCGCGGGGCCCGCCATTTTCTGACCGACTGCGGTGGTTGCCTCGAACCCCACCTGCACAGTAGTGTTCCCCCATGCTCCCGATGCACGAGCCCCCAGCATTGTCAGGCCGGCCACGGTGGCGAGGCCGGCCGCCGCGACCAGCGCCCGACGGCGCCTCGGGTACACGCGGCGCGCCTTGCCCTCCAGCAGGGCCTTGCCGGGGGACGCGTGGGGGACGGGCTTCGGAGGGGGCCGCACGAGCCCGACCAGCTCGTCCCACAGGCGCAGGAGCTTCGCCCGGGCGAGCGAGGGCGGCCGGTGGGTGTGGGTCGGCCAGAGGGGACGGCGGGTTCGGCGGGCGTGGGCGGAGGTGGCTTCGGCGGGAACGGCCTCATGCCACTCGAAGAGGGGCGCCTCCCAGGCCTCATGCGGGTGCTCGCGCAGGGCCAGCCCCAGGGCTTCATGGAGCTGGGCGCCGGTCTCGAAGCGGCGGTCGGGGGCCTTCTCCAGGAGGCGGAGGATGACGGCGTCGAGCGCGGTGGGGACGCGGGGGTTCACGGCGGAGGGCGCGGGCGGCTGCTGGGAGGCGATGGCGGCGTACAGCACGTCGGTGGGCCACTCGGGGGAGAACGGGTAGTGGCCGGTGGCGGCGCGGTAGAGGCAGACGCCGAGCGCGTAGAGGTCATCAGAGGTGGTGGCGACGTAGCGGGCCTCCGGGCGCCGCCAGTGGCGCTGGTGGTAGCGGACGGCCTCGGGGCTGCGCAGGTGGAGGGTGCCCGGCGGCAGGGGCCCGGTGGTGAGGGTGGGCGCGCCGGCGTAGTCGCCCGAGCCCAGGTCGATGAGGACCGGGTCTCCGTGGGGGCCGCGCATGAGGATGTGCTCGGGCTTGAGGTCGCGGTGCTGCACGCCCGCGACGTGCAGGGCATCCAGGATGAGGGACAGGCGGCGCGCGGCGTCCGCGAACTGCTGGAAGGAGGGATTGTGCAGGTCGGCCCAGAGGTGGAGGGCGGGTCCGGGCACCCAGTCCATGACGAAGAAGAAGTGACCGCTGACGACGTCCGGCCAGCGGCCACAGGCGTGGACGGCCACCACGTGCGGGTGGACGGCCTTGTCCATCAGCAGGGTGAGCTCGCGGCGGGAGCGGGGCTCGTAGGGCTCGCGCGACAGCTTCAGCGCGAAGTAGCGGCCCGGGTCGTACGTGGTCTCCACCTTGTAGACGGCGCCATAGCCGCCGGCGCCCAGCCGTTCGAGGAGGCGCCAGCAGCCGCCCACCACCGTGCCGGGGGGCAGCGCGTCCGGGTTCACCTTGGGGATGTCCGAGCTCATGGCCGTGGTAGGTCTCCTGCGTTTCCATCAACCTAGCAGGTTGAGCGGGCTTGTGGAGACCTGGTGTGTTCTGTCACTGATGGAGGACGTCGCCGGTTGAGTCGTCCGGCGGACGTTCCAGGAGAGGTTGACGATGAACGAGACCTGGTACGCGGGTGCGTATTGGCTGGGACGGAAGGAGTCCGCCGAGGCGTGTGCGCGGCGGGCGGAGACCTTCTTCCGCTCGGTGGGGCGGTGCGACCCGTCGTGGTCGAGGTGGTGCGAGGCGGCGGAGTCGTTCGAGGCGTCGAGGCTGCTGCCCTTCGAGCCGGACGTGGCGAACCTGACGCGGATGTTCGGGCGGCGGGAGAACCAGGAGCCCGGGGACGGGGTGAGCCTGTGGGCGTGGGCGGGCGAGCGCCGGGACGAGGTGACGGGCGTGAGCCTGCGGTGTGGCTCGGCGTCACACCAGACGTCGGCGGTGTGCCTGCTGAAGCCGCCGTCCTACGGGCCGGTGGCGGAGCGGGTGGTGAGCGCGGGCGTGATGAAGGCGGTGCTGAGGAGCATGGCGGTGGCGTGGGAGCCGGAGTGGGCGGTGGCCACGTCGGACAATCATCGGGACATGGTGTCGGGCCGGGCCCGGGCCGGCACGTTCGTGGGGTGGATGATGTACTTCTCTCGTAGGCGGGGCGAGGTGCCCCCGTTGCCGAAGCCCGTGGAGGTGGAGCCGGTGGAGGGGCTGGGCACGCTGGTGGTGCTGACTCCCGACCGGTTCAGTGCCTCCAATCCCGAGCACGTGGAATTGGCCGAGCAGGTCCGCGAGGCCCTGCGGTGCGCGAAGCTGCTGGGCGCGCTGCGGCCGTGGAGGCCGTCGACGTACTCGGGGCGCTGACGGGGAGTGGCGTCCGGGGTGGGGCGCTGACTAGGGTCGCCGGCGCATGCTCCCCCTCCTGCGCTGGTTGTCCCCGGACGAGGCCACCACCTATCTGCGCCCCTACAAGGGCTTCAGGACCCGGGGCGCCCGGCTGGGCATGGACGTGGACCCCCAGGTCCTCGCGCACGGCTTCAACAAGAGCGGCGCCGGGGTGTTCTCCGGCGGGCGCGTTCCATCGCTCGCCCTGGAGAACCCCAAGAGGTCGACCTTCATCGAGGGGGACCTCATCGTCGACGGGTGGCTCGAGAACCCGGGCGGGCTCGTCTTCGTGCGCGGCAACCTCGTCGCGCAGACGCTCTACACGAGCGGCTATCTCATCGTCCTCGGCGAGCTCCGCGTCCGGCGCCTGTTCGGCGAGGATGAGCCGCACGGCACCTACGTCTTTGGCGACGCGTACGTCGAGAGCGCCTTCCTCTCCCACAACCATCACTTCGACGTGTGGGGCCGGGTCGCGCCAGGCGTGGTGCTCGAGAGCGAGAACGGGCACCGGCTCTCCGAGTGGGGCGTGGGCTCCGGCCCCCGGTGGGAGGACACCCTCGATGACGTCCGGCACGGCCTGCGCGCCCTCGCCGAGCGGTGGGGCCCTGTGCCCGAGGATTGGGCCTCGCGCCGCTACACCCTGAAGCCGGAGGAGGTCGCCGAGGCCGAGCGGCTCCAGGTACTCAGGCCCCCCGTCCTCACGGAGCTGGAGGAGTGGCTCCGCACCACGGAGCTCACCCAGCGGCAGCAACTGGAGGAACTGCGCGCCCGCTGGCTCCCCCGGCTGGGCGACGCGGCCGTCCGCCCGGAGGCCGCGCGGCTAATTCGCAAGGCTCTCAACTCGAAGAAGCTCACCGGCGAACGGGACGCCCTGCTGAAGGCGCTCGAATAGCCGCCCGGCCGCGGCCTCCCGGGCGGGCGTGCGTCCGAGGCCCCGCCCCGATGTGCGCCCCAGGACGCCCGCCCGGCCTTCCCGGAAAGAAGCCGTGCACCGGACGGTGTCTATGGGTATAGACAGGCCCACATGTGCCCCATGGTGAAAACCGAGGATTTGATTGACGCCCAGGGCGTGGCGGGGCTCCTGCGCTTGAGCCACGCCAACAGCGTCAGCACCTATCTGCGCCGCTATCCGGACATGCCGCGGCCCGTGCTGGATTTGGGGGCCGGACGCCCCCGGCTCTGGCTCCGCCCGCAGGTGTTGCGCTGGTTGCGCAGCCGCCAGTCCGAGCCGCTCAGCGTTGGAGACGATTCATGACGACCGCCGTTCCCCCCCGTACCCC
>NZ_JABBJJ010000603.1 GCF_012933655.1 Pyxidicoccus fallax | reverse complement strand
GTCGCTGGGGCGGGTGGGGGAGAAGGCCCGGCTCGCGGTGACGTTGTCCACGGACCGGCGGCTGTCCGACTCGGAGGCGCGACGGTTCCTCGCGGCGCGGGCTCGGCTGCCGCTTCCAGCGGAGGAGCCGGCGCTGCTGCTCATCTCCCATGAGGACTTCCAGCTCCGGCTGTACGCGAAGGGGCGCGAGGTGGCTCGCAAGGAGGTGGGCTTCGGGCAGGCGGCGGGGGCCAAGCAGGTGCGCGGCGACAACCGCACGCCGAAGGGCATGTACTTCGTCACGCAGAAGCTGCGAGGGGACATCCCCGGGCCGTACTCCGCCTTCTATGGCGGCCACTGGATTCGGGTGAACTATCCGAACCCGTGGGACGCGGACCGGGGCGTGGCCTCGGGCTTCATCGACGCGAAGACGCGCGAGCGGATTGCCCGGGACTGGGTGGCGCGGAAGAACACGAATGCCTCCACGCGACTGGGCAGCGGCATCGGCCTGCATGGCTGGGCGGGAGAATGGACGCTGGCGGAGAGCGGCGGACGCCTGTCCTGGGGCTGCGTGGTGATGCACACGCCGGACATCACCTCGCTGTATGACCGGATTCCCGAGGGGACGATGGTCGTGCTCTTCTAGCGAGGATGGACGCGAAGGACATCCGCTCGAAGTGGGTCGTGAGGCTTGGGCTCGATGGGGGCCGGTGGGTGTGGCTCAGTTGGTATTCGTTGGCGGCGCTGTTCGAGAACATCACCGAGCTGGCGACCGTGCCCGATACCTTCTTCCGCGTCACGTTCTCCGAGGAAACGCTGGCGACGTTCCAGCGGCTCCTGACGTGCATCGAGGAATGTCACGCCGCCGAACAACGCCTCATGATGCACGAATGCAGGATGGACGCCGCGCCGTTGGCCAGGGCCTTCAACGAATTGCAGGCACGCTCGGCGTCCTTCGCGGCGGAGCTCGGGCGGCCCGACGTGTTGCAGGGCTTCAGACACGCGCAGCTGGAGTTTCGGCGCTCATTCCGCGAGCTGTATCTGGGGGTGGAGCGCCGCCTGGAGCTCGAAGCCGGCCTGCGTGCTCCCTTCGACGATTGCCCGGGCCACGTGGACATCTCGCTTCACTGGGGATGGTAGCCACGCGTCGGACGTGGAATCCTCCAGGGTGTGATCGAGATAGAGACCATCGACGCATTCGAGCGGCACCTGCGCGCGGGGGCGCACCTCTCCAACGTCGTCATCCAGGGGTTGGACCTGCGGCGGTACACGCGCGAGCTGTCCTCCGCCGAGCTCGCGGGCACCGTCTTCCTGGGCTGCGAGCTGGAGAAGGAGGCCCTGAGCACCGCGCTCGCGCACGGGGCCATGGTGTTCCCACCGTTCTCCGGGCTGCCCTATCACCCGTATCGCGGCGGCCTCTACACGCCGGAGGAGCTGTACGCCGGCTTCGACCCCGCGCGGCCGGAGACGTACGTCGACACGCCGGACGCGCGCATCTACGCGCACTGGGCCACGCACGGCCGGGGCAATCCGCCCACGCTGCTGGAGACGCTGTCGCAGCGCCTGCATGACCATGCCGTCACGGATGCCATGGAGGACCTGCTCCAGGCGGAGGGCGGAAAGCGCAAGGTGGTGGCCATCATGGGCGGCCACTCCATGAAGCGTGGCCAGCCGGACTACCGCGCGGTGGCGACGCTGGCGCGCGAGCTGACGCGCCAGGGTTTCTTCATGGTCAGCGGCGGCGGCCCGGGCGCCATGGAGGCCACCCACGTGGGCGCCTGGTTCGCGCGCCGCACCGAGGCGGAGCTGGACGCGGGGCTCGCCATCCTCGCGAAGGCCCCCAGCTACACGGACCGCGAGTGGCTGGCCCGCGCCTTCGAGGTGCGCGGCGCGTTCCCGCTGCGGGACGAGGACAAGCCGTACTGCGACAGCCTGGGCATTCCCACGTGGCACTACGGGCACGAGCCGCCCAATCCCTTCGCCACGCACATCGCCAAGTACTTCGCCAACAGCGTGCGCGAGGACGGCCTGCTCACGATTGCCAAGGGCGGCATCGTCTACGCACCGGGCAGCGCGGGCACCATCCAGGAAATCTTCCAGGACGCCTGCCAGAACCACTACAACTCCGTGGGCGTCATCAGCCCGATGATCTTCCTCGGCACCGAGTTCTGGACGCGCACCCGGCCCGTGTACCCGTTGCTGGCGCAGCTCGCGCAGGGGCAGGAGTACGCGCGCCACCTGATGCTGACGGACTCGCAGGAGGAGGTCGTCCAGGCGTTGGTGGCGTACGACCGGGCGCGGCACGGCGCCGGGTGACACCTTCCGCCCCGCCCGGTGTTCGGTGACATGCACGCGCGCCGGGCGTGCCGAGACTCGGGAGGAAGGTCATGGCCCACACCAATCCATTCTGGCTGGGAGCCGTGTGCGTCGTGCTGGGGGCGCTTCTCTGGATGGAGCCGTCGTGCTGGGGCGCGGAGCCGCCCCGACCGCCGCGCCCGACCGAGCCCTCGCGGACCTACACCCATGTCGGATGGAACCCGCTGCTCGCCCTGGGCTGGGGACGGTAGTCCGTCCGTAAGGCCCGGTGGATGCGCCGCCCGGGCCCTGTCGCGCGCGGGCAAGGCGGCATATCCTCGCCGCCCTCGGGAGGAGTGCTCGGATGCGGCCCCGGGCCGTCTTCTTCGACCTGGATGACACGCTCATCGACCGCGCTGGCGCCTTCGCCCGCTACGTCGACGACCTCATCTCACGTTACCCGCACGCCTTCCCGGAGACTCGCGGGGCGGTGGCCGAGCTGCACGCGCTGGACGGACGCGGCTCCATCGACCGCTCCGTCTTCTGCCGCGGCGTCGTCACCACTTTCCCGGGTCTGCGGCTGACGCCCGAGGCCCTCTGGGCGGACATGTCCTCCCGGCTCCCCGGCTTCATCCAGCCAGTCGATGGGCCCGGGGCGCTCGTGAAGTCCCTGCGCCAGCGCGCTCCCGTGGCCGTGGTGTCCAACGGCTCGGGCCGTGTGCAGCGCGCGAAGATGGACCGCGCGGAGCTGACGCCGGTGCTCTCCAATGTCTTCCTCTCCGGCGAGGTGGGTGCCGACAAGCCCGACCCGCGCATCTTCCTCGCGGCGCTCGCGGCGGTGGACCGGCGGCCCGAAGAGGTGCTCCACATCGGAGACGACCCGGAGCGCGACATCGTCGGCGCCGTCCGTCTGGGGCTCTCCACCTGCTGGGTCTCCCACGGACGCACGTGGCCGGACGGACTGCCCCGTCCCACGTTCACCGTGGAGCGCATCATCGGCAACCTCGCGGAAGTCTCCAGGGTGCTCGCGCAATGGACATGAACACCGTGGTCGGCTCGCACGACCTGCTCTTCATCACCCTCGACACCCTCCGCTACGACGTCGCCGAGGAACTGGCCGCCACCGGCCGCACGCCCCACCTCTCCGCGCTGCTGCCCGGCGGCCGGTGGGAGCCGCGCCACTCGCCCGCCAGCTTCACCTACGCCGCGCATCACGCCTTCTTCGCCGGCTTCCTGCCCACCCCCGCCGCCCCCGGTC
>NZ_JABBJJ010000602.1 GCF_012933655.1 Pyxidicoccus fallax | reverse complement strand
CCACCGGCGGCGGGCGGGGCGGCATGGCGGGCGCGGCGGCCACGGGCGTGACGGGGACCGCCACCGGCGCCGGGGGCGGCGCGGCCGGCAGCGGGCCATTCATGTCCAGCCGCGGCGGGGCCGGGCGGGGCTGCTGCTGCGCACCCTGCATGTAGAGGGCTTCCGCCTCGCGCATGCGGCGCGAGAGGAAGTCGAAGATTTCCGCGGAGACCTTGCGCAGCTCCGGGTGCGTGTCCGGGGTCATGTGGTCCGGCGTGAAGCGCTTGGCCATGCGGAAGTAGGCCAGCCGCAGCTCGTCGAGACTCGCGTGGGGTTTGATTCCGAAGATTTCGTGGGCGGACAGGTTCTGCAGGCCGCGCAGCTGCGTCCGCAGGCGCTCGGCCTGCTGCTGCTCCACGGACTGCGTGGGACGCGCGGTGGTGAACAAGTCCCGCAGCTCGGGCATCTCCTGGAGGGCCACCCATTGGGTGCCATCCCGTGAGGCCCGTACCGCTGCCTTCAGCCGCCCGGAGGCGATGAGCTCTCTCAGGGCCTGGAGGGCCAGGGGGCCCAGCACGCGTCCGAGGTTGTCCGCAACCCAATAACCCACAGCAGGAGACGACACGCAGACACCCCGTGAATCAGTGAGCCAGCGCCTGGCGCACGGCCGAGGCGATTTCCAGCGGGTGGAAGGGCTTGCCCACGAAGCCCACGGCGCCCGCGGCCATGGCCTGCTCCACCACCGGCTCGGCGTCCATGCTGCTGATGACCAGCACGCGCGTCGTCGGGGACACCGACTTGATGGCGCCCAGCACCTCCAGGCCGCTCTTCTTCGGCATGAACAGGTCCAGGAACATCACCGCGGGCTTCTCGCGAGCGGCCACCGCGAGCCCCTCCTCGCCATCCGCGGCCTCGAGCAGACGCAGCTCGATGCCCGTTTCGGCGATGACGTCCTTGAGGATGCGGCGCACGAAGCTGTCGTCGTCCACGAGCAGCAGGGTCGGGGTCTCAGGCATGGCGCCGCATGATACGCGGACCTCGAAACATCCGCGCGGGGGACTTGGCGCGCCTGCCTGCCTTTTGGGTTATGGGGGGCCCATGTCCACCGATAAGGCACTCTTCCACTTCGAGTCCCGGAAGCAGACGTACCTCGAGGACCTGAAAGCCCTCGTCCGGATTCCCAGCGTCTCCTTCCCCGGGTTCGATCCGACACACGTCCGCCGGGGCGCCGAGGCCACCGCGAAGCTGCTGAAGGACCGTGGGTTTGAAAACGTGCAGCTTCTCGAAATCGAGGGCGCCCATCCCTACGTCTACGGGGAGGTGCTCAAGGCGCCGGGCAAGCCCACGCTGCTGCTGTACGCGCACCATGACGTGCAGCCCGCGGGAGACGCGTCAGCCTGGAAGAGCCCGCCTTTCGAGCCCCAGGAGCGGGACGGGCGGCTGTACGGGCGGGGCACGGCGGACGACAAGGCCGGCATCGTGGTGCACACCTCGGCGGTGGAGGCGTGGCTGAAGGGGGCGGGCAGCCTGCCGCTCAACGTGAAGGTCATC
The DNA here is from genome assembly GCF_012933655.1 of Pyxidicoccus fallax. Classification (GTDB taxonomy): domain Bacteria; phylum Myxococcota; class Myxococcia; order Myxococcales; family Myxococcaceae; genus Myxococcus; species Myxococcus fallax. The sequence continues at coordinate 2,038 of NZ_JABBJJ010000602.1, read as the reverse complement.
ATCGAGGGCGAGGAGGAGATTGGCAGCAACCACCTGACGGCCTTCCTGCAGAAGCATGCGGCGCTCCTGAAGGCGGACGCCATCGTCCTCACGGACACGACGAACTTCGACACGGGGCTGCCGTCCATCACCACCGCGCTGCGGGGGCTCGTCACGGTGGACGTGGAGGTGCGGGCGCTGAAGCAGGCGGTGCACTCGGGCATGTGGGGCGGGCCGGTGCCGGACCCCGTCATGGCGCTGTGCCGGATGCTGGCCACGCTGACGCACCCGGACGGCTCCATCGCCATCGAGGGCATCCAGGAGCGGGTGCGGCCCCTGACGGCGGCGGAGCGCGCGAGCATCCAGTCACTGCCGGGGGACGAGGCGTACTTCCGCGAGCAGGTGGGCCTGCTCCCGGGCGTGCAGGTGCTGGGCGGCGGGCAGCACCCGTTCGAGATGAACTGGCGGCAGCCGAGCATCGCCATCAACGCCATCCAGGCCAGCAGCCGCAAGGACGCGCGCAACATCATCTGCGACTCGGCGTGGGCGCGCGTGGGCATCCGCATCGTCCCGGACCTGGAGCCGCGCGACGTGGAGCAGCGGCTCAAGGACCACCTGCGCAAGGTGTGCCCGTGGGGGCTGGAGCTGCGCTTCCACACGGAGGGCGCATCCGGCTGGTGGTACACGGACCCGTCGCATCCCGCGTTCCAGGCGGCGTTCCGCGCGCTGGAGAAGGGCTACGGCGGCAAGGCGGTGGCCATCGGCTGCGGGGCGTCCATTCCCTTCGTGGAGCCCTTCGCGCGCGAATTGGGCGGCGTGCCCGCGCTGCTCATCGGCGTGGAGGACCCGTACACGTACGCCCACTCGGAGAACGAGAGCCTGCACCTGGGCGACTGGGAGAAGTCCATCCGCAGCGCCATCCACCTCTACGAGGAGCTGGCCACCACCTTGAGTGGCCGCTGAGCGCGGCCACGATGGATGCGCTCAGCGGCAGAAGGCGAGCTCGGGGTACAGCGGCGAGGGCGTGTCCAGCAGTGGCCGCTGCTTTCCGAGCAGGTGCTGGTCGAAGAACGCGTGGACGTAGGCCCGGGTGATGGCCTGGGTGCGCTCCCCGGGGGTGCTCGCGCCGATGTCGATGCCGAGCTGGTCCATGACCAGCCCGACGTCGGTGAACGACGCGTGCACCGTGCCCGCCACCTCGAGCCAGCGCTTCCACCCGGTCAGCTGCTGCCAGTCCCGTTCCCAGCTCGTGTTCACGCCGGGCTGGCACAGGGTGGGCGTGAGCTGGTGGCTCAGGAACATGAATGGCCGGGACAGCCCGGGGGCGAGGAGCGGGGTGTCCGTGTCGCCGTCGATGTCGATTCCGGCCCGGATGCGGGGCTCGTTGACCATGGCGGGAAGGGTGCTCGCGCCACCCACGGAGTGGCCGGCCATTCCGATGCGGGACGAATCGATGAGGTACGCGCCACGCCACTTCGGGCGCGGCCCGGTCAGGGCGTCCAGCACGAATGACACGTCGGCCGCCCGGCCCTGCTCCAGCTTCTGCCAGAACGCCGGGTCGTGCGGGAGGTCGCACGAGGCACACCCGGTGACGTGCCCGTCGGGGAAGCTGGTGGCGAGGGTCTCGTAGGTGTGGTCGACCACCGCCACGACGTAGCCGTGGCTCGCCAGGTCCTCGGCCAGTGAGCTGAGCGTGGCACGGGGCTTTTTGTAGCCCGGCGACAGCACGACCAGCGGCAGGCTGTGCGCGTGACCGGCTGGCCACGCATCGCGGACGGAGTGGGTCCGCGTCGTGCTCAGCAGCTCGGGGGGCACGTCGGGGATGCCACTGTCCTCGATCAGTGCCGCCGACTCCGCCGGGGTCATGTACCGCGCCGTCGGACCGTACGCCCAGAGCGCCGGGTAGAAGAGGGAGACCATCAACTCCCGGTAGTTCACCGATGGCACCCACGGGTCGGGGCGCGAGGTGTCCTTCAGGTCTCGTAGGTGTGGTCGACCACCGCCACGACGTAGCCGTGGCTCGCCAGGTCCTCGGCCAGTGAGCTGAGCGTGGCACGGG
>NZ_JABBJJ010000601.1 GCF_012933655.1 Pyxidicoccus fallax | reverse complement strand
CTCGCCTCCGCCCCCGCCCGAGGAACCTCCACCCTCGCTAAATCCGGAGCCGCCGGTGCTGGCCGTCGTTCCGTAACCGATGAACGAGGTCGAGCGACTGCGGCTGGCCAGCACCGCGTGGATGCTCGGGGAGAAGGAGGTCAGCGACGAGGAGAGCTCCGACAGGCTGGAGGCATGGAGCACCCGCGCCCCGAGGAGCCATCTGCCGCGGAGCGCATACGTCCCCTCCCTGGCCGGGAGCTCGGGGAAGGCGTGCACCCACCAGGCCTCCAGGCCGAAGGCCATGGCGTAGGGCAGCAGCTCGCTGAAGAGGTGCTGCTGTCCGACGAGCCTCATGCGCTGGTGCGGCGCCGTGCGGATGAACTCGCGGAAGCCCTGGGCACGCTGGCGCATGGCGACGCCGGCCGGGGTGAGCGGCGGTGGCAGCTTCGCCAGGTGATTCAACACGAGTGTCACAATCACGAGCAGCGGCAGCGGAATCAGGAGGTAGGGCTGTGCCGTGACGCATGACCCGCACGAGAGCAGGAGGGAGAGGCCCAAGAGGAGGGACATCCTGATCCTGCTGCTCCTGGGCATGGTGCCCGGCTCGAACTGGAACCAGTCTCGCACCTCGGGCGTCCGGCAGAGCTGCTCGCGCACCGTTTCGTAGCGCCTCGCCAACCTGCCCCCGAGCTTCGACAGCAGCACCGAATCTCCTTCACGGAATGGCACGCCAGAGTCCGGAGGAAACAGTGCCTCGTATAGCGCGCGCTCGTAGTCCGCGAGCGGCAGAAGCCCTGGGGCCTCGCGCTCGGCGCGCTTGATGAGGCGCCAGTCGCTCACCTTGCCCTTCCGTACCGCCACGACCTCGATGGACAGGAAGCCGCGCACCGCCAGGTCGACGAGGGTCGCCGCGATGGCCCGGTCCTCCACCTTCTGGTCGAGGAGAAGGCTCAGCATCGCCGGCCGCAGGCCCTCGGGTGGCCGCTCTTCCAGTTGTTCCGGGAGGGCGGTGTCGTGGATGAGGAGGTCCGGCGGCGGCGGCAGCGGCGCGACCTCCGGTGGCTCCTCCTCGGGTTGTTCCGAGAGGGCAGCCTCCTCCTTCCGCTGCTCGCGCAAGATGAACCACACGACGCCGGCGACCATCAGCATGAGCAGCAACAGGGCCCGGAGGTTCTCCCAGAGGCCGTAGTCGTCTTGGTCGCTCGCGGGGGCGGTGCCGTCGGACACGGGCTCGAGTTCCGGCGGGGGAACCCGGACAGAGCCCGGGGAGAAGGTGGCGAACACGGACATGTCGTCGCCGGGGTTGAGCGGCCCCGTGCTGTAGCGGACCGTGCCATCATCGAGGGTGGCCTCGGCGCAGCGCTTCGTACCGCCCCCTGGCCCGGCGTAGCAGGCAACGCGTGTCAGGGATTGCGGCCCGGTGACGAGGGCGGAGACCCGCTCGATAGGCACCTCCCACCGGAATCCCGTGACGCTCCAGTAGAGTTCCTCGTGTGTCGCGAACGAGCTCATCGCCCCGACGACGCGGTAGGTGATGCGGTAGCGATGAGGGCCGGAGACGAGCTGGGAGGGTGAGCCGATTCGCAGGCGGACGACATTTCCGTCCCGCGACACCACGAGGTCGTCAGGCGTTCCCGGACCGGCCTGGACGTGCGCGTCCTCAACGCGCATGCGCCGTTCGCGCGTCGCGCGGAAGCCGTAGTGCACGGGAATGTCGCGGTAGATGCCGTGCCTCTGGAGCGAGCCGAAATCGACGGCGATGTCCTCGGTCACGAGCACGTCGCCGTTGGGCTGCACGACGAGCCGGGCATCGAAGGACCGGACGACCCAGTCAGCGCCCGTGGCCACGGCTGGCATGGCGACCCGCAGCGCGAGGACGCAGCTCATGACGAAGAGCATCCAGCGCGAACAGCCGATGGAACGCCTGCCTGGGGCGGCCAGGTCCCTGGACCCGACCATGGTCCACCTCCTCCCGGGCCGCGGCTCCCAGGATGTCCCTCCCTTCCTCTTCAACCTCCCGGCTTCGGTGCGTCATCCTGTCCGCGGCGGTCGCTCCGGGAGAGTTCCGGCGATGATGCGGCATCAAGGCGCGCGGTAGAGCTCGGGGTGCAGGAAGGGCATGAGAGCGCAGGCCACGGGGCCCTGCCACATGTCCGCCCGAGTGAAGAGGCCGTTGGTGAGGATGCCCACCGCGCCGAGGCTCTTCTTGCTCTCGCTGCGGCCGGACACCTCGTCCATCACCGGCCCCAGCTCCTCGCCCTTCAGCGCCCGCGCGGCGACAGATGGAGGGAGAGGGAAGCGCACGCCCCAGGTCTGGTTCTCCCTCCCGTCGGCGCTCACCACCGCCACGCAGTTGATGAGGTGCCCGTCCTCGTCCACGCCTCCCTCCAACCCGAAGCCCAGCCCCGCGCCCTCCACCGCGGTGAGCGCCGCGCGCGCCCGGTTGCGCGCTCCTTCGGCCGTCTGCTCCGCGCCGATGGGTTGCTCGGACACGCCGCTGGGGACTTCCAGGGCGACGATGCGGCAACCAGGGAAGGCGCGCTCACAGAGGGCACGCACGGCGGAGGACTTCGCGGGGTTCGTCGAGCCAACGGCGATGGTGTGGAACATGGCAGGGGAGGCTTCGCAGCTCCCGCCCCCGGAGCCAAGCACGTTTCGACGCGCGCGGTAGCACCGATGACATGTCTGGCTTTCCCAGACGTCTGGAATGCAAGCCATTGAGGCAACCGGCAGGGGAGGGCGCCACGCGCTTCGCGCTCCGGCCGAGGTGATCGCGAGACCCTCCACGTTGGATCAGCGACGTCTCGCTACATGGCTGTTCTCCTCGTGTGATCCACACCCGCTGATCCACTCTGGAGAGCCGAGCCACACCTCTGTTGCCCTCTGTAAACCCCTGATCCGGAACAACTCCGAGAGCAAGAGAATCGACACTGGAGGCAGGACCCGGGGGGTAGACGGTTTCCAGATCGCGACACAGATCGCAGAGGCCTGGATCACCGACACGTCTCTGTCGTAGTGGTGTGACGCGATCAGCTCACGAGCCCGGCACCCCAGGGTTGATCAGGGTGCGACAGGACGCGGCAGGGCGCGGCAGGCAGGGGCGGTGCGTGACAGGGTGTCCCACGCACCGAGACACAAGGACGCGGACACCGACGAGCACCGGACGCACGCAACGAGCCCGACGCTTCGAGCGTCGGATCATTGGGAGGCAGTAACCGTGGGCGGCTTGGATTGGGTGCAGGTCGACGTCGGCTTTCCCCTGAGTCTCTCCGTGGTGGGAGCCGCGCGTCTTCTGGGCATGGAGCGCCGAGCGTTCCTGGGCGCCATCGTGGAGCTACAGATCTGGGCCGTGCAGGCCCTGCCCTCCGGACGCTTCGAACCCTTCGCCGCGTCCAACGGACGTCCGCGGGACGCGTCCGCGGATGAGGCGATCTGGTGTGAAGCGGTCGAGGGCGCTGTCCGCTGGACAGGCACCCCCGGGGCGTTCTGGGAAACGCTGATCCGCACCGGCATCCTCGTCCGCGAAGGCGACAGCGTGCGGCTCACGCTGTGCGATCGCTACGTGCAAGTCCTCGAAAAGAGGAGGAAAGAAGCCGAGCGCA
>NZ_JABBJJ010000600.1 GCF_012933655.1 Pyxidicoccus fallax | reverse complement strand
GAGCCTGGGTGGGGGCGGGGGTGGACGGACGGTTGATTTGACCGAGCACGTCCTCCTTGGTGATGCGGCCACCGGCGCCGCTGCCCTTCACCTGGGAGAGGTCGACCTGGTTCTCCTCGGCCACCTTGCGCGCGGTGGGCGTCATGCGCGCGTCCACGCTGGCGCCGGCCGGAGCCTGGGGGGCCGCGGCGGGAGCAGGCGTGGGCGCGGCGGCGGCCGCCGCGGGCTTCGCGGCGGAGGCACCGGCACCGGCCTCGATGAGGCCCAGCACCTCGCCCACGCGGACCTTGTCGCCCTCCTTGAAGGCGATGCTGGCCAGGGCGCCGGCGGCGGGAGCGGGCACGTCGATGGTGACCTTGTCCGTCTCCAGCACGACGAGAGGCTCGTCGGCGGAGACCGCGTCACCCTTCTTCTTGTTCCACTTTCCGACGACGGCCTCGGTGATGGACTCGCCCAGGGGGGGCACTTTCAATTCAACGGCCATTCTTGGTCCCTCGGAAGATGGCTTCCTCGATGATGAGCTGCTGCTCGTACTCGTGCGTCTTGGGGAAGCCGGTGGCAGGGCTGGCGGCCTCCGCGCGCCCGATGTAGCCGATCTTCACCGGCTGCTGCGAGCGCGTAGATGCCAGGTCGTGCAGGCGGGGGAACATGAAGTGCCAGCCGCCCGCGTTGCGCGGCTCCTCCTGCACCCAGAGGAGCTCCGCGAGCTTCGGCATCTTCGCGACGAGGCCTGCCAGCTCGTCGAAGGGGAACGGGTAGAGCTGCTCCAGCCGGACGATGGCGATGCTGTCGTCCTTGCGCTCGTTCCGGGCCTTGACCAGGTCGTAGTACACCTTGCCGCTGCACAGGATGAGCCGCGTGACGCCCGCGGGCGCCACCGTGTCCAGGATGACCTCCTGGAAGGTGCCCGTGGCCAGCTCTTCAATCTTGCTGGTGGCCTCGGGCCGGCGCAGCAGGCTCTTGGGCGACATGATGACCAGCGGCTTGCGCACGGGGCGCAGCACCTGGCGGCGCAGCAGGTGGAAGATCTGCGCGGGCGTCGTGGGGTAGCAGACCTGGATGTTGTCCTCGGCGCACAGGTCCAGGAAGCGCTCCAGACGCGCGCTGGAGTGCTCGGGGCCCTGGCCCTCGTAGCCGTGCGGCAGGAGCAGGGTGATGCCGCTCAGGCGGCGCCACTTGCTCTCCGCGGCGGCGATGAACTGGTCGATGATGATTTGGGCGCCGTTGGCGAAGTCGCCGAACTGGGCCTCCCACGCCGTCAGGCCGTCCGGCACGTCCAGGCTGTAGCCGTACTCGAAGCCGAGCACGCCCATCTCGGACAGCGGGCTGTTGTGGATGTGGAAGCTGCCCTTGCCGGTGACGAACTGGCGCAGGGGCACGTACTCCTCGCCCGTCTGGATGTCGTGCAGCACCGCGTGGCGGTGGCTGAAGGTGCCGCGCTCGCTGTCCTGGCCGGTGATGCGGACGTTGTAGCCCTCGGACAGCAGCGTGGCGTAGGCCAGCGACTCGCCCTCGCTCCACTGCAGCTCACCGCTGTCCAGCATGCCCAGGCGCTTCTTGATGACGGTGCGCTCCACGTCGCGGTGGACGTTGAAGCCCTCCGGCAGCGTGGACAGCTTGCGCAGCGCCTCGCACAGCTTGTCCTTGTCCACCCCGGTGGTGACCTGCGGGGCGCTCTTCAGCAAGCCGCCCTTGTACGGCCCCCACAGGCCCTCCAGCGCGCTGGGCTCCTTGAACTGGCTCTCCTGCCGCGCGCGGGTGAGCGCCGCGTCGAACTCCTGCTGGCAGCGCTGCTTGATGGCCTCGGAGTCCTCCGCGGAGATGCGGCTCTGCTCCGCCAGCCGCGCCGCGTAGAGCGTGCGCACGGTGGGGTGCTTGCGAATGATGTCGTACATCGCCGGCTGCGTGAACGAGGGCTCGTCGCCCTCGTTGTGGCCGTAGCGGCGGTAGCAGACGAGGTCGATGACGACGTCGCTCTTGAAGGTCTGCCGGTACTCGGCCGCCAGCCGCGCCACGTGGACGCAGGCCTCCGGGTCGTCCCCGTTCACGTGGAAGATGGGGATGTCCAGCATCTGCGCGATGGCCGTCGCGTAGATGGACGAGCGCGAGTCGTGCGGGTCGGTGGTGAAGCCGACCTGGTTGTTGATGACGACGTGGACGGTGCCGCCCGTCGTGTAGCCCTTGAGGCCGGCGAGGTTGAGCGTCTCCGGGACCACGCCCTGGCCGATGAAGGCCGCGTCGCCGTGGATGAGCAGCGGCATGACGCCGGTGCGCTCGGTGTCACCGCCGCGGTCCTGCTTGGCGCGCACGCGGCCTTCCACCACCGGATTGACGCACTCCAGGTGGCTGGGGTTGAAGGCCAGCGACAGGTGCACGGAGCGGCCCTGGCGCGTCTGGCGGTCCGACGAGAAGCCCATGTGGTACTTCACGTCGCCGCGGCCCAGGTAGGCCTTGGGGTCCTTGGGGCCGTCGAACTCGCTGAAGATCTGATCCGGCTTCTTGCCGAGGATGTTCGTCAGCACGTTGAGGCGGCCGCGGTGGGCCATGCCGATGACGATTTCCTTCAGGCCCATGCCGCTGCCCACTTCCGCGAGCGCGTCCAGCATGGGGATGAGGGCCTCGCCACCGTCGAGGCTGAAGCGCTTGGCGCCCACGTACTTCGTGTGCAGGAAGTGCTCGAAGCCCTCGGCGTAGGACAGCTGCGTGAGGATGTGGCGCTGGTCCTCGACGGAGAACTCGGTGCGGTTCTCGCTGTGCTCCATGCGCTGCATCAGCCAGCGGCGGCGGCTGCTGTCGAGCATCTGCATGTACTCGACGCCGATGCTGCCGGTGTACGTGCGGTGCAGCCGGCCCAGCAGGTCGCCCAGGCGCACGCGCTGCTCGGGGAAGACGTTGTTGCACTCCACCTGCTGCTCGCGCTCGCGCGCGGAGAAGTGGCCGTCATCCACCATGCCCACGTCCGCCACGTGCTCCAGCGGGGGGCGGGGACGGTTGAGCGGGTCCAGGTTCGCGCGCAGGTGGCCGCGCAGGCGGAAGGCGGTGATGGTCTGGTCCACCTTCGCCTGCAGGCCCACCACGTCCTGGGCGGGAGCGGCGGCGGCGGGGGCCTGCGCGACGGCCTGGGCCATCTGCTGCGCGGCGGCGGCCTTGCCATTGCCCTTGCCGGCGGGAACCACCGGAGCGGCGGCCGCTTCCAGCAGCTTCGTGCTGAAGATGGGTCGGCCGGCGCCATCATTGCGCTCGAACACCTCGCGCCAGCTCGCATCCACGCTGGCGGGGTCCTCGAGGTAGCGGGCGTAGAGCCCTTCGATGAAGTCGATGTTGGCGCCGGAAAGGAACGTGTCCTGGAAATTCGCCATGGCGGTGTCGTCTTTTATCGGGAAGGGCGCCCGGATGGGGGTTTTTCGCCGCATCTTGTTGGGCACCCCAGGTTGTCCGGGGCGCGGGAGCGCCCCATGGGAGCAGGTGGATTCATGCGCTACGTGAGCGCAACTTCACCCCGGAAAGCCCCGTCTGCTGGGACTCACCGGAGGTCCGGACGGGGGCGCTCCACGGGGGACGCGGCCGGATCCGCCTCGGCGTAGTAGTGAACGATTCGCTCCGGGGTCGGCATCCCCGGCGGCCCCGGGGGCGGGGGGAGGATGTGGG
>NZ_JABBJJ010000005.1 GCF_012933655.1 Pyxidicoccus fallax | reverse complement strand
AACGTCTCGTGGGCTCGGCGATGTGTATAAGAGCCAGCCCCCACCGGGCCCGGCCATGAGGAGCGTTCCGCCATGTCCAGGCCCGTGTTCGCGCAGCGAGTCTCCCGGTTCGGCACCACCGTCTTCTCCGAGTTCAGCGCGCTCGCCGCGAAGCACGGCGCCGTGAATCTGGGGCAGGGGTTCCCGGACTTCGACGGGCCGGACGCCGTCAAGGAGGCCGCCCAGCGCGCCATCCGCGATGGGGTGAACCAGTACGCCATGGGCATGGGCGCCAAGGACTTGCGCCTCGCCATCGCCGAGCACTCGCAGCGCTTCTACGGCCAGCAGGTGGACCCGGACTCCATGGTGACCGTCACGAGCGGCGCCACCGAGGCCATCTTCGACGTGCTGCTGGGGCTGGTGGACCCGGGTGACGAAGTCGTCGCGTTCGAGCCGTTCTACGACTCGTACGACGCCAACATCACCTTCATCGGCGCCACCGCGCGCTACGTGCCGCTGCGGCCGCCGGACGCGACGCATGCCGAGTGGTGGTTCGACCGGGACGAGGTGCGCGCCGCCTTCGGCCCGCGCACGCGGCTGCTCATCCTCAACTCGCCGCACAACCCCACGGGCAAGGTGTTCACCCGCGAGGAGCTGGAGTTCCTCGGCGGCCTGTGCGCCGAGTTCGACGTGAAGGTGCTGTCCGACGAGGTGTACGAGCACATCGTCTTCGCGCCGGCGCGTCACCTGCGGCCGGCCACGCTGCCCGGGCTGGCGGAGCGCACCGTCACGGTGAGCAGCGGCGGGAAGACGTTCAGCCTCACGGGGTGGAAGGTGGGGTGGATCATCGCGCCGCCTCCGCTACGGGACGCGGTGCAGCGGGCGCACCAGTTCGTGACGTTCGCCACGGCGTCGCCGCTGCAGGCGGCCATGGCGGCGGCGCTGCGGCTGCCGGACGCGTACTACGCGGAGCTGGCGGCGATGTACGCGGCGAAGCGGGAGCGGCTGCTGGGCGGGCTGCGGGACGCGGGGCTGACGGCCTTCGCGCCGCAGGGGAGCTACTTCATCCTCGCGGACATCGCGAAGTACGGCTTCCCGGATGACATCGCCTTCTGCCGGCACCTCGTGTCCGAGGTGGGCGTGGCCGCCATTCCGCCGAGCGTCTTCTACGGCCCCGAGCACCGCCACCTGGGCCAGAAGCTCGCGCGCTTCGCCTTCTGCAAGACGGACGCGGTGCTGGACGAGGCGGTGCGGCGCCTGCGCGCGAAGCTGGCACCGAGCCGCTGAGCGCTCGCGGAGGGCGCCTGCGCGACGCGGTGCTGGGAGAAGCGGCACCGCGCCGCTGAGTGTCCTTCGCGACGCGATACCGCGGGCGCGGAGGGCGCCTGCATTTCGCGCAGGCGCCGCTGACCTCAACCTTCGCTACATGTTGCGCCGGTACTGCCCGCCCACCTCGTACAGCGCGCGGGAGAGCTGGCCCAGCGTGCACACCTTGCACGCCTCCATCAGCGCGGCGAACACGTTGCCGTTGTCCAGCGCCGCGCGGCGCACCGCCTCCAGGGCCTTGGGTGCCGTCGCCTCGTTGCGCTTCCAGAAGGCGTCACGCGAGGTGATGGCGTAGTCTTTCTCCTCCTTCGTCGCGCGGATGACCTCGGGCGGAATCGTGGTGGGCGAGCCCTTCGGGTCCAGGAACGTGTTGACGCCGATGATGGGCAGCGTCCCATCGTGCTTCAGCGTCTCGTAGTACAGCGACTCCTCCTGGATCTTCGAGCGCTGGTACATGCGCTCCATCGCGCCCAGCACGCCGCCGCGCTCGGAGATGGCGCGGAACTCGGTGAGCACCGCCGCCTCCACCAGGTCGGTCAGCTCCTCGACGATGAACGAGCCCTGGTTGGGGTTCTCGTTCTTCGACAGCCCGAACTCCTTGTTGATGATGAGCTGGATGGCCAGCGCGCGCCGCACGCTCTCCTCGGTGGGCGTGGTGATGGCCTCGTCGTAGGCGTTGGTGTGCAACGAGTTGCAGTTGTCATTGAGCGCCAGCAACGCCTGCAGCGTGGTGCGGATGTCGTTGAAGGCGATCTCCTGCGCGTGCAGGGAACGGCCGGACGTCTGGATGTGGTACTTCAGCTTCTGCGAGCGGTCATTGCCGCCGTACTTGTCCCGGATGGCCTTGGCCCAGATGCGGCGCGCCACGCGGCCCATCACCGTGTACTCGGGGTCCATGCCGTTCGAGAAGAAGAACGACAGGTTGGGCGCGAAGTCGTCGATGTGCATCCCGCGCGACAGGTAGTACTCGACGAAGGTGAAGCCGTTGGCCAGCGTGAAGGCCAGCTGGGAGATGGGGTTCGCCCCGGCCTCCGCGATGTGGTACCCGGAGATGGACACCGAGTAGAAGTTCCGCACCTTCTGGTCGATGAAGTACTGCTGGATGTCGCCCATCATCCGCAGCGCGAACTCGGTGGAGAAGATGCAGGTGTTCTGCGCCTGGTCCTCCTTGAGGATGTCCGCCTGCACGGTGCCGCGCACCTGCTGGAGCGTCTTCGCGCGGATCTTCTCGTACACCTCGCGCGGCAGCACCTCGTCACCGGACACGCCCAGCAGCAGCAGGCCGAGGCCGTCGTTGCCCTGGGGCAGGTCGCCCTGGTAGCGCGGGCGGGGCACGCCGCGCTCGCGGTAGAGCGCGTCGATCTTCTTCTCCACCGCCTCCACCTGGCCGTTCTCGCGGATCCACTTCTCGCACTGCTGATCCACGGCGGCGTTGAGGAAGAAGCCCAGCAGCATGGGCGCCGGGCCGTTGATGGTCATCGACACGGACGTGGACGGGTCCGCCAGGTCGAAGCCCGAGTAGAGCTTCTTCGCGTCGTCCACGTTGGCGATGGACACGCCCGAGTTGCCCACCTTGCCGTAGATGTCCGGCCGGTGGTCCGGGTCCTCGCCGTACAGCGTCACCGAGTCGAACGCGGTGGACAGGCGCTTGGCGGGCAGGCCGCGCGACACGTAGTGGAAGCGCTTGTTGGTGCGCTCCGGGCCGCCCTCGCCGGCGAACATGCGGGCGGGGTCCTCCCCCTCGCGCTTGAGCGGGAAGACGCCCGCGGTGAAGGGGAAGGCGCCCGGCGCGTTCTCGCGCAGGAGCCACGTGAGGATGTCACCCCAGTCCTCGTAGCGGGGCAGGGCGATCTTGGGGATGCGCAGGTGCGAGAGGGACTCGGTGTAGAGGTCCAGCTCGATGACCTTGTCGCGCACCTGGAACTGGTACTTGGACGCGGCGTAGCGGCGCTTCGTCGCCGGCCACTCCTCCAGCAGGCGGCGGCAGTCCGGGTGCAGGCGCGACTCCAGGTCCTGGTACAGCGCCACCAGCTCGCCGAGGTACGCGGGCTCGCCCTCCACGCGCTCCGTCACCTTCACCACGTCGGCGGTGTCCTTCGGCTCGACGACCTCCAGGCGCTTCTTGCCCACGTTGGCGCGCAGGGCCTGGATGGTGCCGTGCAGCTGGTACATGCGCCGGGCGATGGCGGCCTGGGCGCGCACGAAGGCGTCGTAGCCCTCGCACGTCTCGACAATCTCCGCGAGGTAGCGCGTGCGCTCCGGCGGGATGATCCACTTCTTCTCGCTCATGCCCGGGGTGAGGTCGAAGTGGGACTGGAGCGGCGCCTCGGTCTTCTTCACCACCGCGTCGAGGATGGCGCGGTAGAGGTGGTTCATCCCCGGGTCGTTGAACTGCGACGCGATGGTGCCGTACACGGGCACCGCGTCATCCGCGAGGGTGAAGGCGTTGTGGTTGCGCTTCCACTGCTTGCGCACGTCGCGCAGCGCGTCCAGCGAGCCGCGCTTGTCGAACTTGTTGATGGCGATGACGTCCGCGAAGTCGAGCATGTCGATCTTCTCGAGCTGCGTCGCCGCGCCGTACTCGGCCGTCATCACGTAGAGCGACACGTCCGAGTGCTCGGTGATTTCCGTGTCCGACTGGCCGATGCCGGACGTCTCCACGATGATGAGGTCGAAGCCCGCCGCCTTGCAGACCTCGATGGAGTGGGCCACGTGCCGCGACAGGGCCAGGTTGCTCTGCCGCGTGGCCATCGAGCGCATGTACACGCGCGGGTTGTCGATGGCGTTCATGCGGATGCGGTCGCCGAGGAGCGCGCCGCCGGACTTGCGCTTGGACGGGTCCACGGAGAGCACCGCGAGCGTCTTGTCCGGGAAGTCCGCGAGGAAGCGGCGCACCAGCTCGTCCACGAGGCTGGACTTGCCGGCGCCGCCGGTGCCGGTGATGCCGAGCACGGGCACCCGGGGGGCGTCCACGCGGGCCTGCGCCAGCGCGGTGCGCAGGGCCTCGCCCGCGTCCGCGAAGTTCTCCGCGATGGTGATGAGCGAGGCGAGGCGCTCGGGCTCTCGGGGCAGGGGGTTGGCGAGCAGCGGCTGGAACTCCGGCTCGCGCTTCTCGAAGTCACACTGGGAGATGAGGTCGTCGATCATCCCCTGCAGGCCCATGGCCCGTCCGTCGTCGGGCGAGTAGATGCGCGCGACGCCGTACTTGTGCAGTTCCTCGATTTCCGAGGGGAGGATGGTGCCGCCGCCGCCGCCGAACACCTTGATGTTCGCGCCGCGCTCGCGCAGCAGGTCGATCATGTACTTGAAGAACTCGACGTGTCCGCCCTGGTAGGAGGTGATCGCGATACCCTGGGCGTCCTCCTGGATGGCGCAGTCGACGATCTCCGCCACCGAGCGGTTGTGGCCCAGGTGGATGATCTCCGCGCCGGAGGCCTGCATCAGGCGGCGCATCACGTTGATGGCCGCGTCATGGCCGTCGAAGAGGCTGGCGGCGGTGACGATGCGGACGTGGTGACGAGGCTTGTAGGGTTGGGGAGGAGTGGTGGGCTGAGCGTGTCGCACGCGCGAACACTAGGAGTGTGGAGCGGGCCCGGCAAGGGATTGAGACAGGCCGTGCCCGCACTTCAACTCGGGCTGTCAGGCAGGCGTCTGGGGTAGGAAGGCGCCCAGCACCCGCAGTGCGGCGGAGGTGGGCGTCGCGCGTCCTTCGCGTACGTCCCGCTCCAACGTGGGCACGAGGGAGGCCACCTCGGGGTGCGCCCGCAGGGCCGCTCGGAGCCCGTCATGCACCATGGCCCACATCCATCCCACCTGCTGCTCCGTGCGGCGGCGCGCCAATTCGCCCGACGCGGCGCGGCGTGCCACCTGGGTCTCCACGGCGTCCCACAGCGTGTCGATGCCCTGGCCTTCCAGCGCGCTGCACGTCGTGATGACCGGCTCCGCGCCCGGCCGCATGAGGTGCAGGGCGGCGCGGTACTCGGCGCGGGCGCGCTCGGCGCGCGGGGCGTTGTCGCCGTCCGCCTTGTTGATGGCGATGAGGTCGGCCACTTCGAGGATGCCGCGCTTGATGCCCTGCAGCTCATCGCCCGCGCCCGCGAGCATCAGCACCACGTAGAAGTCCACCATCTCCTGGACCACCGTCTCCGACTGGCCCACGCCCACCGTCTCCACCAGCACCACGTCGAAGCCCGCGGCCTCGCACAGGAGCAGCGTTTCGCGCGTCTTGCGCGCCACACCGCCCAGCGTGCCGCTGGAGGGGCTGGGGCGGATGTACGCGTTGTCCGCGCGGGACAGCCGCGCCATGCGCGTCTTGTCGCCGAGGATGCTGCCGCCGGAGACGGAGGAGGACGGGTCGATGGCGAGCACCGCCACCCGCTTCCCCGCGCCCACCAGGTGCATTCCGAGCGCGTCGATGAAGGTGCTCTTGCCCACGCCCGGCACGCCGCTGATGCCCACGCGCCGGCTGTTGCCCGTGTGGGGCAGCAGGCGCGTGAGCACCTCCTGCGCGAGCGCCGCATGGCGCGGGTGCTCGCTCTCCACCAGGGTGATGGCGCGAGCGAGCACCGTGCGGTCACCGGCGCGGACGCCCTCGACATAGGCATCCGCGGACAGCGGCTTCACGCCTCCTCCTGCATGGCGGAGAGCTTGTCCAGCAGCTCCACGGCGGCCTTCGAGATGACGGTGCCCGGGCCGAAGATGGCGGCGGCGCCCGCGGCCCGGAGGGCATCGTAGTCCTGGGGCGGGATGACGCCGCCCACCACGACCATGATGTCCTCGCGGCCCAGCTTCTGGAGGGCCTGCTTCAGCTCTGGCACCAGCGTGAGGTGGCCGGCGGCGAGCGAGCTGGCGCCCACGATGTGCACGTCGTTCTCCACCGCCTGACGCGCGGACTCCTCGGGCGTCTGGAAGAGGGGACCGATGTCCACGTCGAAGCCCAGGTCCGCGAACGCGGTGGCGATGACCTTCTGGCCACGGTCATGGCCGTCCTGGCCCATCTTCGCGATGAGGATGCGCGGCCGGCGGCCGAAGCGCGCGAGGAAGGCATCCGCCTTCGCCCGGGCATCGGCGACGCCGCCAGCGGAACCGGCTTCGGCGGAGTACACCCCGGAGATGCTTCGCACGGTGGCCTCGTAACGCCCGAAGACCTTCTCGAGCGCGTCGCTGATTTCTCCCACGGTGGCCTTGGCGCGCGCCGCGTCGATGGCGAGCGCCAGCAGGTTGCCCTCCTTGCGGCTGGCGGCCTCGGTGAGCGCGTCCAAGCGGCGGCGGACCTCGGCGGCGTCGCGCTCGGCGCGCAGCTCGCGCAGGCGGGCAATCTGCGCCTCGCGCACCGCGGTGTTGTCCACCTTGAGGATGTCGATGCGGTCCTCGCGCTCGGGCGGGTACTTGTTCACGCCGATGATGGCCTGACGCCCGGAGTCGATGCGCGCCTGGGTGCGCGCGGCGGCCTCCTCGATGCGCAGCTTGGGCAGGCCGGCTTCAATCGCCTTCGTCATGCCGCCCAGCGCTTCCACTTCCTGGATGTGGGCCCAGGCACGGTGCGCCAGCTCGTGGGTGAGGCGCTCCACGTAGTAGCTGCCGCCCCACGGGTCGATGACGCGCGTGGTGCCGCTCTCCATCTGGAGGTAGAGCTGCGTGTTGCGGGCGATGCGCGCGCTGAAGTCGGTGGGCAGGGCAATCGCCTCGTCCAGCGAGTTGGTGTGGAGGCTCTGCGTGTGGCCCTGGGTGGCGGCCATGGCCTCCACGCAGGTGCGCACGACGTTGTTGAAGACGTCCTGCGCGGTGAGGCTCCAGCCGGATGTCTGGCAGTGGGTGCGCAGCGCGAGGCTCTTGTCGCTCTTGGGCGAGAAGCCCTTGATGAGGTGGGCCCACAGGAGGCGGGCCGCGCGCAGCTTGGCCACCTCCATGAAGAAGTTCATCCCGATGGCCCAGAAGAACGACAGGCGAGGCGCGAACGCATCGACGCTCAGGCCGGCCGCGAGCCCCGTGCGCACGTACTCCACGCCGTCCGCGAGCGTGTAGCCCAGCTCCAGGTCCTGCGACGCGCCGGCCTCCTGCATGTGGTAGCCGCTGATGCTGATGCTGTTGAAGCGCGGCATCTTCTCCGCCGTGAAGCGGAAGATGTCGCCGATGATGCGCATCGAGGGGGCGGGCGGATAGATGTACGTGTTGCGGACCATGAACTCCTTGAGGATGTCGTTCTGGATGGTCCCGCTGAGCTGCTCGGGGCGAACGCCCTGTTCCTCGGCCGCGACGACGTAGAGCGCGAGCACCGGAAGGACGGCGCCGTTCATCGTCATGGACACACTCATCTGGTCGAGCGGAATCCGGTCGAACAGGATGCGCATGTCCTTGATGGAGTCGATGGCCACGCCCGCCATGCCCACGTCGCCCGCGACGCGCGGGTGGTCGCTGTCGTAGCCGCGGTGCGTGGCGAGGTCGAAGGCGATGGACAGCCCCTTCTGACCGGCCGCGAGGTTGCGGCGGTAGAAGGCATTGGACGCCTCGGCCGTGGAGAAGCCCGCGTACTGGCGCACCGTCCACGGCTGCTGCACGTACATGGTGGAGTAGGGGCCACGCACGAAGGGAGGCAGGCCGGGCAGCGAGCCCAGGTGCGCCACGCCGTCGAGGTCCTCGGGCGTGTAGAGCGGCTTGACGGGGATGCCCTCGGGCGTGTCCCAGCGCTCGGCGGCGCGGGTGGACTCGCTGGCGCGGCGCCGCTGGGCATCACGCACTTCGGGGGAGGGCTGCGTCTCAGGGGCGTCGAAGGCGACGCGGGAGAAGTCCGGGACGGTGGGGCGCATCAGGCCACTCCGAGCTGCTGGTGCAGGGTCTTCAGGAGCTGGACCAGGTCCGCTCCCGCGTAGATGAACAGGTCCACGCCGGCCGCGCGGAAGGCGGCCTCGTGGTCACCGGGACGGCCCGCCACTGCGACGAAGCGCGCGCCCCGGGCCTTGAGTGCCTGGGTGAGCGCGGGCACCTGCTCCGGGTACATCGCGTCCGGACCGGAGATGACGGCGACGGGCGAGCCCGTCTTCGCGAAGGACTCGGCCACCTGGGCCGCGTCCTTGAGGTCGCGGTGCTCGTCGGCCTCGATGCCGCCCACGGACAGCGCGTTGACGATCCACGTGGAGCGCGTGGTGTGCTCGGCCACCGTGCCCAGGCTCACCATGAAGGCGCGCGGGCGAACGCCGAGCGTGGCGAGATGCCGGTCGCTCGCGTCGCGCAGGGACTCGAAGGCTTCCGCCAGGCGGACGGGGCGCAGCGGCAGGGAGCCGCCCTCGGTGGTGGACACCGGAGTGGGGTGGGGCTCGCGCCGGACGGGGGCCTCGCCCAGGTGGGGGAACTCGCTGACGCCGACGATGGGCAGGCGCCGGGTGCGCACGGCCTTGTCGCGCGCGGCGACGGACTCGGCGATGGCGCGGGCCACGTCACCCTGCGTGAGCGCCTTCGACATGCCGCCGAGGGACTCGATGCGCTGCAGCTCCGCCCAGGCCGCTCGGGCCACCTCGGTGGTGAGCTCTTCGAGGTAGTAGCTGCCGCCCGCGGGGTCCGCGACGCGGTTGAGGCTGGACTCGTCGCGCAGGATGAGCTGCGTGTTGCGCGCGAGCCTGCGGCCCTGCTCGTCCGGCGTGCCCAGCGGCTCGTCGAAGGGGGTGGTGCTGACGCTGTCCGCGCCCGCGACGACGGCGGCGAAGGACTCCGACGTCGCGCGCAGGATGTTCACCCACGGGTCGTGCTTCGTCTTCGTGGCGCTCGCGGTGCGGGCGTGCAGCGTCATGGCCTGCGCCTCGGGCGAGCCACCCGAGGCCGCGACGACCTTGGCCCACAGCAGCCGCGCCGCGCGCAGGCGGGCAATCTCCGGGAAGAAGTGCGCGCCCACGGACAGCGCGAACTGCACCGAGCGCGCCGCGTCGTTGGGGGACACGCCCGCGCGCTCCAGTTCACGCAGGTACTCCACGCCCGTGGCGATGGCCCACGCCAGCTCCTGCACGGGCGTGGCGCCCGCGTCCGCCCAGGCGCGCGACGACACCAGCAGCGCGCGCAGGCCCGGTGCCTCCTTCAGCAGCGACGTCACGAGCGGCGCGGCCTCGCGCAGCGTCGCGGCGACATCCGCCTTCGTCGCGCCCGAGCGCGCCAGCGCGCCGATGGGGTCGATGCCGAGGCTGCCCTTGAGCGCCGCGCGCTGGATGCCCAGGCCATCCGCGACCTGGAGCAGGAGCGACGCGGGAGCGAGCACGTCACGCGCCGGCTCGAGGTGCACGGGCGTGCGCTCCAGCGGGACATGCGCGAGCAGTCGCTTCAACGTGGCCGCGTCCTTCACGTCGACGCCGTACGGAGCGTCCAGGAGCAGCCAGACGCCCATGGCGCCGCGCTCCAGGTCGGTGCGCAGGCTCTCGGCGGTGGAGTCCACGTCGGGGCCGGCGTATTCCTGGCACACCGTCCATCCGCCCTCGGTGTGCCCCAGGGGCTGGGTGCCTCGCACGTAGGGCGCCACTCCCGGGGGCTCCACGGGGGAGGGGACGTCCTCGGAGGTATAGAGGGGCTTGAGGGACAGGCCGCCTTCCAGCGGCGACTGGAGCGACGAGAAGGGCTTGCCCTTCAGGTCCTTCTCCACGAGCTTGCGCCACGCGTCCAGCGACGGAGGCGGGAACTCGGCGGCGATGGGGAGAGGCTCTCGCGACATGCCCCTCCCATAGGCGCAATGCCTGCCGGGGGCAATGACTTCATGGGCTTGCACGGAGGCGGTGTGTCCGTACCCTCCCACCCGTGTCCTTCTTCGGCGAACTCTATCTGCGCAGCACGCTGCCCTTCCTCTCCGAGGCCGTGACGGAGAAGGAGGCCGAGTACCTCGCGCGCGCCTTCGCGGACGTGCCCGGCCCGGAGCCCATCATCGACCTCGGATGTGGGCACGGACGCCATGCCTCACGACTCAATGCGTCAGGTCCGCTGGCCGGGCGCATCATCGGACTGGAGTTGGACGCGCTGTCGTTGGCGATGCGGCGGCCGGGCTTCCCGGCGGTGCAGGGCGACTTGAAGGCACTGCCGTTTCGCCCCGAGTCACTCGCGGGGGCATACGCCTGGTACTCGACACTCTTCGCCTTCACGGACGCCGAGCACGTGCACATCCTCCGCGAGGTGGCGAGGGTGCTGCGGCCGGGAGGGCGGTTGGTGTTCCAGACGGTGCCGTACGAGCGATTGGCGGAATCGCCCGGCGCGTCATTCCGACAGACGTTGCCGGACGGAAGCGTGCTGGAGGAGCAAAGCCGCTTCGACGCCGTTACAGGCAGGGACATGGGCCAGCGAACGCTGTCCCTACCGACTGGTCGGCGGCTCACCGCGTCGTATTCCATTCGCTACTACCCGCTTGCGGAACTGCAACGACTGTTGGAAAGCACGGGCTTCTCAACGGAGTGGGTGCATGGTGGGCTGGCTGGTGAGCCGCCCGCGCCGCATGCGGCCGACCTGATTATCGCGGCACAGCGCCGACGAGGCTGAGGCGTCCAGTGGATACGAAAGAAAATCCCAGAGCGCGTCCAGGCTGGCTGGGCCAGCTCCCGAAGCGGGTGGATGTGTATGAAGTCGGCCCGCGGGATGGCTTGCAGAACGAGCTGCGCACCCTGCCGACGCGGGACAAGGCACGGTTGATCGACGCGCTGGTCGCCGCGGGCGAGAAGCGCATCGAGGTGACGTCCTTCGTCTCTCCGAAGTGGATTCCGCAGCTCGCGGACGCGGAGGAGCTGCTGCGCCTGGTGGGCCGGCGGGAGGGCGTGGTGTTCTCCGCGCTGGTGCCCAACCTGAAGGGCCTGCAGCGGGCGCGCGAGGCGGGGCTGGAGGAGGCGGCGGTCTTCATCTCCGCGTCCGAGGCGCACTCGAAGAAGAACATCAACAAGAGCATCGCCGAGGCACTGGCGGGAGCGCGCGAGGTGACGGTGGCGGCCCTGCATGCTGGCATGCGCGTGCGCGGCTACCTGTCCACGGTGTGGGGCTGCCCGTACGAGGGCGAGGTGCCGGTGGCGCGGGTGGTGGACATCTGCCGCCAGCTCGTGGACGCGGGCATCTACCAGCTCAGCCTGGGGGACACGATTGGCGTGGGGACTCCGCGCCAGACGGAGGAGATCCTCGAGGCGCTGCTGAAGCACATCCCGGTGGAGAAGCTGGCGCTGCACATGCACGACACGCGCGGCACGGCGTTGGCGAACGCGCTGGTGGGATTGTCCGCGGGAGTGACGACGCTGGACGCGAGCATCGGCGGACTGGGCGGGTGTCCCTACGCGCCGGGCGCGGCGGGCAACCTGGCCACGGAGGATGCCGTGTTCATGCTGCACGGCATGGGCGTGGAGACGGGCATCAACCTCGACAAGCTGGTGGAGGCCGGGGAGATTGCCCAGGAGCTGATCGGCCGGAAGCTGGCCGGCAAGTACCTGCAGGCCGCGCTCGGTGAGCGGGAGAAGAAGGCTTCGCGCAGCGCGCGGACGTGACGCGGGGTTGAACAGGTTCGAGGCGGTTGGACGGGCGGCACTGGAGACACTCCGGGCCGCCCGTTGCGTTGACGCGAGTGTCTGGCCCGCCGCGTGCTTTGGGCCCGGCTCACCATGTCGGGACCGCATGACCTCTTCCTCGTTCGCTACCTCCTGCTGGTCGGGAACAAGGCCTCGCATACGGCGGCCAGACGGGAGTTACATTCGGTGCTGGGTCAGCAACGAACGGAGGAAGTCATGCGTGGCTGGGGCGAGGAACTCATCGAGCAGGGACGCCAGCAAGGGCTTGCGCAGGGGGTGAGTCGCGGGCGTGCCGAGGACATCCTGCGGATACTCGCCAAGAGGAGGGTGTACGTGCATGAGGAGGCCCGGCAGCGCATCCTCAACTGCACCGACGTGGACACTCTCGACCTCTGGTTCGACCGGTCCTTGAGCGCCACCAGCCTCTCCGCGGTGTTCGACGACCTGTCTCAGTAGCCCCAATGGCCGGGGAATGCCCCCGGCCCCTTCGAACCCCAGCTACTGCCGCGAAATCATCGCGTCCAGCCGCTCCCGCAGGCCGAGGTGCTCGGCGGCGGACTCCAGCATGCGCCGCTCCTTCCGGTCGATGCGGCCATCCACCATCGCCATCTCCACGATGTTGCGGAGGAAGAGCTCGGCCTCGGGAGTCCCGCGCGGTACCAGCCGCTCGAAGAGCTGCGGCCCGGCACCCAGCGCCATCTCCACGTTGGCCCACTCCACGCCCCAGCGCTCCGAGCACAGCTTGAGCAGCTTGCGCTCGGCGCCGCTGACCTCTCCGTCCGCGGCGGCGATGGCGGCCATCATGTAGAGCAGCCGCTGGCGCTCCTGCACGTCCATCACCGCATCGGTGGCGGGAGCGGCGGCCTTCTCCACCGCCACGGCCTCGCGAAGCACGTTGGCCTGGTGCCGCTGGTCCTGCGACACGCCCCACGCCTCGTAGGGGAGGGCGGACACGAGAACCCAGTCCCGCTCACCACTCGCCAGCTGCGTGCCGCAGAAGTCACAGGTGCTCGCCGCGCTGTCCGTGAGCGGCGCGTTGCACTGCGGACACCGGTCCGTGGACATGCCGTTGGCCGTGTTCGTCTGCGCCCCATGCCGGCGCGTCAGCGTGAAGACGAAGCGCTGCGGCACCGTGGGCAGCTGCGGCGGCCGCTCGTTGGCGGGCCCCACGCCCATCCGCGCGCTCCAGCGGATCTCCACGTGCGCCAGGTCATGGCCCGCCGGGTCCACCTCGAAGCAGTGCGCGTCCACCGAGCCCACGGCGCACTCCAGGAACACGCGCCTGCGGCCCCTGCCGCGCAGCTCCTCCACCTCGGCGCCCAGCCGCTGCAGCGCCACCGGGCTGGCCACCTTGGTCAGGGGCTTCATGTCCCCACGGCTCTGCGCGTCGATCCACCGCCAGAACAGCAGCGAGGCGCGGTCCTCCAGGATCTCCAGGTTGAGCGCGGGGTCCGCCTGACGCGCCTGCGCCAGTCCGCCCACCGGCCTGTGGCCGTGCTCGTGCTCCACGCCCTGCGTGATCTCCGACAGTGTCCAGTCGTAGTTGCCGGAGTTCACCACCGCGCCGCAGTACTCGCAGCGGTTGGCCGCGCCGCCCGCGTACGGAGCACCGCAGTTGGGGCACTTGCCCTGGTACAGGTCCGCGCCCACGCGCGTCTGCGCGCCCGGCTTGCGCACGAAGGTCCATACCTCCGTGAAGGACTCCTGCGGCGCCTTGCGAGCCGCCTCCGTGGCCTGCGCGTCACTGAACGACGCGGGCACGTCGGTGTCGCGCATCCGCGCCTGGATGCGGACGTGGATGCTGTCGAACCACTGACTCTGCTCCAGCCCGATGAGCTGGACGTCGAGCACCTCGAAGTCGGTGATGGCGTCGCGCACGCCCTGCGCCGCGAGGAGCTGCAACTGCACGTTGAACCGCTGCCACGTGGCGTCGGACAGGAAGGGCCGCACCGGCGTCATGTCTCGCTGGAACCACGCCTTCTGCAGCTCCAGGAAGAGCCAGCGCGTCTTGTCCAATACCGGTGGGAGCTCGAACGCAGAGTCCTTGAGCTTCAGCGCATTCACCCAGCCGCTCACGTCCTGCTGGGAGACGCGGGTGCGCCGGTCCGCCTCGCGCTGCTCCAGGGCGCGGCGCGTGGTGGCGTCCGGGTGCAGGTTGCGCCGGTAGAGCCAGTACGCCACCCCGCCGATGAGAATCAGCGGAATCATCACCTTCGGGTAGCGGATGACGAGGAAGAGAATCTCGTTGATGAACCAGGCGGGGAGGCCACCGCCGCCGTCTCTGTCATCGGACGAGGGGCGGGTGTAGTGCTCGCCTCCGCCTCCTCGCGCCAGGGCCTCCAGGGGAGCGGCCAGGGCCAGCAGGACGAGGGCGGTGGGCAGCCAGGGAGCCCACCCGAGAAGTCGAACGTGCGCGGTACGCCAGGACATGAGTCCAATCGTAACCGTTTCCGTCTTGCCAGACCGGGCTTCCCGCCGCACTCTGCCGCGTCCCAGGGCGGCCCGCCGGACGGGCCCGGGGAGGGGAGTGCACATGCCGGAATTCAAGGTCGACGCACGGGGTGCCATCGAAATCTGGACCATCGACGGCGAGGGCCGCCGCAACGCCATCAGTCGCGCCATGCTCAAGGAACTGGGCGAAATGGTCGCGCGCGTGTCCTCGGGCCGCCAGGTGCGCGCCGTCATCCTCACCGGCGCGGGCGACAAGGCCTTCTGCGCGGGCGCGGACCTGAAGGAGCGCTCCGGCATGGCCGAGGACGAGGTCCGCGCCTTCCTCGACGGCCTGCGCCGCACCTTTCGCGCCATCGAGAAGAGCGACTGCATCTTCATCGCCGCCATCAACGGCGCGGCCTTCGGCGGCGGCACGGAGCTGGCGCTGTCGTGCGACTTGCGCGTCGCGGCCCCGGCGGCGGAGCTTGGCCTCACCGAGGTGAAGCTGGGCATCATCCCTGGCGGCGGAGGGACGCAGCGGCTGGCGCGCCTCATCGGCCCGGGCCGGGCCAAGGACCTCATCCTCACCGCCCGCCGCATCAACGCGGCCGAGGCCTTCAGCGTGGGACTGGTCAACCGGCTGGCGCCCGAGGGGCACCTGCTGGAGGTGGCCTACAGCCTCGCCGAGTCGGTGGTGGAGAACGCCCCCATCGCCGTGGCCACCGCCAAGCACGCCATCGACGAGGGCACCGGCCTGGAGCTGGACGACGCGCTCGCGCTGGAGCTGCGCAAGTACGAGGAGGTCCTCAAGACGGAGGACCGGCTCGAGGGCCTGCGCGCCTTCGCCGAGAAGCGGCCGCCCGTCTACAAGGGCCGGTAGGTCTCAAATGCCAGGGGCGGTGGCCCGATGACCCGGGCCCCGCCCCCGCGCACTCACGTCAGGTGTGTCGAAAAGACCCCGCGCCTCAGGCGCTGGCGGTCTTCTCGCTGCCCATGTTGACGTTCTGCTTGTTCATGTAGCCCATCGCCTTGTCCTTGACGGTGGTGCGCAGCTCGGTGCCCGTCTTCGGGGCCAGGAGCAGCGCGGCCACGCCACCGGCGGCCACGCCGATGAGGAAGGCGCCCAGGCCACCCGCACCCGTGCGGGCGGGCTTGTAGGTGGTGAGCCCCACCAGACGCAGCACGTCATCCGGGTCGAAGTCGTCCCAGGTGTCCTTCGCCGCGCGGGGAAGGTCATTGATGAGCTTCTGGGCCACCAACTTCCGGACGAGGTCGCTCTTGGCCAACCCCTTCGCCATCCACTTGGTCTTCTTCGCTGCGAACATGCGTCCCTCCCAGGGCCAGATGATTGTCGGAGGCGTTTCTTTGCTCGCGTGGTCGCCCCCGTGAGGCTCCAAGGTAGGCAGGGAAGCCCTCAGCGGCACCCCCCGCGCCCCCTCGTTCACACGGTGCGTCGTAAGCTGGACGTCACGACGCAACGCACCCTCGGCGAGAAGGCAGCCAGCCGAGGACCTTTCTGCTATGTGGCCCGGGCCATGTCCCAAGACTCGAAGCTGCTGGAGAAGATCGCGCAGGTGGAGAAGGGCGGCGCGGAGAAGTACCACGCCAAGAACAAGGAGTCGGGCAAGCTGTTCGCCCGTGAGCGCATCCGCCTGCTGGTGGATGAGGGCTCCTTCGTCGAGGACGCCAAGCTCGCCAACAACCTGGACCCCGAGCTGCCCTCGGACGGCGTCATCATCGGCCTGGGCAAGGTGGCCGGTCGCACCGTGGCCATCATGGCCAACGACTCCACGGTGAAGGCCGGCAGCTGGGGCGCCCGCACGGTGGAGAAGATCCTCCGCATCCAGGAGACCGCCCGCTCGCTCCGCTGCCCGCTCTTCTACCTGGTGGACTCCGCCGGAGCCCGCATCACCGACCAGGTGGAGATGTTCCCCGGTCGCCGGGGCGCCGGCCGCATCTTCTACAACGAAGTGCACATGTCCGGCTTCGTGCCCCAGGTGTGTCTGCTCTTCGGGCCCTCCGCCGCCGGTGGCGCGTACATCCCCGCCTTCTGTGACCTGGTCATCATGGTGGACGGCAACGCCTCCATGTACCTGGGCAGCCCCCGCATGGCCGAGATGGTCATTGGCGAGAAGGTGACGCTCGAGGAGATGGGCGGCGCGAAGATGCACTGCTCCATCTCCGGCGTCGGCGACGTGCTGGTGAAGACGGAGGAGGAGGCCATCGCCGCGGCGAAGAAGTACATCGGCTACTTCCCGGAGAACTTCAGCCAGCGGCCTCCCGAGGCGCCCGCGCTCGCGCCCAAGGGCAGCGGCAAGCGCGTGGACGAAATCGTCCCCGCCGACCAGAACAAGCCCTTCGACATGCATGCCCTCATCAAGGAGCTCATCGACGAGGACAGCTGGTTCGAGGTGAAGAAGCTCTTCGCCCAGGAGCTCATCACCGGTCTGGCGCGCATCAACGGCATGCCCGTGGGCATCGTCGCCAACCAGCCCAAGTACAAGGGCGGCGTGCTGTTCGTGGACAGCGCGGACAAGGCGGCGCGCTTCATCTGGCTGTGTGACGCATTCAACATCCCGCTGCTCTACCTGGCGGACGTGCCGGGCTTCATGATCGGCACCAAGGTGGAGCGGGCCGGCATCATCCGCGCCGGCGCGAAGATGATCTCCGCCGTGTCCGAGGCCAGCGTCCCGAAGATCTGCGTGGTGGTCCGCAAGGCCTACGGCGCCGGCCTCTACGCCATGAGCGGCCCCGGCTTCGCCCCGGACGCCACCCTGGCCCTGCCGGGCGCGATGATCGCCGTCATGGGTCCCGAGGCGGCCGTGAATGCCGTCTACTACAACAAGATCCAGGACCTGCCGGAGGCCGAGCGGCCGGCCTACGTCCAGAAGCTGCGCGACGAGTACAAGGCCGACGTGGACATCTACAAGCTGGCCAGCGAGCTCGTCATCGACGAGATCATCCCGGGTGACAGCCTGCGTCAGGAGCTGGCCCAGCGTTACAAGCTGTACTCCCAGCGCCACGCGCCCCGTGCCGAGAAGAAGCACGGTGTCTATCCCGTCTGAGTAGGAAAACTTCCTCCCTTCGCGAGCCCCGGCCTGCGCCGGGGCGCTTTGCTATAGATCCTGCCGACCATGGATTTCGAACTTCCTGAAAGCCACCGCGCCCTCCAGTCCTCCCTCCGAGACTTCTGCGAAAGCCGGGTGAAGCCGTACGCCCGGGAGTGGGACAAGGAGGAGAAGTTCCCGCTGGAGGTGGTGAGGGAGCTGGGGCAGCTGGGTGTGATGGGCATGTTGGTCGCCGAGGAGTACGGGGGCGCCGCCATGGACTCACTCGCAGTGGCGGTCGCCGTGGAGGAGATCGCCCGCTATGACGGCTCGCTCGCGCTGACGGTGGCCAGCCACAACGGCCTGGGCACCAGCCACCTGCGCGTGTTCGGCACGGACGCCCAGCGCAAGAAGTACCTGCCCAAGCTGGCCACCGGCGAGTACCTCGGCGCCTGGGGCCTCACCGAGCCGGGCTCCGGCTCGGACGCCTCCGGCATGAAGACCACGGCCGTGCGCCACGGCAACAACTGGGTGCTCAACGGCGCCAAGATGTTCATCACCCAGGGCACCGTCGGCGACGTCTTCGTCGTGCTGGCGGTGACGTCCCCCGAGAAGCGGCAGAAGGGCATCACCGCCTTCCTGCTGGAGAAGGGGATGCCGGGCTTCAGCCAGCGCGCCATCCACGGCAAGCTGGGCATGCGCTCGTCGGACACGGCCGAGCTGGTGATGGAGAACGTGGAGGTCCCCGACTCCAACCGCGTCGGTGAGGTGGACCACGGCTTCATCGACACGATGAAGATCCTCGACAAGGGCCGCATCACCATCGGCGCGCTGGCGGTGGGCCTGGGCCGCGGCGCCCTGGAGGAGTCCATCCGCTACTCGCGCGAGCGCACCGCGTTCGGCCAGCCCATCAGCGAGTTCCAGGGCCTGCGCTGGATGATGGCGGACATGAAGACGGAGATGGACGCGGCCCGGCTGCTGGTGCACCGCGCGGCGCGGCTGGCGGACGAGGGCAAGCCGTACTCGAAGGAGGCCTCCATGGCGAAGCTCTTCGCCTCCGAGGCGGCCATGCGCGCCTGCAACAAGGCGGTGCAGATCCACGGCGGCTACGGCTACACCCGCGAGTTCCCCGTCGAGCGCTACCTGCGCGACGCCAAGCTCTGTGAGATTGGAGAGGGCACGAGCGAGATCCAGCGCACCATCATCGCCCGCGAGATCTTCAAAGGGGCGTGATGGACACCGCCAGGCTGGAGGGACTCGGGCTGCAGGTGAGGGAGGACGCGGCTGGCACCGAAGCGGTGCTGGACCTGGAGGCGTCTCCCCTGGTGAATCCCGTCACCCGGGCCTTCATCCCCGAGGTGACCTTCCAGGTGATGGGGGACCGCCTCATCCCCATCGCCCCCGCGGCGGTGGTGGGGCTGGCCCCCATCCTGGTGGGCGCGCTCAGTGACGCCTCGGACATCGAGGCGCTGCTGTCGGACGCGTTCAACGAGCACATCTTCCACGTGCAGCGGCGGTCGGCCGAGCTGCAGGTCCTCGGCCTGACTCCCCGCGTGGACGAGCAGACGCTGGAGCTGACCACCGAGGTGGTGGACGGCGAGCTGGCCGTCACGCTCGTGGCGGACCGGCTGGGCAACTTCCGGGTGGCCCGCGTGCAGCGGGGCGGCGAGGAGCTGCCCACTGGTGGCGGGCACACGCTGGAGCTGTCCGAGTTCCGCGAGCGGGCGGCCCTGACGGGCTACCTGGCGGCGCTGTTCGGTGAGCCGGCCGCCCGGCCGCAGCCCTCGCCCGTCGGGGCGGGGTTGGTGCGCTTCGCGGACATCGTGGAGAAGTTCGGGGCGGAGGCCCTGGTGCCTCCCCGCAGCGCCCTGGAGTTGCTGGCGCAGCTCCAGGTAGAGGGCAAGCCGTATCGCTTCGCCGCCGCGAGGGTCGCGGGGCGCACGTTCCGGGGGCTGCTGGCGGGGCCCCGGGGAAAGGTGTGGGCGGGGCGGTTCGAGCTGGATGAATTTCCCGGCATCGTCCGGATGGTGGCGGACCTGCTGAAGGTTGCCCCCGAGGCCGTGAGGCTCGTGGGTCCGGACGCGCCACAGGAGTGAATGGGTTTGGAGAAACTCACCCTCGCCGAGCGTGTGCAGCTCCTCGAGTCTCGCCTGGGAGTCACCATCTCCCGCCAGGACCTGGCGATTGAGGCGCTCACCCACAAGACGTACGTCAACGAGAACCCGGACCTGCGCCTCAAGGACAACCAGCGCCTGGAGTTCTTCGGCGACTCGGTGGTGAACCTGGCCGTCGCGGACCGGCTGTGGCGCCGCTTCCCGGACGTGCCCGAGGGCTTCCTCACCAAGGTCCGCGCCCGCCTCGTCCACGAGGAGGGGCTTGCCCTGGTGGCCCGGCGCATCCCGCTGGGGGACCTGCTGCTGCTGGGCCGCGGCGAGGACAAGTACAAGGGGCGCGAGAAGAACTCGCTCCTGGCGGACGCGCTGGAGGCCGTCTTCGGCGCGGTGTACCTCAGCTCGGGCATGGAGCCGGTGCTCCAGCTGGTGGACCGCTTCTTCGTGGAGCTCATCGACGAGGCGGCCTCCAGCCTCGACAAGGACTACAAGACGGCCCTGGGCCAGCTCGTCCACGAGCGGCTGAAGATGCCGCCGCGCTACCGGGTGGTGTCGGAGTCCGGCCCGGAGCACTCCAAGATCTTCGAGGTGGAGGTCATCATCGGCGAGGAGGCCTTCGCGCGCGCCACCGGCCGCAGCAAGAAGGAGGCGGAGCAGGCCGCGGCCCGGATGACGCTGGACATGCTCCCGCAGCGGCTCGGCCAGGGCGCCGCGTCTGCTCCGGCGTCCGACACACCCGCCACGGCGGAAACGTCCCGGGACGACACCTCGGCGTGAAACCCCTTGGAGGGCGGAGGGGTGGCGCATAAGGTGCCCGCCTCATGCGACACTCCACCCTCCGAATGACGTTCGCGCTGGTGGCCTGCCTCCTGGCGGGCACCGCCTCCGCCGCCTCTTCCGGCAAGTGGACCCAGAAGGTCGAGGCCGGCAAGGACCTCTACGCCACCTTCAAGACGAGCGAGGGCGACATCGTCGTCCGCCTCTTCCCCAAGGAGGCCCCCAAGACGGTGGCCAACTTCGTGGGGCTGGCCACGGGCGAGAAGGAGTGGACGGACCCCACCTCGGGGAAGAAGTCGAAGAAGCCGCTGTACGCCGGCACCGTCTTCCACCGCGTGATTCCGAACTTCATGATTCAGGGCGGCGACCCCACCGGCACCGGCATGGGCGACCCGGGCTACCGCTTCGAGGACGAGTTCCAGAGCGGCCGCACCTTCGACAAGCCGGGCCTGCTGGCCATGGCCAACGCCGGGCCCAACACCAACGGCAGCCAGTTCTTCATCACCACGTCCACGCCGGCGCACCTCACCGGCCGGCACACCATCTTCGGTGAGGTCGTGAAGGGCTATGAGGTCGTGGAGAAGATTTCCAACCTGCCCACCGACAACCGGGACCGGCCGCGCACCGCCGTGGTCATCAACCAGGTGGTGCTGAGCGACAAGGCTCCGGCGGGTGTCGCGGCCGCGGGCGCGAAGCCGGGCGACAAGGGCAAGGCCCCGGCGGCCCCGGCCCCCAAGAAGGACACGGGCGCCAAGGCCCCGGCCGCGCCGAAGCAGTGAGCCCCGCGAGGGTGGGGCAGAGGACCTGACACGGGCCCGTCCCTCCGGCGGGCCCCCACAGACGGGAGGGCAGCATGGGAATGATGGACGAGGTTCAGGCGGGCAAGGACCTGTATGCCACCTTCGACACCACGCAGGGCACCATCGTGGTGCGCCTGTTCTCGAAGGATGCGCCGAAGACGGTGTCGAGCTTCGTCGGTCTGGCCACCGGCGAGCTGGAGTTCACGGACCCCTCGACGGGCCAGAAGACGAAGCGGCCGTACTACGACGGCATCATCTTCCACCGCGTGATTCCGGGCTTCATGATTCAGGGCGGTGACCCGACGGGCTCCGGCCGCGGTGGCCCGGGCTTCAACGTGCCGGACGAGTACCAGAGCGGCCGCACCTTCGACAAAGTGGGCCTGCTGGCCACGGCGAACATCGGCCGCCCCAACACCAACGGCAGCCAGTTCTTCATCACCACGTCCAAGCCGACGTACCTCAACAACAAGCACACCATCTTCGGCGAGGTGGTGACGGGCTATGACGTGGTGGAGAAGATCGCCGGCGTGGCCCGCGACGCCAGCGACCGGCCGCGCCAGGACGTGCGCATCAACAAGCTGACCATCTCGACGACCCAGCCGTAGCCCGTTCGCCCGCCGCCCGGCCATGCGAAATGGCGGGGTGGCGGGTTGTTAAACGGCGTTTCCAGACGTTCTTCCTACGGGGCTCCTACTTTCAGGGGCTCCCAGACCACCTCCGAAGCAATGGCCTCCCCCAAGACACACCGCAGCGGCTTCGCCGCGCTCATCGGGCGCCCCAACGTGGGCAAGAGCACGCTGCTCAATGCGCTGACAGGCGAGAAGATCGCCATCGTCTCGCCCAAGCCGCAGACCACCCGCAACCGCATCCTCGGCGTCGTCACCCGCCCGGAGGGGCAGGTGGCGTTCATCGACACGCCGGGCATCCACCAGGCCAAGGGCGAGCTCAACCGCTACATGGTCGAGGTCGCCCTCCATGCCGCCGAAGAGGTGGACCTGGTCCTCTTCCTCATCGAGCCGCCCTCGGGCGAGAAGCTCGAGGTGAGCCCGGGCAACCGCACCATCCTCGAGCGGCTGCAGAGGATCGGCAAGCCGACCTTCCTCGTCATCAACAAGATCGACACCCTGCCGAAGGCGGCGCTGCTGCCGCTCATCGACCTGTACCGCAAGGAGTTCCCCTTCGCGGAGGTGGTCCCCATCTCCGCGCGGGAGAAGGACGGGGTGGAGCGGCTGTTCCACGCGGTGCTCGGGCACATGCCGGAAGGGGAGAACGTCTTCGACGAGGACATGCTCACCGACCAGCAGGAGCGCGCGCTGGTGGCCGAGTACATCCGCGAGCAGGTGCTGCGCCACTGCCGCCAGGAAATCCCCTATTCCACCGCGGTGCTGGTGGACATCTTCGACGAGTCCGAGCGGGAGCCCCGGCCGGGCACGCCGCCGAACCAGCTGGGCGGACTCATCCGCATCGCGGCATCCATCTACGTGGAGCGCGACAGCCAGAAGGCCATCATCATTGGCAAGCAGGGGCAGATGCTGAAGACCATTGGCACGGACGCGCGCAAGTCCGTGCAACGCCTCCTGGGCGCGCACGTGTACCTGGACCTCCGGGTGCGCGTGGAGCCTCGCTGGAGCGAGCGCCCCGAAGGCCTCAAGAAGCTGGGATACGACTGAGATGAAGCCCCTGGTTGCCATTGTCGGACGCCCCAACGTGGGCAAGAGCACGCTGTTCAACCGCCTCGTCGGCAAGCGCCTCGCGCTGGTCGAGGACATGCCCGGCGTCACGCGGGACCGCCACTACGCGGACGCGCAGTGGGAGGGCCGCACCTTCACGTTCATCGACACCGGCGGCTTCGTCCCCGGTGAGAAGGACACGCTGCTGCAGCAGGTGCGCGAGCAGGCGCAGCTGGCCGTGGAGGAGTGCGACGTCATCATCTTCGTCGTCGACGGGCGCGAGGGCATCACCCCCGCGGACGACGCGGTGGCGACCTACCTGCGCAAGAGCGGCAAGCCGGTGGTGGTGGCCGCCAACAAGCTCGACAACACGTCCGGGCAGATGCAGGCCCTGGCCGCCGAGTTCTACAAGATGGGCCTGGGCGAGGTGCAGCCCCTGTCCGCCGAGCACGGCCTGGGCGTGCCGGGCCTCTTCGACGAGGTGGTGGCGAAGCTGCCGCCCCGGGAAGAGGACGAGGGCGCCGAGGCGCCTCCGGACGACGGCGTCATCCGCGTGGCCATCATCGGCCGGCCCAACGTGGGCAAGAGCACCCTGGTCAACGCCATCCTCAAGGAGAAGCGGGTGGTGGCCAGCGAGATTGCCGGCACCACGAGAGACCCGGTGGACTCGCCGCTGACGTACAAGGACCACAAGCTCATCCTCACGGACACCGCGGGCATCCGGCGCAAGAAGACCATTGCCCACCGCGTAGAGAAGTTCTCCGTGGTGGCGGCGCTGAAGGTGATGGAGCGCAGCGACGTGGCCGTGCTGCTGATGGACGCCACGGAGCCGGCGGTGGACCAGGACGCCAAGCTGGCGGGGCTCGCGGAGGAGCGCGGCCGGGCCCTGGTCATCGTCGTCAACAAGTGGGACCTGATTGGGGCGGACCAGCGCCGGCAGGAGACGTACCGCGAGTCCCTGAAGTACGCGCTGAAGTTCGTGGGCTACGCGCCCATCCTCTTCACGTCCGCGCTGACGGGCTCCAAGGTGGAGAAGGTGGTGGACGTGGCGGTGGAGCTGGCCCAGCAGTTCCGCTTCCGGGCGCCCACCCCCCAGCTCAACCGGCTGCTGGAGCACATGGTGGACAACCACCCGGCCCCCATCGTCCGGGGCAAGCCCCTGCGCCTGTACTACATCTCCCAGGTGGCGGCGGCGCCCCCCACCTTCACGCTCATGTGCAACCATCCGGAAGAAGTCCCGGACATGTACAAGCGGTACATCACCAACCAGATCCGCAAGACGTTCGACCTGCGAGTCCCCATCCGCCTCCACTTCCGGGAGCGCCCCGGCAAGGCGAAGCGGGAGGCGCGAAAGAAACCGCACCTCCAGGGGAAGCGCTGAAGCGTCCGTGCGTTGACACTCGCGGCGCGCGCTCCGTACAGTGCGCCGCTCTTTTCCCCTTTGTCGGGGTACAGCACCGCAGCGACGAGAGAGGTTGCCAGACGTGGCCGGAACCACCAAGACCGAGAAGATTCGCCAGCAGGAGCTCCGCGCTCCGGACAGCTTCCAGAAGGTCGGCGCTGAAGCGGGAGACTGGCTGGCCCAGCGGCAGAAGCTCATCGGCATCGGCGCCGCCGTGCTGCTCGTCGGCGGCCTGGGCGTGGGCATCGCCAACGAGGTGTCCAAGCGCAATGAGGAGACGGCCTCCCAGGCGCTGGGCCAGGCACTCGCCGTCCTGGAACGGCCGGTGGAGGGCGTGGAGCCCGCGCAGCCCGGTGACACCGAGCCCCCCTTCAAGACGCTGCAGGAGCGGGACGAGGCGCTGGTGAAGGCGCTCACCGACTTCCTCAAGGAGCACGGCGGCACCCGCTCGGCGACGACGGCGGCGCTGTCCCTGGGCAAGGCGCAGTTCCGGCTGGGCAACTACCCGGCCGCCCAGGAGGCCTTCTCGGCCTTCCTGAAGGACGCGCCCCAGAACGAGCCGCTGCGCGCCGGTGCGCTGGAGGGCCAGGGCTACTCGCTCGAGGCCGAGAAGAAGTACGACGACGCCATCAAGTCCTTCGAGCAGATGGACTCGGCCGGCGGCGGCGAGTACCTGGCCGGCATGGGCGCCTACCACAAGGGCCGCATGCTCATCCTCCAGAACAAGAAGGAGGAGGCGGCGCAGGTGCTGTCGAAGATCTCCGCCGACCACCCGAACACCGCGGCGGCGCGGCAGGCCAGCGAGCGGCTGGCGGTGCTCGCCTCCGAGGGCGTGAAGGTTCCGGCCCCGGCGCAGCCCGCGGCGGCCACCGGCCAGGACGCGGGGTAGTCACCACACCATGAAGAAGGGCCTCGTGAGCTGGAAGCGTTGGCTGGTGGGTGCCGCGGCGGTGGGGCTTCTGGGCGGCTGCGGCAGGACGCAGTACTACACGAACCCGGAGATTCCCCGGGGCCCCTCGCACCCGCCGGTGGACTACTTCTCGGTGGACTGGTGGGCGCCCCTGGCTCCGCCCCAGACGCTGGAGTACGCGCCGCGCGAGGTGGCGTCTCCGGCGTACGACCCGGACAACAAGCACGTCATCGCGCTCACGCGGGACGGCTACGTCCGCGCCGTGGGACCGGATGGCAAGGTGAAGTGGTCCTTCCGCACGGCCATCCGCTTCAACGCGGGTGCCCGGGTGAGCGAGGGCATCGTCTACGTGCCCGGCGGTGACGGCGTGCTGTACGCGCTGGACTCGGCCACGGGTGAGGTGAAGTGGAAGTACACGGCCGGCGAGTCGCTGGCGACGGTGCCCGTGCTGGCCAATGGCCTGGTGCTGGTGGCCTCGGAGAGTGACACGCTCTTCGCGGTGAAGGCCGCGGACGGCGTCTGGGCCTGGCAGTACCGGAGGGACCCGCCGGCGGGCTTCACCGTCCGGGGTGCCTCCACGCCGCTGGTGCACGAGGACTCGGCCTACGTCGGCTTCTCCGACGGCTTCGTCGTGGCGCTGAGCCTGGCGGATGGCAGCGCCACCTGGGAGAAGTCGCTGTCCGGCTCCGGCTCCGAGTTCCTGGACGTGGACACGCAGCCCGTCATCGACGACGCCGGGCGGCTGTACGTGGCCTCGTACAAGAGCGGCATCTTCGCCCTCGAGGCGGAGAGCGGCGACATGGTGTGGAACACCACCGTGGGCGGCGTAACGGCGCTGGTGTCCCGGGGGCAGCTGCTCTTCGCCACCGGTGATGGCCGGGTGGACGCCTACCTGAGCGACAGCGGGCGGCTCCTCTGGTCGCTCCCCCTGGGGGAACGGGCGGCCTTCGCTCCCGTGTTCGCCCAGGGAATGCTGCTCGTGCCCATCCAGCGCTCGCTGCTGTTCCTGGACCCGAAGACGGGCAAGTCGCGGGTGGCGTGGAACCCGGGCGACGGCATCAGCGCCACGCCTTTCGTGCGGGGCTCGCAGGTGTTCGTGCTGAGCAACAACGGCTACCTGTACGCCCTGGACGTGAACGGGATTCGCGGGTGACGGTGGCGGCGACCAGGACCGTCCGCGTCGTCGCGGCGCTGATTCCGAAGCCCGAGGACGGCCGCCGGTTCCTGGTGCAGCAGCGGCTCCCCGGTGGCAGCCGGGCCCTGCTGTGGGAGTTCCCCGGCGGCAAGGTGGAGAAGGGCGAGACCGACGAGGCCGCCCTGGCCCGCGAGTGCCGCGAGGAGCTGGACGTGGAGCTCGCCGTGGGCCGGCGGCTGTGGGAAGGCCGGCACACGTACCCGGACCTCACGGTGGAGCTGGTGCTGTACCTGGCCCGGCTGGTGTCCGGTGAGCCCAGGCCCCTGGGTGCCCATGCGCTGGCGTTCCACACGCCGGCGGAGATGCAGGCCCTGCCGTTCTGCGAGGCGGACATCCCGCTGCTGAACGACCTGGTGGCGGGAAGGCTGGGCTCGCTCGATTGATGCTGCAGCGCACGTTCCAGCACATCCCCGGCGTGGGCCCCTGGCGTGAGAAGGACCTGTGGTCCCGGGGCTTCAAGACGTGGGACGACTTCCCGGCGGCCGGTACCGGGGTGGCCATCAGCAAGAAGACGGACGACATCGCCCGTGAGCGCATCGCCCAGGCGCGGGACGCGCTGGCGCGGAAGGATTTGCGCAAGCTGGCGGAGCTGCTGCCGCCGCGCGAGCACTGGCGGCTGTACCCCGAGTTCCAGAACGACGCCGTCTACTTCGACATCGAGACGGACGGGAGGGACGCGCAGGCGCCCACGGTGGTGAGCCTGTTCGACTCGACGGGGCTGCACGTCTTCATCCAGGGCCGGAACATGGACGCGCTGCCGGAGGCGATGGCGGAGCGGCGGCTGTGGGTGACGTTCAACGGCTCGTGCTTCGACGTGCCGGTGCTGCGCGACTACTTCGGGCCGGCGCGCTTCCCGGTGCCGGACGCGCACATTGATTTGCGCTTCGTGACGCGGCGGCTGGGGATTGGCGGCGGGCTGAAGGAGATTGAAGCGAAGATTGGCGCCGAGCGGCCGCAGCACCTGAAGGGCGTCAACGGGTACGACGCGGTGCTGCTGTGGCGCGCGTACCAGCGCCGCGGGGACGTGGAGGCGCTGCGGTTCCTCGTGGAGTACAACCTCTACGACTCCTTCCAGCTCCGGACGCTGATGGACGTCTCGTACAATCGGGGCGCGGACGACCTGAACCAGGACGTCCCCCGGCTGCCCGTGTTCGAGCGCGGGGACGTGCTGTACGACGTGAGCCGCATCATCCTGGAGCTGGGCCCCACCGAGCGCGACCTGCAGACGCTCGCGAGGGTACGGGCCATGGAGCAGGACGGGTAGGGGACTTGGTGATGACACCCGATACGGAGTGGGAGCGGCGTATCTCCGAGCTGTGGCGCGGCTTCGACACCTACGCTCCCGCCGAGTTCATCGAGAAGGTCCGGGCCCTGGCCTCCGAGCTTCCGGCGGGTCATCCGATTGGGCTGTTCGAGCTGGCCTCGGCCCATGACTCCATCGGGCAGGAGCCGCAGGCGGCGCCGTTGTACCGGCAGGCGCTCGCCGCCGGGTTGCCGGGTGAGCGACGCCGCCAGGCCGTGATTCAATTGGCCAGCACGCTGCGCAACCTGGGCGCGGTCGAGGAGAGCGTGGCGCTGCTGACCGCCGAACGGGCGGCCGGGTCCGACGCACTCGATGACGCGGTGGCCGCGTTCCTCGCGTTGGCGCTCGTCGACTCCGGGCGGGAACGGGAGGCCGTGGCGCTCGCGCTCACCGCGCTGTCCCGTCATCTGCCGATGTACAACCGGTCGCTCGCGAACTACGCCCGGGCGCTCACCGCGCGGGGGCGGACGGGCTCCGGCCCCTCCGGCGGCGGCTCCGGCGGGTGACAGCGGCCGGTGGCCGGCCGCCCGGGCGGACGCGAGTTCCCGACGTTGAACATCCGTGAGGCGGAATCGACAGGGGCCCCATGGAATGCGCCGAGGGTCCGTTTGTAGCTTGGGGCGTTCACGACGGAGGAACGCATGAGCGACCCGATGCACCCGACGCCCGCAGGTGTCCCGCCAACGCCGTCTTCGCCATCCCCGGGTGGCAATCGCGTGAAGACGCTGGTCGTGGTCCTCGGCCTCGCGGGAGTGGCCGTGATTGCCTCGTACTTCGGCCTTCGGCGGCACGAGGAGCGCCCGCCCGAGGTCGCCGCCACGCCCGTGGTGGACGCGGGAGTGGCCGCGGCGCCGCCGGAAGAGTCGCTGCCGGAGAGTGATGGCCGGGTACGGGATGCGATGGGCCGGCTGTCGACCGAGCCCGAGTTCGCGAAGTGGCTGCAGGAGAAGGACCTGGTCCGGCGCTTCACCGCGGCGGTGAACAACGTCGCGGAGGGCGCCAGCCCGCGCATGGTCCTCGGATTCCTGGCTCCGGCCGGAGGCTTCGAGGTCGCCGGGGCCCAGGGAAAGACGACCATCGAGCCGCGGAGCTACGCGCGGTACGACACGGTGGCGCGGGTGTTCGGGTCGCTGGATGCCCAGGCGGCGGGCAGCGTGTACCGGGAGCTGAAGTCACTCATCGACCAGGCGCACCGTGAGCTTGCTCCGCCGGGTCAGGCGTTCGATGGAACCTTCAGCCGGGCCATCCAGCACCTGCTGACCGTTCCCATTCCAGAGGGGCCGGTGGAGGTCCAGCCCCAGGGGGCGCTGTACGTCTATGCCTCGCCGGAGTTGGAGGGCCTGAGCGCCGCGCAGAAGCACCTGCTGCGCATGGGTCCGCAGAACATGCGCATCATCCAGGGGAAGCTCCGGGAGCTGCAGAGCTCCCTGGGGCTGCCGCCCGTGGCGGAGCGCTGAAGGCGGCGGTCGAGCCGGTAGCCGTGAGCCCCGGAGCGTACCGGGGCTGCCGTCAGTGAGGGGCTCCGACGACGTCTCAGGCTCTGTCGTCGGGCCGAGGCTCCGATGCTCCAGTGCGCGCCAGGGCTGCTGCCCGTGGCGGAGCGCCGGAGACGACGTGGTGGTTGTCGTCGAGTCGGACGCCGGGAGCAATGGAGCCTGATGGGGTTGCTGCCCGCGGCGGAGCGCGGAAGAAGACGGCGACGGGGCTGTCATCGAGCCGGGAATCTGGCGGCGGTGGAGCCTGCCGGGGGCGGCTGCCTGAGGTCGAGCACCGCAGACGCTTCCGAGGACGTGGGTCGACAATCTCTGAAAGGGCGCCCAGAAACATTCTTTTTGCCCAGAAGGGCGCCAAGAACATTCTTTTTCCTCTCGACAAACGGCCCGAACATTCTTCGGCATCAAAAGAATGTTCCTGGACGCAAAAGAACATTCTTTCGCGGGCGCGAATATTTCCTCGGCTTCACGAACATTCCTGGAGGCAGGTAGCCGTTGTCGTTTGGGTCGCCCAGCGGGCGCCGATGCCCGGCATCGGCCCGCGAAGGTGCCGCGGCGCTCCTGGGGCTACTTCTTGCGCTTCTTGGCGGGTGGCGGAGGAGCCGGTTTTTCCTTCTCACCGGCGATCTGGAACGTCGTCCGGAGCTCCTCGACCTCGCGGCCCAGCGAATCCGTGAAGGCCGAGCCGGTCTGGGCATCGACGACCAGGGTGTACTCGAAGCCGGTCTTCAGGGGTTGAGGCAGGTTGATGCGGTAGACGAGCCCGGAATCGGATTCCTCGACGTCGTCGTCGGAGACCATGGCGCGCTCGGCCTCGTCGAAGAGCCGGACCCGGTAGTTCCGGAGCCCGATGGAGCTGCGGAGCTCGAGCACGGACGTGGCCTCGATGGCGGGCTTTTCATCGGGGGCGAGGGAGATCTCGGCCAGGCCGGCATCGGGGGCCTGGTAGCTGAGCGAGAACCGGGCCGGCGGAGGCGTCGTGGGAGCCTGGGCGGTGGTACCGGGCGCGCCGGCATCGGTCGTGGCCGCCGGCTTGTCGGGGCAGCCGGTCAGGACGAGGGCTCCAAAGCAGGCGACCGCGGCGAATCCGAAGCGAACGAAGCGCATGGGGCGACCACGGTATGCGCCGGAAGGGATGCCGGAAAGCACGGACTGCCATGCAGGCAGCCGAGCCTCCGGCGAAGTGCCCAGCATGGAACGCGAGCAGTCGCCAGCGGTCGCCAACGCGGTTCCAGCATCAGGAGTCCGAGCACCGGAGCCGGGGACCGGGGACGGTCGCCAACGGGCCCGGAGGCCGGCCGGGAATGGCCCCGGAAACGGGCCTGGAGCAGCCCAGAACGCCCCGGGTCTCCCTCTATGGGAACGTCCGATAACATGCGTTATGTAAACTAAGCGGGAACGAAACCTGGGGGGGCGATTTCGAGGTCTCCAGGTCCGGCTTCCACGGCGGTTCCCCCGCCGCTTCCGCGTCCCTGTCCGCCGGGAACCCAGGCCCTTTTTCCCCCGACATTCCGGTAAGACTGGATGCATGGACTGGTTCTCGAGATTTCTCGTCAGAAGCCTCGCCCTGCCGGTGGGCATGGCTGATCGCTTTTCCAAGTGGGGCCGCAAGATGCTGGACCCTCTTCACTGGCGCATGGAGTTCCGGCCCCGGCCTGGGGACATCTTCATCGCGACGTACCCGAAGTCCGGGACGACCTGGGTGCAGATGATCCTCGTGCAGCTGCTCAACGAGGGACGCGGCGAGTTCGACCACATCCTCCAGGTGTCGCCCTATCTGGAGGAACTCCTCATGCGAAACCGCATCCGCCATCTGGAGAGCCTGCCGTCGCCGCGGCTCATGAAGACGCACATGCTCTATGAGCATCTGCGGCCGGCGAAGGACTCGCGCATCATCCTGGTGACGCGCGACGTCCGCGACTCCATCATCTCGTTCTACTACCACAACGAGATGGCATCGCGGTTCCGCCTGGACTTCAACGCCTTCGTGGAGCGCGCGCTGCGGTCTCGCGACAACAACTGGTTCACGTACATGCGCTCGTGGCTGCCGCACCGCCATGACGACAACGTGTTGTGGGTTCGCTACGAAGATCTGCGCGAGAACCTGGAGGCCCAGGTGCGCCGCATCGCCGC
This sequence comes from Pyxidicoccus fallax, assembly GCF_012933655.1. Lineage (GTDB taxonomy): Bacteria > Myxococcota > Myxococcia > Myxococcales > Myxococcaceae > Myxococcus > Myxococcus fallax. The sequence continues at coordinate 75,118 of NZ_JABBJJ010000005.1, read as the reverse complement.
CTTCTGTGGCATTCCCCTTCAGGAAGAGCGCATGGGCGACATCCTCCACAAGTGCAGCTTCGCGTACATGAAGGAGCGCGAGACGAAGTTCGACTTCCGCCTGTCCATGTATGAGCCCCTCGAGGGCAGCTTCATCCGCAAGGGAGGCTCCGGCGGCAGCGAGCGCCAGCGCATCCGCGAGGAGCACGCCGCCGAGCTGGCGCGGCAGCTGGAGCAGCTCCGCGCCGAGCTGCGCCTGGAGGACTCGGAACGCATCTAGAGTGCGCCAGCAGCTTGGGCGAGTTCGCCCAGCAGCAGAATCTGGCAGCAACAGTCGCTCCAGTAGGATAGTCTCACTGAGAATTATTCATGGAGGTGGACGCGGCTGGAACGCGTCGCCTCCAGGCCTGAGCCCCGCGGCTCCAGTGAACTTTCATCCAACATGGCACTGACCCCTGAGCAGAAGCGCGCACGGCTTGCAGAGCTGCTGCGCGAGAAGGCCCGTTCCACCCGCCGCGCCCCCGCCTCCTTCGCGCAGGAACGCATGTGGCTCCAGGAGAAGCTGGAGCCCGGGAGCTCCGCCTTCAACATCCCCATCGCCGTGCGCCTGTCCGGCCAGCTGGAGGTGGAAGTGCTTCGCCGGGCCCTCCAGGAGCTGGTGCGGCGCCACGAGCCGCTGCGCACCACCTTCGTCGAGCAGGACGGGCAGCTCTTCCAGCACATCTCCCCCTCCCTGGACGTGGCGCTGGACAGGGTGGAGGTCCAGGCCGGGGGCCAGGAGGAGGCGTGGCGCAGGCTGCATGCCGACGCGCAGCGTCCCTTCGCGCTGGACAAGGGCCCGCTGCTGCGGGCGGCGCTGTACCACTGGGCCGCCAGCGAGCACCTGCTGCTGCTCAACCTGCACCACGTCGTCTCCGACGCGTGGACGCTGGGCGTGCTGGTGAAGGAGCTGGGCACGCTCTATCCGGCCTTCGCCGCGGGTCGGGCCTCACCGCTGCCGCCGCTGCCCATGCAGTACTCCGACTTCGCCGCCTGGCAGCGCGATTACCTCCGAGGGCAGGTGCTGGACGCGCAGCTGTCGTACTGGCGCCAGCGGCTGGACCCGGATGCCCTGCTGGAGCTGCCCGCCGACAAGCCTCGTCCCGCGGTGCCCACCCGCCGCGGCGCACGCCAGACGCGCCTGCTTCCCCCTCGGCTGCTCCACTCCCTCCAGGCCCTGGCCCGCCAGGAGGGCCGAACCCTCTTCTCCCTCCTGCTGGCCGCATATCAGCTGCTGCTCTCCCGCTACTGCGGCCAGGACGACGTGGTGGTCGGCACGCCTGTCGCCGGCCGCAACCGCGCCGAGCTCGAGGGCCTCGTCGGCCTCTTCGTCAACACCCTCGCGCTTCGCGTCGACCTGACCGGCGACCCCACCTTCCTGGAGCTGATGGGGCGTGTCCATGACTCGGCCCTGGGCGCCTTCGCCCACCAGGACCTGCCCTTCGAGAAGCTGGTGGAGGCGCTCCAGCCGGAACGCCGGCTGGACATCTCCCCGCTCTTCCAGGTGACCTTCACCCTGCAGAACGCGCCGCTGCCCCCGCTCGAGGTACCCGGCCTGGTGCTGGAGGCACAGCCGGTGGATACCGGCACCAGCCAGCTCGACCTGTCCCTGCTGGCCACCGAGCTGCCCCAGGGGCTGCGTGTCGCCGTCGTCTACCGCACGGACCTCTTCGAGGACGCCACCGCCTCGCGGCTGCTGGGGCACTACCACCAACTGCTGGAGGCCATTGCCGCCGCTCCCGGACGGAGGGTGTCCCAGCTGTCGCTCCTGGATGCGACCGAGCGTGGACAGGTGCTGGGGGAGTGGAGTGGCCAGCCCGCGCCCTTCCCCGACGGAGCCCACATCCACGAGCTGTTCGCGGAGCAGGCCCGGCGCACCCCGGACGCGCTGGCGCTCCTGCACGGGGACGAGTCCCTCGACTACGCCGAGCTGGACTCCCGCGCCAACCAGCTCGCCCACCTGCTGCGGGCGCGTGGGGTCCAGGCGGAGGTGCGCGTCGCGCTCTGCCTGGAGCGCTCGATGGACCTGGTGGTGGCCGTGCTCGCCACCCTCAAGGCCGGCGGTGCCTTCGTCCCCATGGACCCGGCGTACCCATCCGAGCGCCTGGACTTCATGCTCGAGGACTGTTCCGCGTTCGTGCTGCTCACCACCTCCGAGCTGGACGTGCCGGTGCCCGTCGGCACCATGAAGGTGGAGCTGGACACGGTGGAGCCGTACCTGTCCCGCCAGCCCACGACCGCACCGGCCCCGCGAGTCTCTGCCGACAACGTCGCCTACATCATCTACACCTCGGGCAGCACCGGTCAGCCCAAGGGCGTCATGGTGACGCACCGGGGTGTGCCCAACCTGGTTCAGGCGCAGGGCCAGGCCATGGAGCTGCGGCCCGGCACGCGGGTGCTGCAGTTCGCCTCGCCTGGCTTCGACGCCGCCGTCTCCGAGGTCTTCGTCACCCTGCTGTCCGGCGCCACGCTGTGCCTGGCCTCCTCGCGGGAGGAGCTGCTGCCGGGGCCCGGCCTGGTGCAGTGGCTCCAGCGGCAGCGCATCGACGTGGCCACCCTGCCCCCTTCCGCCCTGGGCGTGCTGCCCGCGGAAGGGCTGGAGGGGCTGCGCACGCTGCTGTCGGCCGGCGAGGCCTGCCCGCCCGAGGTCGTGGCCCGCTGGGCACCGGGCCGGCGCTTCCTCAACGCGTACGGGCCCACCGAGGCCACCGTGTGCGCCACCATGGCGCCCTGCGTGCCCGAAGGGCGCAAGCCGCCCATCGGCACCCCGTTGCCCAACGTGCGCGTCTACGTGCTGGACGCGCACCTGCAGCCGGTGCCCGTGGGTGTGCCCGGAGAGCTCTTCCTGGGCGGAGTCGGCCTGGCGCGCGGCTACCTGGAGCGGCCCGCCCTCACCGCCGAGCGCTTCATTCCCGATGGCTTCAGCGGCGTGCCCGGTGCACGGCTGTACCGCACCGGCGACAGGGTGCGCTGGCGGGAAGACGGCGCGCTGGAGTACCTGGGCCGCACCGACTTCCAGGTGAAGCTGCGCGGCTTCCGCATCGAGCTGGGCGAAGTCGAGTCCACCCTGCGCGCCCACCCGGACGTGCGCGAGGCCGTGGCGCTGGTGCGCGAGGACGGCGCCGGCGGCCCGAAGCTCGTGGCCTACGTGGTGCCCGGTGAAGGCGCCGCCCCCGAGGAGCTGGACACCCGCGCCCTGCGCACCTTCCTCTCCGACAGGCTGCCCGAGTACATGGTGCCCTCGGCCCTGGTGGCGCTGTCCGTCCTGCCGCTGACTCCCCATGGGAAGCTGGACAGGAAGGCCCTGCCTTCCGCGGACCCGGCGGCCGGCAAGGCCACCGAGTACCTCGCTCCGAGCACGCCCACCGAGACGCTGCTGGCCGACATCTGGGCCCAGGTGCTGGGCGTGTCCCGCGTGGGCGTGGAGGACAACTTCTTCGAGCTGGGCGGCCACTCGCTGCTGGCCACCCAGGTCGCCGCCCGCATCCAGGCCTTCTTCGGCGTCGAGCTCCCGCTGCGCGAGCTGTTCGCGGCGCCGACCGTGGCGCGGCTCGCCACGCGGCTGGAGGCCCTGACCGGGGCAGTGGTCGACTCGGCGGGGCAGCTCCCCGCGCCGACCCCGGTACCCCGCACCGGCGCACTGCCGCTGTCCTACGCCCAGCAGCGCCTGTGGTTCATCGACCAGCTCGAGCCCGGCAGCCCCGCCTTCAACATGCTGGGCCACATGGCGCTGTCCGGCCAGCTTCACGTCGAGCCACTGCGACGCAGCCTGGAAGCCCTCGTGCACCGCCACGAGGCCCTGCGCACGGTCTTCCGTGAGGGCGCGGACGGCCCCACGCAGGTCATCTCCGCGCCCGGCCCCCTGACGCTGCCCCTCATCGACCTGAGCTCCCTGCCCGCCGAGCAGCGCCACGCCGAGGCCCGGCGCCTCGCCTCCGAGGAGTCCCTGCGGCCCTTCGTTCTCGCCACCGGGCCCCTGGTGCGCATGACGCTCCTGAAGCTGGAAGAGCAGGAGCACGTGCTTCTGCTCACCATGCACCACATCATCTCCGACGGCTGGTCCATCAGCGTCCTGGTGCGGGAGCTGGGCACCCTCTACGCCTCCTTCGTCGAAGGCAGCCTCGCGTTCCTGCCTCCGCTGTCCCTCCAGTACGCCGACTACGCCGCCTGGCAGCGCGGGTGGCTGGACGAAGCGGAGCTGGAGAAGCAGCTCGCCTGGTGGCGCCAGCAGCTCGACGGCGCGCCGCAGGACCTGGAGCTGCCTGTCGACAGGCCGCGCGCGTACACCGCCATGCCTCGGGGGGGGCTGACCGCCTTCTGCCTGCCGCGCGAGCTGTCCGACGCCCTCGAGGACTTCTGCGTCCGCGAGGGCATCACCCCCTTCATGTTCCTGCTGGCGGCCTTCCAGGTGCTGCTGTCCCGCTACTCGGGCCAGGAGGACATCTGCGTCGGCACCCCCGTGGCCGGCCGCAACCAGGCCGAGCTGGAGAAGCTGGTCGGCTTCTTCCTCAACACCCTGGTGCTGCGCACCCGTCTGGACGGCGCCCCCACCGTGCGACAGCTGCTCGGCCGCGTGCGCGACACCGCCCTGGGCGCCTTCGCCCACCAGCACATCCCCTTCGAGCAGCTCCAGCCCCTGCGTGATTTGCGTCAGGCCCCGCTGTTCCGGGCCATGTTCATCCTCCAGAACTACCCCCAGTCGGAGCTGCGCCTGCCGGGGCTGACGCTCCGCCCGATGCGCCGCGAGGGCCATGTCGCCAAGACGGACCTGCTGCTGGAGCTGACCCGCACCCAGGAAGGCTTCCAGGGCTGGCTGGACTACAGCGCCGACCTCTTCGACGCCTCCACCGTCGAGCGCATGGCAGGCCACCTGCGCACGCTGGTGGAAGCCATGCTGGTCGCTCCCGAGGGTCGCGTCTCCTCCTTGTCCCTGCTGGCTTCCGACGAGCGGCACCAGCTGCTGGTGGACTGGAATGCCACTCGCGCGGACTTCCCGGACGCGTGCGTCCATTCGCTCTTCGAGGCCCGGACCCGCGAGACGCCGGACGCGCTGGCCGCCAGCTTCGAGGGGCGGCACCTCACGTACGCGCAGCTGGACGCGCGCGCCAACCAGCTCGCTCACGCCCTGCGCCGCCGGGGCGTGGGGCCCGAGGTGCGCGTGGCCCTGTGCGTGGAGCGCTCGCTGGACGTCGTGGTGGGCCTGCTCGGCATCCTCAAGGCCGGCGGCGCCTGGGTGCCGGTGGATCCGCTGCTGCCGCGCGAGCGACTGGCCTTCCTGCTGGAGGACAGCGGCGCGGCGGTGCTGGTGACGCAGGCCGCGCTGCTGGAGCGCTACCCGGAAGGCCACCGTGCCCGTGCGCTCTGCCTCGACTCCGAGCGGGACGCGCTGTCGCGCGAGAGCACCGAGGCGCCCGTTACGGGCGTGGCCCCGTACCACCTGGCCTACCTGCTCTACACCTCCGGCAGCACCGGCCTGCCCAAGGGCACGGCGGTGGAACACCGGAGCGTCGCCAACCTCGTCACCCACGAGGCGGCGGCCTACGGCATCGGCCCGGGCAGCCGCGTGCTCCAGTTCGCCAACCTGGCCTTCGATTTGTCGGTGGAAGAGGTCTTCACCACGCTGTGCTCCGGGGCCGCGCTGGTGCTGGCGCCCCTGGAGAAGCTCATGCCGGGCGCGCCACTCCAGAAGCTGCTGCGGGAGGAGGCGCTCACCGTCATCAGCCTCACTCCGGCGGCCCTCGCGGCCACGTCCGCCGATGGGCTGATGGGGATTCGCACCGTCATCTCCGGCGGCGAGTCACTGCCCTCGGAGGTGGTGGCGCGCTGGGCCCCGGGCCGGCGCTTGCTCAACACCTACGGCCCCACGGAGGCCACGGTGGTGGCCACCCTGACCGAAGTGGTGGCGGATGGGCGGGTGCCTTCCATCGGCCGGCCACTGGCCAACGTGCGCGTCTACGTGCTGGACGCACGCGGAGAGCCGGTGCCCATGGGCGTCAAGGGAGAGCTGTACCTGGGCGGCGTGGGCGTGGCGCGCGGCTACCCCGGGCGCCCGGCCCTCACCGCCGAGCGCTTCGTGCCGGACCCTTTCTCCGGCGAGGCGGGCGCGCGGTTGTACCGCACCGGCGACGTGGTGCGCTGGCGCGAGGACGGCACGCTGGACTTCGTCGGCCGCGCGGACGCGCAGGTGAAGGTGCGCGGCTTCCGGATTGAGTTGGGCGAAGTCGAAGCGGCGCTGGCCCGGCTGCCGGGCGTGCGCGAGGCGGTGGTGGTGGCGCGCGAGGACGGGCCCGGCGGCAAGCGGCTGGTGGGCTACGTGGTGCCACGCGAGGGCGTCCAGACGGATGGCGCCGTGCTGCGCGCGGCACTCAAGGAGGCGTTGCCCGAGTACATGGTGCCCTCGGCCGTGGTGGTGCTGCCGGCGTTGCCGCTCACCCCCAACGGTAAGGTGGACCGCCGGGCGCTGCCGGCGCCGGACTTCGACGGTGAGGCCCGCGAGCACGTCGCGCCCCGCACGCCCACCGAGGTGCGCCTCGCGGAGCTGTGGGGCCAGCTGCTCGGCGTCCAGCGAGTGGGCGCCAGCGACAGCTTCTTCGACCTGGGCGGTCACTCCCTGCTGGCCACCCAGGCCGTCAGCCGCGTCCGCCAGGCCTTCGGCGTGGAGCTGCCCCTGCGCGCGCTGTTCGAGTCCCCCACCGTCGAGGGCGTGGCACGCCTGATTGACGCCGCCCTCGCGGGCCAGGGGGCGCCGGCCACCGCCAGGCCTCGGGACACCCACGCGCCGCCGCTGCCCATCACCCCGCTGGAGGAAGCCGCCGCGCGCGAGCCAGCGCGGCCCGCCGTCCCCGAGGAGCGCCAGCAGGTCCTCCGCGCGTGGAATGACACCGCCCGCGCCTACGACGCCGCCTGCATCCACCAGCAATTCGAGGCCCAGGTGATCCGCACGCCGGACGCCACCGCCCTCAGCTTCGGTGACACGCACCTCACCTACCGCCAGCTCCACCAGCGCGTGCTGAGCCTGTCCCTGCGCCTCCAGGCTCTCGGCGTGCGCCCGGATGCACCCGTCGGCCTGTGCCTCCAGCGCTCGCCCGACATGGTCGCCGCCATGCTCGCCGTCCTCCATGCAGGCGGCGCCTACCTCCCGCTCGACCCTGACTACCCCGCGGAGCGTCTGGTGTGGATGCTCCAGGACTCCGGCGCCTCCGTCCTGCTCACCTCGCGCCACCTGCTGGGGACCCTCCCCACCGAGCGCGTTCAGGTGCTGCTGCTCGAGGAGGCCGTGGAAGGCGAGGCCGCTCCTTGCGCGGGGGCCTCGAAAGCGGAGCACCTCGCCTACGTCATCTACACCTCGGGAAGCACCGGGCGTCCCAAGGGCGTCATGGTGCCCCACCGCACCGCCGCCAACTTCTTCGGCGCCATGGACTCGCTGCTGGGCCCCTCGTCGCCCGGCACGTGGCTGGCCGTCACCAGCATCTCCTTCGACATCTCCGTGCTGGAGCTGCTGTGGACGCTGGCCCGTGGCTACCACGTGGTGCTGCATGACGAGCGGGCCGCCGCGCGCCAGGGCACCGCGCTGACGCTGCCCGAGGTGCTGCGCCGCCACGAGGTGACGCACCTGCAGTGCACGCCCGCCTTCGTCCGCGGCCTGGTGCTGGCCCCCGAGTCCGTCTCCGCCCTCGGAGCCCTGCGCCACCTGCTCGTCGGCGGAGAAGCCCTGCCAGGGCCCCTGGCCACCGAGGTGCGCGAGGCCCTGCCCTCCACCACCCTCACCAACATGTACGGCCCGACGGAGACCACCGTCTGGTCGTCCACCCACACCGTCTCCGCCGCCGATGCTGGCGCCGCCACCATCTCCATCGGCGCGCCCATCGCCAACACCCGCCTCTACGTGCTGGATGCCCACGGGCAGCCGGTGCCCGTGGGTGTCCCCGGCGAGCTGTTCATCGCCGGTGACGGCGTGGTGCGCGGCTACCTCGGCCGGCCGGAGCTCACCGCCGAGCGCTTCGTCCCCGACGCCTTCTCCGGAGTGCCCGGCGGCCGCATGTACCGCACGGGCGACCTGGCGCGCTGGCGTCATGACGGCACGCTGGACTTCCTGGGCCGCACCGACTTCCAGGTGAAGGTGCGCGGCTTCCGCATCGAGCTGGGCGAAGTCGAGGCCGTCCTCTCACGTCACCCGTCCGTCCGCCAGGCGGTGGCCAGCGTGCACCGCGACGCCTCCGGTGATGGGCGGCTGGTGGCCTACGTGGTGCCCGCCTCCGCGGCGGCCGGTGGCACCCCGCTGGACACCGCCGCCCTGCGTGACTTCCTCCGAGGGCACCTGCCCGAGCACATGGTGCCCTCCCTCTTCATGGCGCTGGAGTCCTTCCCCCTGACGCCCAACGGCAAGGTGGACAGGAAGGCCCTGCCGGCCCCGGAGGCCAGCACCTCTTCCGAGTACGTCGCTCCAAGGACTCCCACCGAGCAGACCCTCGCCGGGCTCTGGGCCTCGGTGCTCCACGTGCCTCGCGTGGGGGTGAGGGACAGCTTCTTCGAGCTGGGAGGCCACTCGCTGAGCGCCATGCAGGTGCTCACGCATGTGCGTCAGCACTTCCAGGTGGACCTCGCGCCGGCCGACTTCTTCGCCGACGCCACGCTGGAGGCCTTCGCTCGGCGCGTCGAGGCGCTGGCGGCGGAGCACCCCGCGCGGGTCCGCCCACCGCTGCGTCCGCGGCCGGAGGGTGTCGCCACGCCGCTCTCCTTCGCGCAGCAGCGCCTGTGGTTCTTCGCGAAGCTGGACCCGGACGGCGCCACCTATCACCTCCCCGCCGCGGTGCGCTTGCATGGCCCACTCGACGTCCCCGCGCTCACGCGCGCCCTGCGTGACGTGCTCCAGCGTCACGAGTCGCTGCGCACCACCTTCCAGGAGCGGGAGCACACCCCCGTCCAGGTGATTGTCCCGGAGGCCGCGCTGCCCGCGGGCTGGGTGGACCTGAGCGACCTGCCCGAGGCGGAGCGCGAGGCCACGCTCGCGCGCTTCGCCGAGCACGTGGCCTGGACACCATTCGACCTGGAGGCGGGCCCGCTCTGGCGCGCCCTCGTCGTACGCCTGTCCGCACGGGAGCACGCGTTGCTCGTCACCCTGCACCACGCCATCTCCGACGGCTGGTCCTCGAGCGTGCTCCTCCAGGAGCTGGCGACGCTGTACACGGCCCACGCCACCGGCCAGCCCGCGCTCCTCGCGCCGCTGCCAGTGCAGCCCGCCGACCACGCCCTGTGGCAGCGAGACTGGCTGCGCGACGAGGTGCTGGAGGCGCAGCTGGGCTGGTGGCGCCAGCAGCTCCAGGGCGCGCCCCGGGCGCTGGAGCTGCCCACGGACAGGCCCCGCCCCGCCGTGCAGACCTTCCGCGGCGCCGCGCACGCCTTCCAGTTCCCGCCCGCGCTGTCGGGCGCACTCCACGGGCTCTGTCGGCGGGAGGGCGTCACGCCCGCCATGGTGGTGCTCGCCGCCTTCCAGGCGCTGCTGTCGCTCTACTCCGGTCAGGAGGACATCAGCGTGGGCATGCCCACCGCCGGCCGCACCCACGTGGAGCTGGAGGGGCTCATCGGCTTCTTCGTCAACACGCTGGTGCTGCGCACCCGGCTGGACGGCAACCCCAGCTTCCGCGCGCTGCTCTCGCGCGTGCGCGACGTGGCGCTCGGTGCCTACGCCCACCAGGACGTCCCCTTCGACAAGGTGGTGGAGGCGCTGCGGCCCGAGCGTGTCGCGGGCCGCACGCCCCTGTTCCAGGTGATGCTCGCCTTCCAGAACGTCCCCATGCCCCAGGTGATGGGGCCCGGGCTGCGGATGGAGACCGTGCCCCTCGCCAGCCACTCGGCGAAGTTCGACCTCACCCTGGTCATCTCCGACCGGGGACAGGGGCTGCGGGGCCAGCTCGAGTACAGCACCGACCTGTTCGACGCCTCGACGGCGGCGAGGATGGTGGACCACCTGCGCGTGCTGCTGGAGGCGGCGCTCGCGGCCCCGGAGCGGCCCCTGTCCGCCCTGTCCTTCCTGACGGCGGGGGAGCGGCACCTGCTGTCGCGCGCCTGGCGCGAGCCGTCCGCCGCAACAGTGGGAGACGCCTGCCTGCACCGGCTCTTCCAGGCCCAGGCCCGTCTCACGCCGGACGCGGTGGCCGCGGAGCTGGACGGCCAGACGCTCACCTGGGGCGAGCTGTACCAGCGCGCCCGCCAGGTGCACCGCTCGCTGCTCGCGCGGGGGCTGGTGGAGCTGCCCGAGCCGCCACCGCTGGTGCCGGTGCCACGCACGGACGCCCTGCCCCTGTCCTTCGCCCAGCAGCGGCTGTGGTTCCTTGCCCAGCTGACGCCCGGCAGCTCCACCTACAACATCCCCACCGCCGTGCGGCTGGAGGGTGAGCTGCACGTCGAGGCCCTCCAGCGCGGCCTCACCGAGCTGGTGCGCCGCCACGAGTCGCTGCGCACCACCTTCCACGAGCAGCAGGGCCAGCCCGTCCAGTGCATCGCGCCTCCGGCGGAGCTGCCACTGCCGGTGGTGGACCTGAGCGGCCTGGGCGAGAACGCCCCCGAGGAGGCCCGGCGCCTCTTGGCCCGGGAGGGCCTCCACGGCTTCGACCTGGCCACCGGCCCACTGCTGCGCGCGGTGCTGCTGAAGCTCGCCCCGACCGAGCACGTGCTGGTGCTGTGCATGCACCACATCGTCTCCGACGGCTGGTCCATGGGCGTGCTGGTGCGCGAGGTCGCCGCGCTCTATGCCGCCTTCACCCAGGGCCAGCCCTCGCCCCTGCCCGAGCTGCCGGTGCAGTACGCCGACTATGCCGTCTGGCAGCGTTCCTGGCTGCACGGCGACAGCCTCGAGCAGCAGCTCTCCTGGTGGCGCCAGCACCTGGAGGGCGCGCCGCCCGCGTTGGAGCTGCCCACCGACTTTCCCCGCCCCGCCGTGCGGTCCTCCGCGGGTGCCATCCTCCACTTCCACCTGCCCGCGCAGCTGAGCCAGTCGCTCCAGTCACTCGCCCACCAGCACGGCGCCACCCTCTTCATGGGCCTGCTGGCCTCCACCTACGCGCTGCTGGCGCGCTACTGCGGCCAGGACGACATCACCCTCGGCTCCTCCATCGCCGGCCGCCGCTTCGCCCAGCTGGAGGGCCTCATCGGCTGCTTCATCAACACGCTGGCCCTCCGCGCGCGCCTGCACGACGACCCCACCTTCTCCCAGCTGCTGGCCCGGGTGCGGGAGACGACGCTGGGCGCCTACGCCCACCAGGACGTTCCCTTCGAGAAGCTGGTGGAGGAGCTGCAGCCCCAGCGCGACCTGAGCCGCTCGCCGTTCTTCCAGGTCATGCTCATCCTCCAGAACGCGCCCCGGCCGGCCGCCCCGGAGCACCCGGAGCCGCTGTCCATGCAGCCCGTGGAGACGGAGGCCGTGGGCTCCAAGTTCGACCTCACCTTCTCCTTCACCCACTCCTCCGAGGGGCTGGCGGGCTCGGTCACCTACAGCACGGCGCTCTTCCGTGAAGATACCGTGCGCCGTCTCGTCACCCACCTGTGCACGCTGCTGCACGGCGCGGTGGCACGCCCCGAGGCGCGCCTGTCCGAGCTGCCACTGCTGGACGACGCCGAGCGCCACCAGCTGCTGCGCGAGGAGCGTGGCGCCCGGGTGGACCTCCCGCCCGAGTCCTGTCTCCTCTCCCTCATCGAGGCACAAGCCGCGCTTCACCCGGCCCGGCCCGCCGTTGCCTGCGAGGGCCAGGTGCTCACCTACGCGGAGCTGGAGGCCCGCGCCAACCAGCTGGCCTGGCACCTGCGCTCGCTGGGTGTGGGCCCCGAGACATGCGTGGCCCTGTGCCTGGAGCGTTCCGTGGACACGGTGGTGGCGCTGCTCGGTGTCTGGAAGGCCGGCGGCGCCTACGTGCCGCTGGAGCCGTCGCAGCCCGCCGCGCGCCTGCGCACGCTCGTGGAAGAGGTGTCCGCGCCCGTGGTGGTGACGCTCTCGACGAGCGCGTCCTCCTTCACCTCCTCCGAGGCCCACCTCGTGCTGCTGGATACGGACGCCGGGCCGCTGGCGAGCCAGCGCACCGATGCGCCGCCGCGCGTGCTGTCCGGGGAGAACGTGGCCTACGTCCTCTTCACCTCGGGCAGCACCGGCCGGCCCAAGGGCGTGGCGGTGCCCCATGCGCAGCTCGCCCGCTACGTCCAGGCCGCCACCGAGCGCCTGGGGCTGACGGAGTGCGCCAGCTTCGCCCTGGTCTCCACCTTCGTGGCCGACCTGGGCAACACCGTGCTCTTCCCCGCGCTGTGCACGGGAGGCCTGCTGCACGTGATGCCGCGGGAGCTGGCCGCCAACCCGGCGGGCGTGGCCGCGTACTTCCAGCGTCACGCGGTGGATTGCGTGAAGATCGTCCCCTCGCACCTCGCGGCGCTCATGACGGCGCCCGAGCCCCGCCACGTCCTGCCTCGCAAGAAGCTGGTGCTCGGCGGCGAGTCCTCTTCCTGGGCCCTGCTGGAGCGGGTGCGCGCGCTGGCTCCCGACTGCGAGGTCTTCAACCACTACGGCCCCACCGAGACGACGGTGGGTGTGCTCGCCGGCCGGGTGGAGGTGCCCGCCTCGGCCTCCACTCCCGCCACCGTGCCCCTGGGCCGGCCCCTGGGCCACTCGCGGCTGTACGTGCTGGACGCGTGGCTGCAGCCCGTCCCCGTGGGCGTGCCCGGCGAGCTCTATATCGCCGGGCCCCAGGTGACGCGCGGCTACCTGGGCCGCCCGGAGCTGACGGCGGAGCGCTACCTGCCGGACCTCCACAGCCCCACTCCGGGCGCGCGCATGTACCGCAGTGGCGACAGGGTGCGCTGGCTGGCCGACGGGCGCGTGGAGTTCCTCGGCCGCGCCGACTTCCAGGTGAAGGTACGTGGCTTCCGCGTGGAGCCGGGCGAAATCTCCACCGTGCTGCGCGAGCACCCCGCCGTGCGCGAGGCGCTGGTGGTGGCCCGCGAGGACGTCCCCGGCGACACGCGTCTGGTGGCCTACGTCGTCCCGTTTTCCGGGCCGCTGGCCGTCGAGCCCCTGCGGACCTTCCTCCACGAGCGACTGCCGGCCCACATGGTGCCCTCCGCCTTCGTCACCTTGGAGGCCCTGCCGCTGACGCCCAACGGCAAGGTGGACAGGAAGGCGCTCCCCGCCCCGGATGTCTCGGAAGCCCGCGCGGAGTACGTCGCCCCACGCACCCCGCTGGAGGCGCGGCTCGCGGGGGTGTTCGCCGAGGTGCTGGGCCTGGAGCGTGTCGGGGTGGAGGACGACTTCTTCGCCCTGGGCGGCCACTCCCTGCTCGCCGTGCGCCTCCTGGCCCTCGTCCGCGAGCGCACCGGCCTGGCGCTGCCCCTGTCCGCGCTCTTCCAGGGCTCCACCGTCGAGCGGCTCGCCCGCCTCGCGTCACCGTCCCCGGAGCCCCGCCAGCGCACGCCCAACCTGATGCGACTCGACGGTGGCAGCTCCCGGCGCCGCCCCCTGTTCCTCGTCCACGGCGGCGGCGGGGCCCTGCTCAGCCATTCCGAGCTCGCTCGCAACCTCGGGGACGAGCGGCCCATCCAGGGCATCTTCGCCCCCGGCCTGAATGGCGGTGAGCTGCCTCCCGCCTCCATGGAGGCCCTGGCCCGCCTCTACGTGGAGCAGGTGCGCGAGGTGCAGCCCCACGGTCCCTACCAGCTGGCGGGCTGGTCCCTGGGCGGAGTGGTGGCGTACGAGATGGCGCGGCAGCTCGAGGCCCTGGGCGAGCGGGTGGGACTGCTGGCCCTCATCGACAGCTACGCGCCCGTGGGACAGGTCCAACCAGCGCCAGCGCCGCTGGAGCGGGTGGCCGTCTTCGCCTGGATGGTGGGACTGCCGCTGCAGGACCTCCCGCCGCTGGAGCCCGAGCAGCTGAACGGACTGGAAGGCGCGGAGCTGATGCTGCGGGTGATGGAAGGCCTGCGGGACCTGCCCGCCACCGAGGCCCTGGAGCCCTCCCACGTCAGCCAGCTCTTCGCCGTCCACGAGCGGCTCACCGCGGCGCAGCGTGGCTACGTGCCCGCGAGCCCCTTCATGGGCACGGCCGAGCTCCTCATGGCGGCCACGCCCCCCGACTTCCCTCGGGCCGAGGATGAAGGCTGGTCGGCCTGGGTCTCCGGTGGCGTCAGGGTGAGCGAGGTGCCGGGTGACCACGTCACCCTGATGCAGCCGCCGCACGTCGCCACCCTGGCGGAGAAGCTCAACGGGCTCCTGCGTGCACTGGAGGAGCCTGGGGACTCCTGACTCCACCTCCCCGCGAGCCAGGGGCGCGCTCCCATGCGCCCCTGGCGTCTCACACCTCCGTCTCGCCCATGCCAAGCTTCTTGCGCAGACGCGCCATCTTCTCGCTCAGCGCGGACTGGACCTCGGGCGTCAGCGCCTTGCGGCCATCACCCGCCACGCCCTTGCGGATGAAGCCCTCCCGGGGGGCGCTCTCCTGGAACACGCGGATCCGCACGTCGAAGCGGTCATGGTGCTGCTTCATGTAGGCGAAGCTGCACTTCTCCAGGATGGCGCCCATGCGGTCCTCCTCGATGGGGACCTCCAGGAAGCGGGCCACCTTCCGGATGCCGCCCTCCAGGTCGGAGATCAGGTCCTCGTAGCGGATGTGGAGGACGTTGGCGTCATTGCGGTGCGGCCACCAGGACTCCAGGTGCGAGAACCACTGTCCCACGATGGAGGACCCGCGTAGGAAGCGCACGTCGAGGTCGTCCCAGTAGCCCTCCTGCAGGCCGCAGTGGTGATGGAGCGACACCAGCGAGTCCGCCGCGTTGCGGGTGACGTAGATGACGCGGCTGTCCGGCGGCGGGGACAACATCCAGTAGGGCAGATGTGTCTTCAGGACGCGTGGGGAGGGAAGCGCGTCCAGCACGGACCGCGCGAAGGGCTTGATCGCGAGGAGCTCCACGTAGGGCGCCACCTGGTAGATGTGCGAGAACTCGCCCCGGCCGCCCGTGAGGATTTGATGGACGATCTGCTGCATCCACGTCGTGCCCGTCTTCGGCGCGGTGGCCACGTAGATGTCCCCGGGCCTCGGCGCGAGCAGCACGTAGCGCGTCCGGAACCACTGCAGCACCTTGACCAGCACGTCCGCGGGCATGGCCATGAGGCTCAAGGCCGTGATGAAGAAACCCAGCACCCCGTGAAGGGCGCGCTTCTGAAGCGTCATGCCGTGTCCACTCCGCGTCACGTGACGATGCGCCCCCTGCACACGGAGGGCTGCTCGGCCTTGATGGCCAGGTGCGGCAGTATCCCAGGATGGGCGAACGCCCGCGCCTTCTTCGGCTCGGGCACGCCCACCGCCCTGGCCCTCCGCGACGCACCGCGCCAGCCCCCCTGCCCGCCCTGGAATGTCCTCTCCGGGCCCCCTTTCCGGCCAACCTGTCGCGACATTTTCCGCCGGGGTCCGTTCCCTGTCTCCGCCCCGGAATTCGGGCTGGATCCCCGGCAATTACCGAGGAGACCCGCCGTGGCGGGTGATCGCCGCGGCGAGGAATCGGCGGGCCGCTCGCATGTTGTGGGCGCCGGGAATTATTCCCGGCTTTTTACCGGCTTGACCCAGGCAGGGGGTTCCCGCAGAAGGCGGCATCCCTGGGCCTGGAAAGGACCTGTTCATGAAGCGCTTGTTCCTGATTGCAACCTTGCTCGGCGCGGCGCCCGCGCTGGCCGACGAGGGGATGTGGACCTACAACAACTTCCCCTCCGCCAAGGTGAAGGAGAAGTACGGCTTCGAGCCGACCCAGCAGTGGCTGGACAAGGTGCGGCTGTCCTCGGCGCGCCTGGCGGGCGGTTGCTCGGCGAGCTTCGTGTCCCCCGAGGGCCTGGTGATGACCAACCACCACTGCGCCCGCGGCTGCATCCAGCAGCTGTCCACGGCGAAGAAGGACTACATCGCCAACGGCTTCTACGCGAAGGCCCAGGCCGAGGAGACGAAGTGCCCGGCCATGGAGATCAACCAGCTGGAGAGCATCACCGACGTCACCGCCGAGCTGAACAAGGCGACCCAGGGCCTGTCGGGCAAGCAGTACGCGGACACGCTCAAGGCGAAGATGTCCGAGCTGGAGCAGTCCTGCTCCGCCGGCAACGCCAAGGTGCGCTGTGACGTCGTCACCCTGTACCAGGGCGGCCAGTACAACCTGTACAAGTACCGCCGCTTCCAGGACGTGCGCCTGGTGATGGCCCCCGAGCACGCCATCGCCTTCTTCGGCGGCGACCCGGACAACTTCGAGTTCCCCCGCTACGACCTGGACGTGACGTTCCTGCGCGTCTACGAGGACGGCAAGCCGGCGGACACCTCGAAGAACTACTTCAAGTGGTCCGAGAAGGGCGCCAAGGAGGGTGAGCTCACCTTCATCTCCGGCCACCCCGGCCGCACCTCGCGCGGACTGACCATCGCGGAGCTGGAGTTCCACCGCGACGTGCAGCTGCCCAAGACGCTCATGCAGCTGTCCGAGCTGCGCGGCATGATCGCCGAGTTCCAGAAGCGCGGCCCCGAGCAGAAGCGCATCTCCAACAACCTCCTGTTCGGCGTGGAGAACAGCCTCAAGGCCTCCAAGGGTCGTCACGAGGCGCTGCTGGACAAGAAGTTCTTCGCGCAGAAGGTCGCCGCCGAGCAGGAGCTGCGCAAGAAGGTCGAGTCCAACCCGGAGATGAAGAAGAAGTACGGCGCGGCCTGGGATGAGATCGCCAAGGCCCAGGAGCAGTACCGGAACTTCCGCACCGAGCACCTGTTCAAGGAGCAGGGCCTGAACGGGGCCTCCGACCTCTTCTACATCGCCCGCACGCTGGTGCGCGGCGCCGAGGAGCTCCAGAAGGAGAACGGGCAGCGGCTGCGCGAGTTCAGCCAGGCCGGCATCCCCAACCTCGAGGCCCGCCTGTTCAGCCCCGCCCCCATCTACCCGGAGCTGGAGACGGCCCGCCTGGCCTTCACCCTCAGCAAGATGCGTGAGGAGCTCGGCGCGGACCACCCGTTCGTGAAGAAGGTCCTCGGCAAGGAGTCCCCGGAGAAGCTGGCCGCCCGCGTCGTCAAGGGCTCCAAGCTGGCGGACGTGAAGGTGCGTCAGGCCCTCTACAAGGGTGGCCAGGCCGCCGTGGACGCTTCCAAGGACCCGATGATCGAGCTGGCGAAGCTCGTGGATCCGGACGCCCGCGCCGTCCGCAAGCAGTTCGAGGAGAACGTCGAGGCCGTCATCCGCAAGAACAGCGAGCTCATCGCCAAGGCGAAGTTCGAGGTCTACGGCACCAACCAGTACCCGGACGCGACCTTCAGCCTGCGCCTGTCCTACGGCTCGGTGAAGGGCTACACGGAGGACGGCAAGCAGGTGGCCCCCATCACCCAGATGGCCAACACCTTCGACCGCCACACGGGTGAGGATCCGTTCGCCCTGCCCCAGTCCTGGCTGAAGTCCCAGAACGTCCTCACCGGCTCCACGCCGATGAACTTCGTCTCCACCAACGACATCATCGGCGGCAACTCCGGCTCGCCCGTCATCAACAAGGACGGTGAGATCGTCGGCCTCGTGTTCGACGGCAACATCCAGTCGCTCGGCGGCGAGTACGGCTTCGACGAGAGCGTGAACCGCGCCGTGTCCGTCCATAGCGAGGCCATCATCGAGTCGCTGAAGAAGATCTACGGCGCCACCCGCGTGCTCGAGGAGCTGCGCCCCGGCAGCACCAAGGTGCCGCCCGTGAAGGCCAACCCGGCGGGGTAGTCGCCTCCGCTGGAAAGGGAGCCCTCCCGACGGAGGGCCCCTGAAGCACGAAGAGGCTGCCCGGTTTCGCTCCGGGCAGCCTCTTTGCTTTCTACGTCACCCTGCCCTACCGCTTCACTCCCACTCGATGGTCGCGGGCGGCTTGGAGGAGATGTCGTAGACGACGCGGTTGATGCCGCGCACCTCGTTGGTGATGCGGCTGGAGATGCGCTCCAGCAAGGGAAACGGCAGGCGGGCCCAATCCGCCGTCATGCCGTCCACGCTGGTGACGGCGCGCAGCACGCAGGTGGACTCGTAGGTGCGCTCGTCGCCCATGACGCCCACGCTCTGCACGGGCAGCAGCACGGCGAAGGCCTGCCAGACCTCCTTGTAGAGGCCGGCGGCGCGAATCTCCTCCTGGACGATGGCGTCCGCGCGGCGCACCAGCTCCAGGCGGGCCTCCGTCACCTCGCCGAGCACGCGGATGGCGAGGCCGGGGCCGGGGAACGGCTGCCGGGACACCATCTCCTCCGGCAGGCCCAGCTCGCGGCCCAGCGCGCGGACCTCGTCCTTGAACAGCTCGCGCAGCGGCTCCACCAGCTTGAGCTTCATCGTCTCCGGCAGGCCGCCCACGTTGTGGTGGCTCTTGATGGTGACGGACGGGCCCTTGTACGAGACGGACTCGATGACGTCCGGGTAGAGCGTGCCCTGCGCGAGGAACTCCGCGTCCTGCACGTCGCGCGAGGCCTCCTCGAACACGGCGATGAACTCGCGGCCGATGATCTTCCGCTTCTTCTCCGGGTCCGTGACGCCGGCGAGCTTCTCCAGGAAGCGCGCCCGCGCGTCCACCGTCCGCAGCGGCACGTGGAAGCGGTCCACGAAGAGCGCCTCCACCTGGGCGCGCTCACCCTGCCGCAGCACGCCGTTGTCCACGAAGATGCACTGCAGGCGCGGGCCGATGGCCCGGTGCAGCAGCAGCGCCGCCACGGAGCTGTCCACGCCGCCCGACAGCGCGCAGATGACCCGGCCGTGCTCACCCACCTGGCGGCGGATGGTGGCCACCGCCTCGTCGATGAAGCCCTTCATCGTCCACGAGCCGCTCACCTTGCAGTCGTCGAAGAGGAAGGCGCGCAGCATCGCCTTGCCCTGCGCGGTGTGGACCACCTCCGGGTGGAACTGGAGGCCGTAGAAGGGCTTGCTCTCATGCGCGGCCGCCGCGAAGGGCGAGTTGCCGCTGCGGCCAATGGCCTTGAAGCCGGGCGGGAGGACGTCCACCCGGTCGCCGTGGCTCATCCACACCTGGAGGCGGTCGCCCGGGTTGAACTCGGCGAAGGGGCCGCGGCGCTCCAGCACCTCCACCTCGGCGTTGCCGAACTCGCGGTGCGCGCTCCGGTCGATGCGGCCACCGAGCAGCTTCGAGAGGAGCTGCAGGCCGTAGCAGATGCCCAGCACCGGCACGCCCGCCTCGAAGACGAACGGGTCGCACCGGGGCGAGTCCGGCGCCTCCACGGAGGCCGGGCCTCCGGAGAGGATGATGCCACGCGGGGCGAAGCGGCGGATGTCCTCCGCCGGGAGGTCCGGACGGTGGATTTCGCAATACACGCCCAGCTCGCGCACACGGCGGGCGATGAGCTGGGTGTACTGACTCCCGAAATCGAGGATCAGGATCTTCTCGGCGTGCAGGTCCACCGGGGGTCTCCAAAAGGGGGGGCGGCGTTGACGGCTGGGGGCCCTTATCGCTACAAACTTCCGGAAATCAACGCCCAAGTACCCTCAATTGTTCGAGGTATGGATGCTCCGCCGCCTGTCCGCCCCCACTGCCGCGACCCTGCTCCTGTTGTGCACCCCTGGCTGCGTAAAGGAGATCTCCTCGGATGAGCGGCTGGACCGGGAGACCCAGAACCTGTCGGTGAAGGACACGCCGGGGGCCGCGGAGCTCCAGAAGCTCAATTGCGACGACACCACCGACGCGCTCGGCAAGGCGCGCAACGTGAACCGGCCGGAGACGGACCGGCTCGTGGACTACATCGAGCTGTACTCCTCGCTCCGCAAGCGCACCGCCACCTTCGAGGAGGCGATGAACCGCAACCCGGACCTGAGCTACCGCGAGGGCAGCCAGCAGATCGTCAACGCCAAGGACACCTGCGTCCAGCAGACCGCCGACGTGCGCGTGGAGTTCGAGACCTACATCCGCGAGCTGGTGGAGGTGCCCACCGTCCAGGAAATCAAGGGCGGCAACACCGTCACCATCGCCCGGCTCGACTTCAACACCCTGCGCCAGGCCATCGAAACGCTGGAGCCGGATGACAAGGAGGCGCTCCTCAACCGCGTCGCCAACGCGGAGAAGAAGGTGGCGCCCGCTTCCGCGCCCGCCTCCGAGGAACCGGCCACCTCCGGCAAGAAGCGCGGCAGCCGGTAGTCCCCTGCTCGCTTCGAGGCCGTGACTTCGAAGGGCCCTCGCCGGAGATGGCGTGGGCCCTTTTTCATGCCGCCGGACTCGGAGCCGCGGCGGGCGCCCACCAGGACGCCCTGTCCGGGGCCGCTGGCTTCGGGCCAGCCCCCGCGAGGAGGGCCCGGCGACGCGGGCCTCGCTCGGGAGAGACGGCCGCTACTCCACGCGGTAGTTCGGCGCCTCCTCGGTGATGATGACGTCGTGCACGTGGCTCTCCTTGAGCCCGGCCGACGTGATCCGCACGAAGGTGGCCTTGTGACGGAGCTCGTCGATGGTGCGGCAGCCCACGTAGCCCATGCCGCTGCGGATGCCGCCGAGCATCTGGTGCACGTTCATGGCGAGCGTGCCCTTGTAGGGGACGCGGCCCTCGATGCCCTCGGGCACCAGCTTCACGGCGTCCACTTCCGACTGGAAGTAGCGGTCCTTGGCGCCCTGCTTCATGGCGCCCAGGCTGCCCATGCCGCGGTAGCTCTTGTAGCTGCGGCCCTGGTACAGGATGACGTCGCCGGGGGCCTCCTCGGTGCCCGCGAAGAGCGAGCCGATCATCACCGTGCTGGCACCCGCGGCGAGCGCCTTGACGATGTCGCCCGAGTACTTGATGCCGCCGTCGGAGATGATGGGGATGCCGGCCTTCTCCGCCTCGCGGACACAGTCGTCCACCGCGGTGATTTGAGGCACGCCCACGCCGGCCACCACGCGCGTGGTGCAGATGGAGCCGGGGCCGATGCCCACCTTCACCGCGTCCACGCCCGCCTCAATGAGCGCGCGCGTCGCCTCGGCGGTGGCCACGTTGCCGGCGATGAGGTCGAAGCCGCGGAAGTTCTTCCGCGTGTCACGCACGCCGTCCACCACGCCGCGCGAGTGGCCGTGCGCCGTGTCCACCACGATGACGTCCACGCCCGCGCGGATGAGCGCGTCGATGCGGGCCTCGCGGTCCGCGGACACGCCCACGGCGGCGGCGCACAGCAGGCGGCCCTTGGCGTCCTTCGCCGCGTTCGGGTGCGTCTTGCGCTTCTCGATGTCCTTGATGGTGATGAGGCCCTTGAGCTCGAACGCGTCGTTGACGATGAGGAGCTTCTCGATGCGGTGCTCGTGGAGCAGCTTCTGGGCCTCGTCCTGGCTGATGCCCTCGCGGCCGGTGACGAGCTTGCGCGTCATCACCGCCTCCACCTTCTGGGTGAAGTTGGTCTCGAAGCGCACGTCGCGGCTGGTGACGATGCCGACGAGGCGCCGCCCCTTCACCACGGGGATGCCGGACACGCCGTGCTGCCGCATCAGCTCCAGCACCCGACCCAACGGAGCGTCCGGGTCGATGGTGACGGGGTCCACCACCATTCCGCTCTCGAACTTCTTGACCTTGAGCACCTCGAGCGCCTGCTGCTCGGGCGTCATGTTCTTGTGGATGACGCCAATCCCACCTTCCTGGGCCATGGCGATGGCGGTACGGGCTTCCGTTACCGTGTCCATGGCGGCGGACAGCAGGGGGATGTTCAGGCGGATGTTACGGGTGAGCCGGGTCGTCAGGTCGACGTCCTTGGGGACGACCGAGCTCTCGGCCGGCAACAGCAGGACATCGTCAAAGGTGAGGGCGAGCCGGATATCGGGGTTCAGCATGAGCGGCGCTCCCGGGGCATGAATTACCCGCCGGGCACCAGCGCCTGCGGGTGCGGTTCCATACGAGGTACGCTGCCAGTGCGCAACGGAGAAGGGGTGTCTTTTTGACGCCCGTTCCCTCGGACTTCGGGCGATAATCCCGATGTCTCTACCCTCTCGTCTCGGGAACCGGCTTTGACGGAATCGAATCAGGCTGCGGTCGGGCTGGTCGTGAAGCTGCCCTTCGCGACGCCCGAGGAGTTCCTGGCGAAATACGGGGGCAACATCACCCGCGGCGGCATCTACCTGCGCGCCCGCGCGGTGAAGCCTCCTGGAACGGCTGTCACCCTGGACCTCCGGCTGGCGGGCGGCGAGCGGATCATCTACGCCTCCGCCGTCGTCCACTTCGTCACCGGACAGGGCGGCCAGGGCGTCGTGGGCATGGGCCTGCGCTTCCTGAACGTGGATCCGCAGACCCGGCGCTTCCTCGACTCCGCCGTCGTCACCCTGCCTCACGCCCAGTCGGACACCCCGCCGGTCCCCAACGGGGTGGGCCCGGCTGACTACACCGTCCCACCCACGGCGCCTCCGGTGGCGACCGTCTCCCCTGCCCCGGCGGCGGGCGCTCCGGCGGGCGGAGCCCCGGCCGCTGGGACTCCGGGCCGGGCTCCCGCGCAGGCGGCCCCCGCGGCGCCGGCCGGTCCGGTGATGATGACGGACGAGGCGCTGGGACTGACGACGGAGGAGCCCAAGCGCACGGGCCCCGTCATCGGCATCGACCTGGGGACGACGAACTCCTGCGCGGCGCTCGTGCGCAACGGGCGGCCCGGGGTGCTGCCCAGCCGCGAGGGCCACAACACCGTGCCCTCCATCATCGCCGTCAACACGCGCGGCAAGCTGGTGGTGGGCCACCCCGCCAAGGGGCAGATGCTCACCAACCCCCGGCAGACGGTGTACGGCGCCAAGCGGCTGGTGGGGCGGCCCTACGCGTCGCCCGTGGTGGAGCACATCAAGGACCGCTTCCACTACGAAATCATCCCCGGCGCCAACGGGGACGCGGGCGTGAAGCTGGGAGACCGCGTCTACACGCTGCAGCAGATCTCCGCGCTCATCCTGCGCGAGGTGCGCGAGGTGGCGCAGAACCAGCTCGGCCATCTGGTGTCCCGCGCGGTCGTCACCGTCCCCGCCTACTACAACGACAACCAGCGCCAGGCGGTGCGCGAGGCCGGGAAGCTGGCCGGCCTGTACGTGGAGCGCATCCTCAACGAGCCCACGGCGGCGGCGCTGGCGTACGGCTACGGCCGCAAGCTGAACCAGCGCGTGCTGGTGTACGACCTGGGCGGCGGCACGTTCGACGCGTCCGTGCTGGAGCTGAGCGACAACGTCTACGAGGTCATCTCCACCGGCGGTGACACGTTCCTCGGCGGTCTCGACTTCGACAACGCCATCGTCGCGTACCTCCTGGAGGAGTTCCAGAAGAAGACGGGCCGGCCCTTCCAGGGCGACCGCGTGGCCATGCAGCGCATCAACGACGCGGCGGAGCGCGCCAAGTGCGCGCTGTCCGAGCGCTCGGAGATGCGGGTGCACGTGGCCTTCGTGACGATGATCGACGACAAGCCGTACGACCTCGACGTCACGCTCACGCGCCAGAAGCTCATCGAGCTGACCGAGGGGCTCGTCGACCGCACCGTCCGCGTCTGTGAAGAGGTGCTGAAGACGAAGGGCCTGGGCCCCAAGGACGTGGACGAGGTCATCCTCGTCGGTGGCCAGAGCCGCTTCCCGCTGGTGCACGAGAAGATCACCCGGTTCTTCGGCAAGCCGCCCAGCAAGGGCGTCCACCCGGACGAGGCGGTGGCCCTGGGCGCGGCGCTCCTGGCGCACAGCCTGGGCCAGCTCGAGGGCGTGGTGCTCATCGACGTGCTGCCCATGGCCATTGGCGTGGGGCTGCCCGGTGGGCGCTTCAAGCCGGTGCTGGAGCGCAACCTCTCGCTGCCCTCCACCAAGAGCTACACCGTGGCCACGCACCGGGATGACCAGACGGAGCTGGAGCTGACGGTGTTGCAGGGCGACTCCGACAAGGCGGCGGACAACGAATTCCTCGGGACCATCAAGCTCACCGGCCTGCCCAGGAAGCCGCGCGGCGGCGTGCAGGTGGCCATCACCTTCGAGGTGAACAACGAGTCGCTCCTCAAGGTGACGGCGCGTGAGACGTCCACCGGACGCGAAGTGACGAGCACCTTCAACACGCGTGCGACTCCGGAGGTCGTGAAGGCGAAGTTGTCGCAGCTCGAAGCAGAAGGCGCGCACGCGCCAGCGGCTCACGCGGGGGCTGTGGCCACCGGCCCCGCGGCTCCGGTAAGGGCGCCCGCCACGAACGGAGCTCCATCCACCGCGACGAACGCACCCGCAGCGGCGCCGAAGCACACGCCCGCACGCGGGACCACCCAGGCACCACCGCCCGTACACCCTGTTCCCGCCGTTGCAGCAACGGCCCCGAAACAAAAGGGTTTCATGGGCTGGCTCAAAGGCTTGTTCGGAAGGGCCTAGGCCGCTCGCCTGCTAGCGAAACGGATTGCTCCGCTCTGAGCGCAAATCCAGAGCAGGGGTAACTCTGCGCCAGATATGTCCAGTCTTTAAACGTCGGCAGGGCCTGATATAGGCCGCCGCGTCTTTCAACTGGACCGACGAGCGCAGCTTCATGCGAGCCCACAACTTCCGAACCCTCAACGACGTCCTGTTCCACCGCGCCTCTGGAGCCAAGGCAGACGAACGGCAGTACACGTTCCTCGGCGATTCCGAAGGCGAGGAAGTGGCTTTCAGCGCTCGCGAGCTGCACGAGCGCGCGCAACGCATCGCGGCCGCGCTCCAGGCGCGAGGGGCGGTGGGGCAGCGCGTGCTGCTGCTGTACCCGCCGGGGTTGGACTACGTCGCGGGCTTCTTCGGCTGCCTCTACGCGGGAGCCATCGCGGTGCCCGCGTATCCGCCGGACCCGGTGCGGCTGGAGCGCACCCTGCCCCGCCTGCGCGCCATCATCCAGGACGCCGAGGCGACGGTGGTGCTCACCACGTCGGGCATCCTCTCGCTGGCGGACTTCGTCTTCGAGCAGGCGCCGGACTTCCGCGCGCTGCAGTGGCTGGCCACGGACGAGCTGCCCGCGGGCGGCGAGCGTGACTGGCGCGAGCCGGACGTGGGCCCGGACTCGCTGGCCTTCCTCCAGTACACCTCCGGCTCCACGGGCACGCCCAAGGGGGTGATGCTCAGCCACACCAACCTGCTGCACAACCTGGGGCTCATCGCCGGCGCGTTCCAGGTGCGCGACGACAGCGTGGGCGTCATCTGGCTGCCGCCGTACCACGACATGGGCCTCATCGGCGGCATCCTCCAGCCGCTGTACGCGGGCTTCCATGTGGCGCTGATGTCGCCCATGTCCTTCCTCCAGCGCCCCATGCGCTGGCTGGAGGCCGTGTCCCGCTTCAAGGGCACCGTCAGCGGCGGCCCCAACTTCGCGTACGAGCTGTGCGCGCGCCGGGCCACGCCCGAGGAAATCCAGTCGCTGGACCTGAGCGCGTGGGAGCTGGCCTTCACCGGCGCGGAGCCCATCCGCGCCGCCACGCTGGACCGCTTCGCGGAGGTGTTCGCGCCCGCGGGCTTCCGCCGCGAGGCCTTCTACCCGTGCTACGGGCTGGCCGAGGGCACCCTCATCGTCACCGGCGAGGAGAAGGGCCGCTTGCCGCGCGTGCACCTGCTGGATGACGCCGCGCTGTCGAAGGGCCGCGGCGTGCGCGCGGAGGCCGGCGCCGAGGGCGCGCGGACGCATGTCGGCTGCGGCGCGACGCTCCAGGAGCAGCGCCTGCTGGTGGTGAACCCCGAGTCGCGCGTGCCGTGCGAGCCCGGCCAGGTGGGCGAAATCTGGGTGTCCGGGCAGAGCGTCGCGAAGGGCTACTGGCGCAAGCCGGAGCAGAGCGCGGAGACGTTCCAGGCCGTCCCCGTGGGCGCGGAGGACGGGCCGAAGTACCTGCGCACGGGTGACCTGGGCCTGCTGCTGGAGGACGGGCAGCTCATCGTCACCGGCCGGCGCAAGGACCTCATCATCCTGCGCGGCCGCAACCTGTACCCGCAGGACGTGGAGGCCGTGGTGGAGCGCGCGCACAAGCGCGTGCGGCCCGGCAACGTGGCGGCGTTCTCCGTGGAGACGCCGGCGGGCGAGGCGCTCGCGGTGGTGGCGGAGGTGGGCCGCGAGCTGGCCGAGGCCGCGGATCCGGCGGCCCTGGAGGCCGTGGCGGACACCCTGCGGCAGGCCATCGCGCGCGAGCTGGAGGTGCAGCCCCACACCCTCGCGCTGCTGCCCCCGGGCGCCGTGCCCAAGACGTCGAGCGGGAAGATTCAGCGCTACGCCTGCCGCGCCGGACTCGCCTCGGGTGAGCTGCCCGTGCTGTGGCGCACCGATGCGACGGCCCCGGTGTCACAGCCGGCCGCGCCCGCGCCTATCCAGGCCATGCCGGAACCCTCGGCCGCGACGGAGGAGCTCCTCCAGGCCCTGCGCGAAGAGGTGGTGGCCGTGCTCGGCCCGGACGCCGCGCGCCAGGACGCGGACGCGCCGCTCACCCGGCTGGGCATGGACTCGCTCGGCGCCGCGGACCTCCAGGGACGCATCGAGAAGCGGCTCGGCGTGCGCGTCTCCGCCGCCGCGCTGCTGCAGGACCTGAGCCTGAAGGGGCTCGCGGAGTCGATTGCCCGCTCCGGCGGCGCCGGGGCTCCCGCGCTGCCTCCGCTGCGCCGCAGGCAGGACATGGCCGCGGCGATTCCCGCGTCCTTCGCCCAGCAGCGGCTGTGGTTCATCCAGCAGCTCGAGCCGACCTCCACCGCGTACCACATCCCCCTGGCGCTCTCGCTGAAGGGGGCGCTGGACGTGTCCGCGCTGGAGCGCGCCCTGGCGGAGCTGGTGCGGCGCCACGAGGTGCTGCGCACCACCTTCTCGTCGCACCACGGCGAGCTGCGGCAGCACGTCCAGGCCCCGGCCCCCGTGCCCCTGTCGCGCGTGGATGTGACGGGCACCTCGCCCGAGGCGCGCCAGTCCGTGCTGGACGCGCAGGCCGCGCTGGACGGCAAGACGCCCATGGACATGGGTACCGGCCCGCTGCTGCGCTGCACGCTGCTGCGCTTCGCGCCGGATGACCACGTGCTCGTCGTGTCCGTGCACCACCTCGTCGCGGACGGCTGGTCCGTGGGCCTCATGGTGCGCGAGCTGGCCACGCTGCATGCGGCCTTCGCGGAAGGGCGCCCCTCTCCCCTGCCGGAGCCGGAGCTCCAGTACGCGGACTTCTCCGCGTGGCAGCGCGCGCACCTCACCCCCAAGGCCCTGGGCAAGGAGCTGACGTGGTGGAAGCAGGCGCTCGCGGACGCGCCGTCGCTGCTGGCGCTGCCCACCGACCGGCCCCGGCCGCCCCGGCTGTCCTTCCACGGTGCCCGCCGCTCGCGCCTGCTGCCCGCGTCGCTGATGACGAAGCTGCACGCGCTCGGCCGCCGCGAGGGCGCCACGCCGTTCATGACCGTCGTGGCCGCGCTGTCCACCGTGCTTCACCGCTGGAGCGGACAGGCGGACTTCGTGCTCGGCTCGGCCATCTCCGGCCGCGACATTCCGGGCATCCAGACGCTGGTGGGTGATTGCAGCAACTTCGTCCCGCTGCGCGTGCGCGTGCCGGCCGAGGCCACGGTGACGGGCCTGCTCTCCGCGGTGAAGGCGAGCACGCTGGGCGCGCTGACGCACGGCCATGTGCCGTTCGACCACGTGCTCGCGACCGTGGCGCCCGGCTCGCAGCGGCGCGAGCTGTACAACGTCGTCTTCGTCCTCGACGACTACGACATCCCGCACGGGATGCCCGCGGGCGGCGGGGTGACGGTCGACGTGTCGCTGCTCGACAACCGCACCACCGAGCTGGACCTGACGTTCGAGGCGAAGCACGGCCCGGACGGCCTGCTCATCGGCTGCAAGTACGCCTCGGACCTCTTCGACGCGGAGACCATTGACCGGCTGCTGGGCCACCTGGAGGTGGTCATCGGCGGCATGGTGGAGGCCCCGACGCAGCGGCTCGCGGAGCTGCCGCTGATGCCCGAAGCCGAGCGCCAGCACGTCCTCCACGCGTGGAACCCGCGCATGGACGCCTCGCGCGACGGCACCCTGGTGGAGCGCTTCGAGGCGCAGGTGGACCGCTCGCCGGACGCCATCGCCGTCACCTATGAGGGACGGCACCTGACGTACCGGGAGCTGGACGGGCGCGCCAACAAGCTGGCGCACGTGCTGCTGCGCCATGGCGTGGGCCCGGACGTGCTCGTGGGCGTGTGCCTGGAGCGCAGCCTGGACCTCGTCGTCACCCTGCTGGGCATCCTCAAGGCCGGTGGCGCGTACCTGCCCATCGACCCGTCGTACCCGCGCGAGCAGCTCGCCTTCATGCTGGAGGACGCCCAGGCCCCCGTCCTGGTGACGCAGTCCTCGCTCGGTGACCGCGTGCCCGAGTCCGGCGCCGCCGCCGTGGTGCGCGTGGACGAGGTCTTCGCCTCGGCCGACAACGTCACCGCCCCGAGGCCGCCCCGGTGCAACGCGCCGACGGACCTCGCGTACGTCATCTACACGTCCGGCTCCACCGGCCGCCCCAAGGGCTGCATGGTGCAGCACGACAACGTGGTGCGCCTCTTCACCGCGACGGACCACTGGTTCCACTTCGGCCCGCGGGATGTCTGGACGCTGTTCCACTCGTACGCGTTCGACTTCTCCGTCTGGGAGCTGTGGGGCGCGCTGCTCTACGGCGGCCGGCTGGTGGTGGTGCCGTACTGGGTGAGCCGCTCGCCGGAGTCGTTCCACAAGCTGCTGGCCGACGAGGCCGTCACCGTCCTCAACCAGACGCCCACCGCGTTCCGCCAGCTCATCCACGCCGAGCAGCAGGCCGTGGCCCGCGGCAACGCGCCCGAGCTGGCGCTGCGCTACGTCATCTTCGGCGGCGAGGCGCTGGACCTGGCCGCCCTGCGCCCGTGGTTCGAGCGCCATGGCGACGAGCGCCCGACGCTCGTCAACATGTACGGCATCACCGAGACGACGGTCCACGTCACGTACCGCCCGGTGCGGATGGCGGACCTGGACCGGCCGTGGTCCAGCGTCATCGGCTGCCCCATCCCGGACCTGCAGATCTACCTGCTCGACTCCGCCGGCCAGCCCGTACCGGTGGGCGTGCCCGGTGAGATTCACGTCGGTGGTTACGGCGTGGCGCGCGGCTACCTGCGCCGCCCGGACCTGACGTCCGCCCGCTTCGTGGAGGACCGCTTCGGGCCGGTGCCGGGCCGCAAGCTGTACCGCGCCGGAGACCTGGCGCGGCGCCTGCCGAATGGAGATTTGGAGTACCTGGGCCGCATCGACAACCAGGTGAAGATCCGCGGCTTCCGCATCGAGCTGGGGGAGATTGAATCCACGCTCACCACGCACCCGTCCGTGCGCGAGGCGGTGGTGATGGCGCGCGAGGACTCGCCCGGCGACAAGCGGCTCGCGGCGTACCTCGTGCTGGGCGACCTGAAGGACTCGGGTCCGGTGGATCAGCTGTCCCAGTGGAAGGCCGTCTACGACGAGACCTACACGGAGGGCGAGCGCAGCGAGGACCCGACGTTCGACATCTCCGGATGGAATGACAGCTACACCGGGGGCGCGCTGCCCACCGCGCAGATGCGCGAGTGGGTAGACACCACCGTGCGGCAGATTCTGGCGCTGAAGCCCCGGCGCATCCTGGAGCTGGGGTGCGGCACGGGCCTCCTCCTGTACCGGCTGGCCCCGCGCTGCGAGGCGTACTGGGCGCTCGACTTCGCGAAGCCGGCGCTGGACCGCATCGAGCGCCAGCGTGAGCGGATGGGTGACGCGCTCGCCTCCGTGAAGCTGCTGCACCGGCCGGTGGACGACCTGTCCGGCATCGAGCCGGGCTCGTTCGACACCGTCATCTGCAACTCGGTGCTCCAGTACTTCCCGAGCGCGGACTACCTGTTCCAGGTGATTCGCGGCGCGGTGAAGATGGTGCGCCCCGGCGGCCGCATCTTCCTGGGCGACGTGCGCAACCTGGCGCTGCTGAACGCCTTCCGCGCGTCCATCCGCCTGCACCGCGCGCCGGGCAACCTGTCCTCCGCGCAGCTGCTGTACCGCGTGCAGCGCGACGTGCTGGCCGAGGAAGAGCTGGTCGTCTCGCCCACGTTCTACACCTCGCTGGTGGAGCACGTGCCCGGCATCACCCGGGTGGAGGTGCTGCCCAAGCACGGCCGCTACGACAACGAGCTGACCCGCTTCCGCTACGAGGTCATCCTCCACGTGGGGAACGCGGAGGGCGCGCCGAAGCCCGTCCAGCCCGAGTGGGTGGACGGCAGCGCGTTCACCCTGGAGACGCTGCGCGAACGGCTGGAGTCGAAGCCCGAGATGCTGGCCGTGCGGCGGCTGCCGAACGCGCGCGTGCTGGACGACGCGCGCCTCGTCGAGCTGCTCACCGGCACGGGCCGGCCGCCCACGGTGGTCGCCCTGCGCGAGGTGCTGCGCGACTGGCCGGGTTCCCGCGGCGTGGAGCCGGAGGACCTGTACGCGCTCGGTGGAGCCCTGGGCTACGAGACGCGCGTGAGCTGGGCGTCCGCGTACGCGGATGGCTCGGTGGACGTGGTCTTCACGCGTCCTGGCGAGGGCGCGGCCATCGACATGCTGCCGGAGGCCCGCGAGTCGATGCCGTTGGATCGGCTGGCGAATGACCCGCTGCGAGGCGCCCGGAGCGCTCGCGAGGTGTCGCGCATCCGTCAGGCGCTGATGGAGAAGCTGCCGCCGCACATGGTGCCGTCGGCCTTCGTGGTGCTGCCCTCGCTGCCGCTGACGCCCAGCGGGAAGGTGGCCCGGAGCGCGCTGCCCGCGCCCGAGGCGGACCGCATCGTCATCGAGGACGAGTACGTCGCGCCGCGCACGCCCGCCGAGGAGACGGTGGCCCGCATCTTCGCGGAGGTGCTCGGCCAGAACCGCGTGGGCGCGAATGACGACTTCTTCGCCCTGGGCGGACACTCACTGCTGGCCACGCAGGTCGTGACGCGGCTTCGCACGCAGTTCAAGGCGGAGCTGTCCCTGCGCGCCCTCTTCGAGTCCCCCACCGTGGCGCTCCTCGCCGAGCGCATCCAGGGGGCGTCGACTCCGGCCGCCGTCGCGGGCCCGCCGCTGGAGCGGCTGCCTCGCGGGGACGAGTCCTCGCTGGAGCTGTCCTTCGCGCAGCAGCGGCTGTGGTTCCTGGAGCAGCTCCAGCCGGGACAGCTCGCGTACAACATCCCCGTGGCCCTGCGGCTGACGGGGCCCCTGGACGTGGGCGTGCTGAGCCGCACCTTCGCGGAGGTGGTCCGCCGCCACGAGGCGCTGCGCACCACCTTCGTGTCCCGCGACGGCCGGCCCGTACAGCGCATCCAGCCGGCTCCGGCGGAGTGGCTGCTGCCCGTGGAGGACCTGAGCGCGCTGGAGATGTCCGCGCGTGAGGCCGCCGTGCAGCGGCGCTTCACCGAGGAGGCCCACCGCGTCTTCGACCTGGAGCACGGCCCCCTGCTTCGCACCGTGCTGCTGCGCACGGCCGCGGACGGGTACGTGCTGGTGCTGTGCATGCACCACATCGTCTCGGACGGCTGGTCCATGGGCGTGCTGGTGCGCGAGGTGGCCGCCGTCTACGAGGCCCTGGCCCAGGGCCGTGAGGCCACCCTGCCCGCCCTGCCGGTGCAATACGCGGACTACGCGGTGTGGCAGCGCCGCGCGCTGGAAAGCGAGGCGCTGACGGCGCAGGTCGAATGGTGGCGCTCGCGGCTCCAGGGGGCTCCCGCGCTGGAGCTGCCCACGGACTCGCCGCGCCCGGCGGCGCGCGGCCAGCACGGCGCCACGCACTACTTCACCCTGTCCCCGGCGCTGCGGTCGTCCCTGGAGAAGGTGGCGCAGGCCCAGGGCGCCACGCTGTTCATGGTGCTGATGGCCGGGTGGCAGGCGCTGCTGTCCCGGTACTCGGGGCAGAAGGACTTCTGCGTGGGCACCCCCGTGGCCCACCGCTCGCGTCCGGAGCTGGAAGGGCTCATCGGCGTCTTCGTCAACACGCTGGCCCTGCGCTCGCGGATGGACGGGGACCCGACCTTCACCACGCTGGTGGACCGCGTGCGTGAGGAGGCGCTCGGCGCCTTCGCGCACCAGGACGTGCCCTTCGACCGGCTGGTGGAGGCGCTCGGCGGTGAGCGCGACCTGTCCCGCACGCCGGTGTTCCAGGCCGCCTTCACGCTGCAGAACGCGCCCATGCAGCCGCCCTCGCTGCCGGGCGTGCGCGTGGAGCTCCTCCCGAGCGCCACGGCGACGGCGAAGTTCGACATCACCCTGACGCTCACGGAGCGCGACGGGGGGATGGACGGCCAGCTCGAATACAGCCTGGACCTGTTCACCGAGGACACCGTCCGCCGCATGGCGGAGCACCTCCAGCGCCTGTTCCAGGGCGCAGCGGAGAACGCGGCATGCCGGCTCAGCGAGCTGCCGCTGATGAGCGAGGCCGAGCGCAATCAGGTCCTCGTCACCTGGAACGACACTCGCGCCGACTACCCCGTCGACGCCACCATCGCCTCGCTGTTCACCGCGCAGGCGAGCCGTTCGCCTCAGTCCGTGGCGGTGGAGTTCGACGGGCGCACGCTCACGTATGCGGAGCTGGAGTCGCGCTCGAACCAGCTCGCGCACCACCTGCGCTCGATGGGCCTGGGCGCCGAGTCCCGCATCGGTGTCTTCCTCAACCGCGGCCTCGATCTGCCCGTCGCCCTGCTGGGTATCCTGAAGGCGGGTGGCTGCTACGTGCCGCTCGACCCGTCCTACCCCGCCCAGCGTCTGGCCTTCATGGTGCAGGACTCTGGCGTCGCCGCCGTCCTCACCCAGGAGGCCCTGGAGGACGAGCTGCCCGGCGGTGTCCAGCTCTTCGTCTCCCTCGACTCCGAGTGGGACCAGATTGCTCGTCAGCCGACGCACGCCGTGGAGGCGCGCGTCAGCCCGGAGAGCCTCGCGTACGTCACGTACACCTCCGGCTCCACGGGTACGCCCAAGGGCGTCGCCATTCCCCACCGGGGCGTGGTGCGTCTGCTCATCGGTTCGAGCTTCGTCCAGCTCGGACCCGATGAGGTCGTCCTCCAGCTCGCTCCCCTCGCCTTCGACGCCTCCACGCTCGAAATCTGGGGCGCACTGCTGCACGGCGGACGGCTGGTCCTCTTCCCTCAGTCCACTCCGGACCTCGCGGAGCTGGGTCAGGCGCTCACCCGCCACCAGATCTCCGTCCTGTGGCTGACCGCCGCCCTCTTCGACCAGATGCAGCAGCATCAGCCCGAGGCCCTGGCCCGGGTGCCGCGCCTGCTCGCGGGCGGCGACGTGCTGCCGGTGCCGCGCGTGCGCGAGCGTCTGACGCAGGGTCGCAGCCTCATCAACGGCTACGGCCCCACCGAGAGCACCACCTTCACCGCCACCCACCGGCTGTCTCCGGGTGACGAGCTGAAGGACTCGGTCTCCATCGGTCGGCCCATCAGCAACACCCAGGTGTACGTGCTGGACGAGACGCTGCGTCCGGTGCCGGTGGGCGTGCCGGGTGAGCTGTTCATCGGCGGCGACGGTCTGGCCCGTGGCTACCTCGGCCGCCCGGAGCTGACGGCCGAGCGCTTCGTGCCCAACCCGTTCGCCTCCACTCCGGGGGCCCGCCTGTACCGCTCCGGCGACCGCGTGCGCTGGCTGGCGGATGGCACGCTCCAGTTCCTGGGCCGCGTGGACTTCCAGGTGAAGGTGCGTGGCTTCCGCATCGAACTCGGTGAGGTCGAGGCCGCCGTGCGCCTGCACCCCGCCGTGGCCGAAGCCGTGGCGGTGGTTCGCGAGGACGTGCCCGGCGACAAGCGGCTGGTGGCCTACGTGACGCCCGCGGACGTGGACTCCACGGAGCTGCGCACGTTCCTCAAGCAGCGACTGCCCGAGTACATGGTGCCCACCGCGTTCGTCGCGCTGGACACCCTGCCCCTGTCGCCCAACGGCAAGGTGGACCGCAAGGCCCTGCCGGCGCCGGACTTCTCGTCCTCCAGCACCGTGGAGGTGGGCGAGCTGACCCCGCTCCAGCAGCAGCTCGTGGCGCTGTTCCGCGAGGTGCTCAACGTGGAGCGCGTCGGTCCCCACGACGACTTCTTCGAGCTGGGCGGCCACTCGCTGCTGGCCACGCAGCTCGTCACCCGCGTGCGCGCGCAGTTCAAGGTGGAGCTGTCCCTGCGCGCCGTCTTCGAGGCGCCCACCGTCGTCCTGCTCGCGGAGCACCTGGAGGCACTCCTCCCGAACGCGCCGCGCACGAACCTGCCGCCGCTGGTGCCCGTGTCCCGCGAGGGCGCGCTGCCGCTGTCCTTCTCGCAGCAGCGCCTCTGGTTCCTGGAGCAGCTCCAGCCGGGCCAGGCCGTCTACAACGTGACGGTCGCCCTGCGGCTGACCGGCCCCATGAACGTGGACGTCCTGGGCCGCACCTTCGCGGAGATTGTCCGCCGCCACGAGGTGCTGCGCACCACGTTCGTCATCCGTGATGGCGAGCCCTCGCAGCACATCCACGCCGCGCCCTCGCACTGGCCCATGCCCGTCGAGGACCTGAGCACGCTGGACGCGTCCACGCGCGACGCCGCCCTGAAGAAGCGCATGTCCGAGGAGGCGCACCACGCGTTCGACCTCGTGAATGGCCCGCTGCTGCGCACGGTGCTCGTGCGCACCGGCGCCGAGGAGCACGCGCTGCTCTTGACGATGCACCACATCGTCTCGGACGGCTGGTCCATGGGCGTGCTGGTGCGTGAGGTGGCCGCCCTCTACGAGGCCCTGTCCGAGGGCCGTGAGGCCACGCTGTCCCCGCTGCCGGTGCAGTACGCCGACTACGCCGCGTGGCAGCGGCAGGTGCTGGAGGGCGAGTCCCTCAACGAGCAGGTCCAGTGGTGGCGCTCCCGGCTGCAGGGGGCTTCCGCGTTGGAGCTGCCCACCGACTCGCCGCGTCCGGCCGTGCGCACCCTGCGCGGGGCCACGCACTTCCTCATGCTCCCGGCCGAGCAGGTCCGCGAGCTGGAGAAGCTGGCCCAGGCCGAGGGCGCCACGCTCTACATGGTGCTGATGGCCGCGTGGCAGGCGCTGATGGCCCGCTACTCGGGCCAGACGGACTTCTGCGTGGGCACGCCCGTGGCCCACCGCTCGCGTCCGGAGCTGGAAGGCCTCATCGGCTTCTTCGTCAACACGCTGGCCCTGCGCTGCGACCTGTCGGGAGACCCGCGCTTCACCGAGCTGCTCGCTCGCGTGCGCGACGAGTCCCTGGGCGCCTTCGCCCACCAGGACGTGCCCTTCGACCGGCTGGTGGAGACGCTCGGCGGCGAGCGCGACCTGTCGCGCACGCCCATCTTCCAGTCGCTCTTCGTCCTCCAGAACGCGCCCATGCAGCCGCCGTCGCTGGCGGGCATGAAGGCGGAGCTGCTCCCGAGCGCCACGGCCACCTCGAAGTTCGACATCTCGCTGTCCCTGATGGACGCGGACGGCGGGCTGGAGGGCCGGCTCGAGTACAGCCTGGACCTGTTCACCGAGGACACCGCGCGCCGCATGGCGGAGCACTTCCAGCGGCTGCTGGGTGACATCGTCCAGGACGCGGGCCGCCGGCTCAGCGAGCTGTCGCTGATGAGCGAGGCCGAGCGTCACCAGGTCCTCGTGGCCTGGAACGACACGCGCGCCGACTACCCGTCCCACGCCACCGTGCACCAGCTCTTCACCGAGCAGGCCCGGATGCGCCCGGACGCCATCGCCGTGGAGTGCGAGGGCCGCACCCTCACCTACGCCGAGCTGGACACGCTCTCCAACCAGCTCGCCCGCCACCTGCTGTCGCTGAACCTGGGGGCGGAGCCTCGCGTCGGCGTGTGCCTCACGCGCGGCCTGGAGATGTACGTCGGCCTGCTGGGCATCCTGAAGGCGGGCGGCTGCTACGTGCCGCTCGACCCGGCGTACCCGACGCAGCGCCTCGCGTTCCTGTTCGAGGACGCGGGCCTCGCCGCGGTGCTCACGCAGCAGGCCCTGGTGCCCGTGCTGCCCGTGAGCTCGCGGCCCGTGGTGAGCCTGGACTCCGGCTGGGCGCCCGTCGCGCGTCAGTCCGGGGCCCCCGTCGTGGCGCCCGCCGTGACGGACAGCCTCGCGTACGTCACGTACACCTCGGGCTCCACGGGCACGCCGAAGGGCGTGGCCGTGCCGCACCGGGGCGTGCTGCGCCTGCTGTTCGGCTCGCCCTGCATGAAGGTGGGGCCGGAGGACACCGTCCTCCAGCTCACCGCGCTGACCTTCGACCCGTCCACGCTCGAAATCTGGAGCGCGCTGCTGAACGGCGCGCGACTGGTCGTCTACCCGCCGCAGGCGATGGACGTGGAGGTGCTGGCGCGCCTCATCGTCGACCGCCAGGTCACGGCGATGGTCAACGCCACCGCCGTCTTCGACCTGATGCAGCAGCACCAGCCCGAGGCCATGGCCCGGGTCGCGGAGCTCGTGGTCGGCGGCGACGTGATGCCCGCGCCCCGCGCGCGCGAGCGTCTGGCGCAGGGCCGCTCCGTGGTCAACGGCTACGGCCCCACGGAGGTCACCACCGTCACCACGGCGCACCGGCTGTCGCCCGGCGACACCGTGGGCGAGTCCGTCTCCATCGGCCGGCCCATCAGCAACACCCAGGTGTACGTGCTGGACGCGGCGCTGCGCCCGGTGCCGGTGGGCGTGCCCGGGGAGCTGTTCATCGGCGGCGACGGTCTGGCCCGCGGCTACCTCGGCCGCCCGGACCTCACCGCCGAGCGCTTCGTCCCCAACCCGTTCTCCTCCACCCCGGGCACCCGGCTGTACCGCTCCGGTGACCGGGTGCGCTGGAAGGCGGACGGCACGCTGGACTTCCTCGGCCGCATCGACTTCCAGGTCAAGGTGCGCGGCTTCCGCATCGAGCTCGGTGAAGTCGAAGCCGCCCTGCGCGCCGTGCCCTCCATCAGCGAGGTGGTGGCCGTGGTGCGCGAGGACGTGCCCGGCGACAAGCGCCTCGTGGCGTACGTCACGCCCGCGGAGGTGGACACCGCCGCGCTGCGCGAGCACCTGCGCCGGAACCTGCCGGAGCACATGGTGCCCTCGGCCTTCGTGGCGCTCGCGGCGCTGCCGCTGTCGTCCCACGGCAAGGTGGACCGCAAGGCCCTGCCCGTGCCGGACTTCGCGTCCACCGAGGCGGGCTTCGTGGAGCCCCAGACGCCTCGTCAGCAGCAGCTCGCGGCCGTGTTCCGCGAGGTGCTCAACGTGGAGCGCGTGGGCCTGCACGACGACTTCTTCCTCCTGGGCGGGCACTCGCTGCTGGCCACCCAGGTGGTGACGCGGCTGCGCGCGCAGCTCGGCGTGGAACTGCCCCTGCGCGCCTTCTTCGAGGCCCCCACCGTGGCCCGGCTCGCGGAGCGCATCGACGCGGCATCCGGCCCGAGCGCGACGCTGCCCCTGGAGCCCCTGCCCCGTCCGGAGGGCTCGGACGCGCTGCTGGAGGTGTCCTCCGCGCAGCAGCGGCTGTGGTTCATGGACCAGCTCCAGCCGGGGCAGTCCGTCTTCAACATGCCCGCCGCGCTCCGTCTGCGGGGCGCGCTCGACGTGGGCGTGCTGGGCCGCACCTTCGCGGAGGTGGTCCGCCGGCACGAGACGCTGCGCACCACGTTCGTCTCACGCGACGGGCGCCCCCTCCAGCACATCCACGCCGCTCCGGCGGAGTGGACGCTGCCGGTGGAGGACCTGAGCACGCTGGCCCCGTCCGCCCGTGAGGCCGCCGTCCAGCGGCGCATGAGCGAGGAGGCCCACCGGCCGTTCGACCTCGCCAATGGACCGATGCTGCGCACCATGCTGCTGCGCGTGGCCGCGGACGAGCACGTGCTGGTGCTGAACATGCACCACATCGTCTCGGACGGCTGGTCCATGGGCGTGCTGGTGCGCGAGGTGGCCGCCCTGTACGCGGCCCTCGCCGAGGGCCGTGAGCCCGCGCTGCCCGCCCTGCCGGTGCAGTACGCGGACTACGCGGTGTGGCAGCGCCGGGTGCAGGAGGACGCGTCCCAGGCGGCGCAGGTCGAATGGTGGCGCTCGCGGCTCGAAGGCGCTCCGGTGCTGGAGCTGCCCACCGACTCGCCGCGTCCGGCCGTGCGCGGCCAGCGCGGCGCCACGCACTTCTTCACCCTCCCGGCCGAGATTGTCTCCGGCCTGGAGAACGTCGGCCGCTCGCGGAACGCGACGCTGTTCATGGTGCTGATGGCCGGGTGGCAGGCGCTGCTGTCCCGCTACTCGGGGCAGAAGGACTTCTGCGTGGGCACCTCCGTGGGCCACCGCGACCGTCCCGAGCTGGAAGGCCTCATCGGCTTCTTCGTCAACACGCTGGCCCTGCGCTCGCGGCTGGACGGCGACCCGACCTTCGCCACGCTGGTGGACCGCGTGCGCGAGGAGTCCCTGGGCGCCTTCGCGCACCAGGACGTGCCGTTCGAGCGGCTCGTGGACGCGCTCGGCGGTGAGCGGGACATGTCCCGCACGCCGGTGTTCCAGACGCTGTTCGTGCTCCTCAACACGGAGCTGCGGGCGCTCACCCTGCCCGGGGTGTCCGTGGACGTGCTGCCGCTCGTGACGGAGACCTCCCGGTACGACCTGACGCTGGGAATGATGGAGCGCGACGGGGTGATGGAGGGCCGGCTGGAGTACAGCCTGGACCTGTTCACCGCCGATACCGCGCGGCGCATGGTGGAGCACCTGACCGTGCTGCTGAAGGCCGTGGCCCACGGCGCCCAGGAGCAGCGGCTCAGCGAGCTGCCGCTGATGAGCGAGGCGGAGCGCAACCAGGTCCTCGTCACCTGGAACGACACCCGCGCCGACTACCCCGCCGACGCCACCATCCCTTCGCTGTTCACCGCCCAGGCTCGGCGCACGCCGCAGGCCGTGGCGGTGGAGCTGGATGGCCGCACCCTGACCTATGCCGAGGTGGAGGCGCGCTCGAACCAGCTCGCGCACCACCTGCGCTCCATGGGCCTGGGTTCCGAGTCCCGCGTCGGTGTCTTCCTGCGCCGCGACCTCGACCTCGTCGTCGCGCTGCTGGGCATCCTGAAGTCCGGCGGCTGCTACGTGCCGCTCGACCCGAGCTACCCCGCCCAGCGTCTGGCCTTCATGGTGCAGGACTCCGGCGTCGCCGCCGTCCTCACCCAGGAGGCCCTGGAGGACGAGCTGCCCGGTGGCGTCCAGCTCATCGTCTCCCTCGACTCCGAGTGGGACCAGATTGGTCGCCAGCCGACGCACGCGCTCAACGTGCCGGTGAGCCCGGAGGGCCTCGCGTACGTCACGTACACGTCCGGCTCCACGGGCACTCCGAAGGGCGTGGCCATTCCCCACCGGGGCGTGGTGCGTCTGCTCATCGGCTCGCGCTTCGTCCAGCTCGGACCCGATGAGGTCGTCCTCCAGCTCGCTCCCCTCGCCTTCGACGCCTCCACGCTCGAAATCTGGGGCGCGCTGCTGCACGGCGGACGGCTGGTCCTCTTCCCTCAGGCCACTCCGGACCTGGAGGAGCTGGGGCAGGCGCTCACCCGTCACCAGATCTCCGTCCTGTGGCTGACCGCCGCACTCTTCGACCAGATGCAGCAGCAGCAGCCCCAGGCGCTCTCACGCGTGCCTCGGCTGCTGGCCGGCGGCGACGTGCTGCCGGTGCCGCGCGTGCGCGAGCGTCTGGCGCAAGGCCGCAGCCTCATCAACGGCTACGGCCCCACCGAGAGCACCACCTTCACCGCCACCCACCGGCTGTCTCCGGGTGACGAGCTGAAGGACTCGGTCTCCATCGGCCGGCCCATCAGCAACACCCAGGTGTACGTGCTGGACGAGACGCTGCGTCCGGTGCCCGTGGGCGTGCCCGGTGAGCTGTTCATCGGCGGCGACGGTCTGGCCCGTGGCTACCTGGGCCGCCCGGAGCTGACGGCCGAGCGCTTCGTGCCGAATCCGTTCGCCTCCACCCCGGGAGCCCGCCTGTACCGCTCCGGCGACCGCGTACGCTGGAAGCCGGACGGCACGCTGGAGTTCCTCGGCCGCGTGGACTTCCAGGTCAAGGTGCGTGGCTTCCGCATCGAGCTGGGCGAAATCGAGGCCGCCCTGCGCGCCGTGCCGTCCGTCAGCGAGACGGTGGTCGTGGTGCGCGAGGACGCGTCCGGCGACAAGCGGCTCGTCGCCTACGTCACGCCCTCCGACGTGGACAGCACCACGCTGCGCGAGCACCTGCGCCGGCACCTGCCGGAGTACATGGTGCCCGCCGCCTTCGTGGCGCTGGAGTCGCTGCCCCTGTCACCCAACGGCAAGGTGGACCGCAAGGCCCTGCCGGCGCCGGACTTCTCGTCCGCGTCTCCGGAGGCCATGGACATCGGCTCGCTGCCGCTGCCCCAGCAGCAGCTCGTGGCGCTGTTCCGCGAGGTGCTCGGAGTGGAGCGCGTCGGTCCCCACGACGACTTCTTCGAGCTGGGTGGCCACTCACTGCTGGCCACGCAGCTCATCACCCGCGTGCGCGCCCAGTTCGGCGTGGAGCTCCCGCTCCGGACGCTGTTCGAGGCCCCCACCGTCGCGCGGCTCGCGGAGCGCATCGAGGCGCTCCTGCTCCACGCGTCGCGCGCGGAGATGCCGCCGCTGCTGCCCGTGCCCCGTGAGGAGGCGCTGCCGCTGTCCTTCGCGCAGCAGCGCCTGTGGTTCCTGGAGCAGCTCCAGCCGGGACAGGCCGTCTACAACGTCCCCATCGCCCTGAAGCTGTCGGGCCCCCTGGACGTGGACGTCCTGGGCCGCACCTTCGCGGAGATCGTCCGCCGCCACGAGGCGCTGCGCACCACCTTCGTCACGCGTGACGACCAGCCCCAGCAGCGCATCCATGTCGCTCCCTCGCACTGGCCCATGCCCGTGGAGGACCTGCGCACGCTGGACGCGTCCGCGCGCGACGCCGCCCTGAGGAAGCGCCTGACGGAGGAGTCCAACCGTCCGTTCGACCTCGCCAACGGGCCGCTGCTGCGCACGCTGCTGCTGCGCACGGGGGACACCGAGCACGTGCTGATGCTGCTCATGCACCACATCGTCTCGGACGGCTGGTCCATGGGCGTGCTGGTGCGCGAGGTGGCCGCCCTGTACGCGGCTCTCGCCGAGGGCAAGCCCACTCCGCTGCCGGAGCTTCCGGTGCAGTACGCGGACTTCGCCAGCTGGCAGCGCAAGTGGGTCCAGTCCGAGGGCATGAAGGCGCAGCTCGACGCGCTCAAGTCGCGCCTCCAGGGCGTGCCTCCGCTGGAGCTGCCCGCCGAGAACGGCCGTCCCGTCACGCGGACCGTCCGCGGCGCCAGCCAGTTCTTCACCCTGCCGGAGACGCTGGTCCACGCACTGGAGAAGGTGGGCCGCGAACAGGGCTCCACGCTGTTCATGGTGCTGCTGGCCGCGTACGAGGCGGTGCTGTCGCGCTACTCGGGCCAGAAGGACTTCGCCATCGGCAGCCCGATTGCGCAGCGCACCCGGTCCGAGCTGGAGCCGCTCATCGGCTTCTTCGTCAACACCATGGTGCTGCGCACCCGCCTGGAGGGTGACCCGAGCTTCGCCGAGCTGGTGGGCCGCGTGCGCGAGGAGTCCCTCGCCGCGTACGTCCACCAGGACGTGCCGTTCGACCGGCTGGTCGAGGCCGTGGGTGGAGACCGCGCCGAGGGGAGCACTCCGCTCTTCAACGTCATCTTCGCCCTGCAGAACGCGCCCATGCAGCCGCCGTCGCTGCCGGGCGTCCAGGTGGAGCTGCTGCGGACCTTCACGGACACCGCCCGTCAGGACCTGAGCCTCGCGCTGATGGAGCGTGGCAAGGACCTGGAGGGACAGCTCGAGTACAGCCTGGACCTGTTCACCCCGGCCTCCGCCGAGCGGCTGGTCCGGCACTTCGTCGTCCTGCTGGAGGCCGTGGCTCGCGACCCGTCCGTCCGCGTCAGCCAGCTGCAGCTGATGGACGAGGCCGAGCGCGCCCAGGTGCTGGTGGCCTGGAATGACACCTCCGTGGACTACCCGCGTGACGTGCCGCTGCACGGGCTCTTCGCGCGGCAGGCGGTTCGTGCCCCCGGTGCCGTGGCCCTGGCTTCCGGCTCGCGCTCCCTCACGTACGGAGAGCTGGAGACCCGCGCCAATCAGGTTGCTCACTACCTGCGCACCCGCGGCGTGCGTCCGGGCGCCCGCGTCGGCCTGTGCGTCGAGCGTTCGCCGGAGCTCATCGTCGGCATGCTCGGCATCCTCAAGGCCGGTGCCGCCTACGTCCCCGTCGACGCCAAGCACCCCGCCGAGCGCATTGGCTGGATGCTGCGTGAGGCCGGTGTCTCCGTCGTCCTGACGCAGCAGTCCCTCGTGGATTCGCTGCGGCAGGCCG
Organism: Pyxidicoccus fallax; assembly: GCF_012933655.1. Classification (GTDB taxonomy): domain Bacteria; phylum Myxococcota; class Myxococcia; order Myxococcales; family Myxococcaceae; genus Myxococcus; species Myxococcus fallax. Next base: position 32,857 of record NZ_JABBJJ010000005.1, on the reverse strand, counting down.
CCAGCGCTGCCCAGACGCAGCAGGGCTCGCCTGGCAGCGTCTCCCAGCAGCCGACGCTCGTGCTGCTCGACGCGGAGTGGAATGCCATCGCCACCCAGCCGGCCACCGCGCCCGGGGTGCGCGTGGACGCCGACGCGCTGGCGTACGTCATGTTCACCTCCGGCAGCACCGGCCGCCCCAAGGGCGTCTGCGTGCCTCACCGGGGCGTCGTACGTCTGGTGCAGGGCAGCCGCTTCATCCACTTCGGTCCCGAGGAAGTCGTCCTCCAGCTGGCTCCCGCCGCCTTCGATGCTTCCACCCTGGAAGTCTGGGGCGCGCTGCTGCACGGGGCGCGGTTGGTGCTGGCTCCGGCCGGCGCCCTCTCTCTGGAGGACCTCGCCTCGCTGCTGGTCAAGGAGCGCGTCAGCACCCTGTGGCTGACGGCCGCCCTCTTCGAGCAGATGGCCCTGCACCAGGGTGAGGCCCTGGCGAAGGTGCGGCAGGTGCTGGCTGGCGGCGACGTGCTGCCCGCCCAGCGCGTGCGCGAGCACCTGGCTCGCCTGCCCGCCGGTGCCGTCCTCGTCAACGGCTACGGCCCCACCGAGAACACCACCTTCTCCACCACGTACACGCTCAAGGCGGGTGACGAGGTGGGCCGCTCCGTCCCCATCGGCCGGCCCCTCTCCAACTCCACCGCATACGTGCTGGACTCGGCCCTGCAGCCGGTGCCTCCGGGAGTCCCCGGCGAGCTGTACGTCGGCGGCGACGGCCTGGCCTGGGGCTACCTCAACCGCGCCGACCTCACCGCCGAGCGCTTCATCCCCAATCCGTTCGCCTCGGCGCCCGGTGCCCGCCTGTACCGCACCGGAGACCAGGTGCGCTGGAAGCCGGACGGCACGCTGGAGTTCCTGGGCCGCACCGACTTCCAGGTGAAGGTGCGCGGCTTCCGCATCGAGCTGGGTGAAGTGGAAGCGGCGCTGCGTCAGGACACGGGCATTCAGGAGGCGGTGGTGGTGGCGCGCGAGGACGTGCCGGGCGACAAGCGCCTGGTGGCGTACTTCGTGCCGGCCACCCCGGGCGTGGACACCGAGGCGCTGCGCGCCTTCGTGCAGCACAAGCTGCCCGAGTACATGGTGCCCTCGGCCTTCGTGGAAATGGCCGCCCTGCCCCTCAATGCCAACGGCAAGGTGGACCGCAAGGCCCTCCCCGCCCCGGTGGCGCCGGCCGCGTCCGCGCCGGCCGTCCCGGAGCGCATGACGCCGTTCCAGCAGCGGGTCGCGGGCATCTTCCGCGAGCTGCTCCGCGTGGAGCACGTGGGCCTGCACGACGACTTCTTCCGCCTGGGTGGCCATTCGCTGCTGGCCACGCAGCTCGTCTCGCGTCTGCGGTCCACCTTCCAGGTGGAGCTGCCCCTGCGCGCGCTCTTCGGCGCCCCCACCGTGGCCCGCGTCACGGAGTTCGTGGAGGAGCAGTTCCTCGTCGCTCGCACCCCCGAGGCGTCCCGGATGCCGCCGCTGCGGCCCGTGCCTCGTGACGGCGACCTGCCCCTGTCCTTCGCCCAGCAGCGCCTGTGGGTGCTCGACCAGGTGCAGCCCGGCGGCACGAACTACAACATCGGCACCGCGCTCGCGCTGGAGGGCACGCTCGACGTCGAGGCGCTGCGCCGCTCGCTGGAGCACCTCGTGGCCCGCCACGAGTCCCTGCGCGCGACGTTCGCGATGAAGGACGGCCAGCCCGTCCAGGTCCTCCACCCGCTCACCGCCTGGACGCTGCCCGTCACCGACCTTGAGGCCACGCCCGCGGAGCAGCGCGAGGCCGAGGCCCGCCGGCTCGCCAACGAGGAGGCCAGCAAGCCCTTCGACCTGGGCGCCGGCCCCGTGCTGCGCACGCGGCTGCTGCGGATGGACGCGGAGCACCACGTCCTGGTGCTCGTCATGCACCACATCGTCTCCGACGGGTGGTCGCTCGCGGTCATGGTTCGCGAGGTGGCCGCGGCCTACGAGGCCTTCGCCGCCGGCAAGGCGCCCATGCTGCCGCAGCTGCCGGTGCAGTACGCGGACTACGCCGCGTGGCAGCGCCAGTGGCTCCAGGGCGACGTGCTCGCGCGCGAGCTGTCGTGGTGGAAGGAGCAGCTCGCCGGGGCCCCGCAGGTCCTGGAGCTGCCCACCGACAAGGCGCGGCCCGCCATCCGCACCCCGCGCGGGGCGATGCAGCCCGTCCACCTCCCCAAGGAGCTCGTCACCCGCCTGCTGTCGCTCGCGCGGAGCGAGGGCACCACGCCCTTCATGGCGCTGCTGGCCGCGTGGCAGGTGGTGCTGTCGCGCTACAGCCGTCAGGAGGAGCTGCTCGTCGGCTCGCCCATCGCCGGCCGCCGCCATGGCGAGCTGGAGGGCCTCGTCGGCTTCTTCGTCAACACGCTGGTGCTGCGTGGCCGCGTGCGTCCCCAGGACTCGTTCCGCGCGCTGCTGCGTCAGGTGCGTGAGACCACCCTGGCCGCCTTCGAACACCAGGACCTGCCCTTCGAGAAGCTCGTCGAGGAGCTGGGCGCCACGCGCGACCTGAGCCGCAACCCGGTGGTGCAGGTCATCTTCGCCCTGCAGAACACGCCCACCGAGGCGATGCGGGCGTCTGGCCTCACCCTGCGCCCGCTGGACGTGGACAACGCCACGGCCCGGTTCGACCTGGGCCTCAGCCTGAGCGAGGCGCCGGACGGACTGCGCGGCGTCATCGAGTACAGCACGGACCTGTTCGAGGCCCCCACCGTGGCCCGCCTCGCCGGTCACCTGCGCACCCTGCTGGAGGCGGCCGTCGCCACGCCGGACCGGCCGATGGCCACCCTGCCCCTCCTCACGCCCGAGGAGCACCAGCAGGTCCTGGTCGGATGGAACGGCGCCGTCCTCCCGTACCCGTCGCACCTCACCATCCACGAGGCCGTCTCGCGCCACGCCATCCACCGTCCGGACGCCATCGCGCTCGAGTGCGGCGAGGAGCGCGTCACGTTCGGTCAGCTGGAGAGCCGGGCCAACAAGCTCGCCCACCTGCTGCGCTCGCACGGCGTGGGCCCCGACACGCGCGTGGCGGTGAGCCTGGAGCGCGGCGTGGAGCTCATCGTCTCGCTGCTCGCCATCCTCAAGGCGGGCGGCGCGTACGTCCCGCTGGATGCGTCGTACCCCGCGCAGCGGCTGGCCGTCATGCTGGAGGACGCCCGCCCGAAGCTGCTCGTCACCACGCGCAACCTGCGCGGGCTGCTCACCCTCCCCGAGGCTGCGCCCCAGTGCCTCTTCGTGGAGGAGCTGGCGCTGGAGTCCCAGCCCACCACGCCGCCGGTGTCCGGCGCCGGGCCGCGCGACGTGGCCTACGTCATCTTCACGTCGGGCAGCACCGGCCGGCCCAAGGGCGTGGCCGTCGAGCACCGCGGCATCCTCCGCCTGATGCACTCCGAGCCGTATGCCAGCTTCGGCATTCGCGAGACGTGCATCCTCATGGCCCCCATCTCCTTCGACGGCTCGGTGATGGAGATGTGGATGCCGCTGATTCACGGCAGCCGTCTGGTCATCCTCCCCGCGCAGGTGGCGGCGGGAGACCTGGATGCGCTGGGCCAGGTGGTGGAGCGCCACGGCGTCTCCTTCATCCACCTGTCCGCGGGCCTCTTCGCGCAGCTGGTGGACTACCGGCCCGACATCCTGAGCCGCGTGCGGGAGATCCACGTCGGCGGCGATGTGCTCTCCGCGCCGCATGCCCGCCGCGCGCTGGAGTCGCTGCGCCTGCCCCTCACCAACGGCTATGGCCCCACCGAGGGCTCCATCGTCGCCTCGGCCTTCCGCATGGAGCGGCCCGAGCAGGTGGTGAGCAACATCCCCATCGGCGGACCGCTGGCCAACACGCGCACGTACGTGCTGGACGCGCGGCTCCAGCCCGTGCCCGTGGGCGTGCCCGGTGAGCTGTTCATCGGCGGCGACGGCGTGGCGCGCGGCTACGTGAACCGCCCGGACATCACCGCCGAGCGCTTCATCCCGAACCCGTTCGCCACCGAACCCGGTGAGCGCCTCTACCGCACCGGCGACCTCGCTCGCTGGCGCGCGGACGGCGTGCTGGAGTTCCTCGGCCGCATCGACAACCAGGTGAAGGTGCGCGGCTTCCGCATCGAGCTGCCCGAGGTGGAGGCCGCCCTGCGCGACCTGCCGGGCGTGCACGAGGCGGTGGCCGTGGTGCGCGAGGACGTGCCGGGCGACAAGCGCCTCGTGGCCTACGCCATGGCGCGCGAGGGCCAGACGCTCGACACCGCCACCCTGCGCGCCGGGCTCCGCCAGCGGCTGCCCGAGTACATGGTGCCGTCCGTCTTCGTGGTGCTGCCGACGCTGCCGCTGAACACCAGCGGCAAGGTGGACCGCAAGGCGCTGCCGGCCCCGGACGCCGCGTCCACCGGCCGCCAGGGCCGCTTCGTGGAGCCGGCCAATCCGCTGGAGCAGCAGCTCGCCGCCCTCTACGCGCGCGAGCTGGGCACCGACCGCGTCGGCGTGCACGACCACCTCTTCGAGGAGCTGGGCGGCACGTCCCTGTCCGTGGTCCGCATCGCGGCGCGCCTGCGCGAGGAACTCAAGCGCGACGTGCCCGTGGTGTGGCTGTTCGAGCACCCCACCATCCATGACCTCGCCCAGCGCCTGGAGCGCGAGGCGGGCACGGCCTCCGAGGCGACCGCGGCGAAGCCCGCTCCGGGCCACCAGCCGCGTCCGGTGACGGCCTCTCCGTCCAGCTCGGGTGCCATCGCCATCGTCGGCATGTCGGGCCGCTTCCCCGGCGCCGGCTCCGTCCAGGCGTTCTGGCGCAACCTGCGCGAGGGCATCGAGTCCATCTCCCAGTTCACCACCGAGGAGCTGGAGCACATGCCGGGCCTGCCCGACGGCCTGGAGCTGTGGCAGCACCCGGACTTCGTCCCCGCCGGCGGCGTGCTGGAAGGCATCGAGCGGTTCGACCATGCCTTCTTCGACATGTCCCTGCGCGAGGCGCAGTGGTTGGACCCGCAGCAGCGGCTCTTCCTCCAGTGCGCGTGGAGCGCGCTCGAGGACGCGGGCGTCGACCCCGACCGCTTCCCCGGAGCCATCTCGCTGTACGCGGGCGCCATCGAGTCCGGCTACACGGACGCGGTGCGCGCGACGATGCCGCTGGATGGCGCGACCCTGTTCGAGCTGTACGGCACCGCCACCCACGTGAGCCTGGCCACGAAGACGTCCTTCAAGCTGGGCCTCACGGGTGAGAGCACGCTCGTCTACACCGCGTGCTCCACGGGTCTGGTGGCCATCCACCTCGCCTGCCAGAACCTGCTGGCGGGTAACTCGGACGTGGCGCTCGCCGGCGCGACGCGCATCGCCGTGCCGCAGCGCACGGGCTACGTCTGGCAGGAGGGGATGATCTTCTCGCCGGACGGACACTGCCGCGCCTTCGACGCGAAGGCCCAGGGCACGGTGTCCGGCAACGGCGTGGCCGCCGTGGTCCTCAAGCGGCTGGAGGACGCGCAGCGCGACGGCGACTCCATCTACGCCGTCATCCGGGGCACCGCGACCAACAACGACGGCCGCAACAAGTCCGGCTACACCGCGCCCAGCGTGCAGGGGCAGACGGCCGTCATCGGCCAGGCGCTGGCCCGGGCCGGTGTGGAGCCGAAGGACATCGGCTACGTGGAGACCCACGGCACCGCGACGCCGCTGGGAGACCCCATCGAGGTGTCGGCGCTCCAGCGCGCGTACGGCCTCGGGGCCGAGCACCGGGGCACCATCGCCCTGGCCTCACTGAAGAGCAACGTCGGCCACATGGACACCGTGGCCGGCCTGGCGGGCGTCATCAAGGTCGCGCTGTCGCTGCACCACGGAGAGATTCCTCCGAGCCTGCACTTCGAGCGCCCCAACCCGCAGATCGACTTCGATTCCGGACCCTTCTTCGTCAACACATCCCTGCGGCAGTGGCCGAGGGGCGAGACGCCGCGGCGCGCGGCGGTCAGCTCCTTCGGCATCGGCGGCACCAACGCCCACGCCGTGCTCGAGGAATCACCCATGTCGTCCCAGAGCGGTTCCACCAGGCGCAACCATCAGGTCTTCACGCTCTCCGCCCGCTCGCCCGAGGCGCTGCAGGCCGCGTCGCAGCAGCTCGCCGCGCACGCGGAGGCGAACGCCGGGGACCTGTCCCTGGCGGACGTGGCCTTCACGCACGCCGTGGGCCGCAAGGCCTTCGAGCACCGCCGCGCCGTCGTGGCGGCGGACGCGGCGGACCTCGTGAAGCAGCTGCGCAAGCCGTACACGGCCACGAAGGTGAAGGAAGAGGCGCGTCGCCGCCGCATCGCCTTCGTGTTCCCGGGCCAGGGCGCCCAGCAGGTGGGCATGGGCCGCGAGCTGTACGAGGCCGAGCCGACCTTCCGGGCCCACATGGACGCGTGCCTCGCGCTGCTGGAGGAGTCGCTGCGGGCTCGCGTGAGCGCACTGCTCCAGGCGGCGCCGGGCGCGAAGGACGCGGAGACGGCCGCGCTGCTGGCCGACACCCGTGTCGCCCTGCCCGCCCTCTTCTCCGTGGAGTACTCGCTGGCGCGCACCTGGATGGACTGGGGTCTCAAACCCCACGCCATCCTGGGCCACAGCTTCGGTGAGTACGCCGCCGCCTGCCTCGCGGGCGTGCTGCCGCTGGAGGACGCGCTCAAGCTGGCCGTCGCCCGTGGCGAGCTGATGCACCGCATGCCTCCGGGCGCCATGCTCGCCGTGGCGATGTCCGAGTCCGTGGTGCTGCCCATGCTCACCGGACGCCTGGAGATGGCCGCCATCAACGCTCCGGACCGCTGCGTCGTCGCCGGCCCGGTGGACGAGGTGGAGCGCTTCCAGGAGGAACTCAAGCGCCGCGACATCGGCGCGGTGCGCATGCCCGCGCCGCACGCCTTCCACTCCGCCGACGTCGCGCCGCTGATGCCGGAGCTGGAGCGGGTGGTCGCCTCGCTGCGCCGCTCCGAGCCCACCGTGCGCTACGCCTCCAGCGTCACCGGCACCTGGGCGAAGCCGGGAGCGCTGGCCGAGCCGCGCTACTGGGCCGACCAGATGCGCCAGCCGGTGCGCTTCTCCGAGGCGGTGGGCGCGCTGCTGGAGGAAGGCTGCAGCCTCGTGCTGGAGGTGGGCCCGGGCCAGGACCTCACCCCGCTGGTGCGCTCGTGCCTGGGACAGGACCGAGAGCGCGTGAAGGCGCTGGCCACGCTGCGGCGCGGCGGCACCATCACCGAGCACGGCGGCTTCCTGCAGGCGGTGGGCGAGCTGTGGACGCTGGGCGTCGAGGTGGACTGGTCCGCCTTCTACGCCCACGAGCAGCGCCGCCGGCTGCACCTGCCGACGTACCCCTTCCAGGAGAAGCACTGCTGGGTGGAGGCGAAGCCCGCCGCGCCGGTGCCGCAGCACGTGCAGGCGGCGCAGGAGGTGACCCCGCCGCCAGGAGGGGCTCGCGTGGTCCAGGGCAGCATGGTGGTCACGCCCGCCGGACACGCGTCGGCGCCCGTGTTCACCCCGCCGGCGCAGCCCGGCCCGGTGGCTCCGACTCCGAGCCCGGCGCCCGCGCCCGTGTTCGCGCAGCCCGTGGCGCCCCCGGCCCGCGTGGCCGCCTCGCCGGGTGGACAGACCTCGGGAACTGGCTTCGCCGCGCCCGCGGTGATTGCGTCCCAGGGTGTTGGTGCTCCGTCGCTCGCTTCGGCGCCGGTTCAGTCCGCGTCGGGGCTTCCGCCGCACGGGGCCTCCGCCACCGTCGCGCCGACGCTGCCGCCCATCCAGGCGCCCGCGACGCTCCAGCCGCGCGTGGCCTCCGCGCCCGTGCCGCCGGTGCAGCCGTATGGGACGCCCGCGTCCCCGCCGGTCCAGTCGTCCGCGATGCATCCGTCGCATGGGGCGTCCGTACCGTCGGCCCAGTCCCCCGCGACACTCCAGTCGCGCGCGGGCGCCACGCCGGTGAACCCGGTGGTGCCTGTCGCGCCCGTGGAGCCCACCCCGGGCGTGCCCGTCCGTGAGGACGCGCCGCGCGGCGCCACCGAGGAGCGCGTGGCGGCGATGTGGCGTGAGCGCCTCGGCCTGGACTTCGTGGGCCGCGACGACAACTTCCTGGAGATTGGCGGCAACTCGCTGATGGCCGCGCAGCTGCTCAACCAGCTCCGCGACACCTTCGGCGTGCAGCTCCCGCTGGCGGCCCTCTTCGAGGCCCCCACGGTGGCCGGCATCGCCGAGCGCCTGGAGCCGCTGCTGCGTCAGGCCGCGCCGCGGGAGGAGACCCGCGAGCTGCCCCTCGTCCCGCTCGCGCGCACCCAGGAGCTGCCGCTGTCCTACGTCCAGGAGCGCGTATGGCGCCTGGAGCAGCACCTGCCCGGCCTCTCCGCGTACACGATTCCCTTCCTCCTCCGGCTGGAGGGCTTCGTGGACGTGGACCTCCTGCACCGGTGCGTCCAGGAGATCGTCCGCCGCCACGAGGCGCTGCGCACCACGTACGACGTGGTGGACGGCCGCCCCGTGCAGCGCTTCCACCCGGAGATGCACATCCCGCTGCGCGTGGTGGAGGTGAAGGGCTCCTCCCCCGAGCAGCGTGAGGAGGAGGCGCAGCGCGTCGCCCGCGAGGACGCCGCGCGGCCCTTCGACCTGGTGAACGGCCCCGTCATGCGGACCACGCTGGTCCGGCTGGACGCGCAGCTGCACATCCTGGTGGGCACCATCCACCACGTCGTCTGCGACACGCTGTCCATCGCCATCTTCGTCCACGAGCTGGGCCAGCTCTACGGCGCCTTCCGCCAGGGCCTGCCCTCCCCCCTGCCGCCCCTGCCCGTGCAGTACGCGGACTTCGGCGCGTGGCAGCGCCGCACCGTCCAGGAGCGCATGCTGCCCGAGCAGGAGCAGTGGTGGCGCAACCGCCTCGCCGGCATGCCGCGCCGGATCGACATGCCCACGGACCGGCCGCGCCCGGAGCGCTGCCCGCTCACGTCCGAGCGCATGACGATTGACCTGCCCTCCGCGCTGGCCCGCGAGCTGCTCGCGTTCGCCAAGCGCGAGAACTTCACCCCGTACATGACGGTGCTGGCCGCGTGGCAGACGCTGCTGCATCGCTACAGCGGGCAGACGGACATCATCGTCGGCACGCCCATCGCCAACCGCACCCGTCCGGAGCTGCTGCCCCTCATCGGCTACGTGGCCCACTCCGCCGCGTTCCGCACCAGCTTCGCGGGTGACCCGACCTTCCGCGAGCTGCTCGCCCGCGTGAAGCAGGAGGTCTCCGAGGTCCAGGTCCGCCCGGACGTGCCCTTCGAGTTCCTGGTGGAGGACCTCATCCCCGGCAAGGACATTGGCCGGGACCGGATGACGGACTCCGTGTTCGTGTACCACGCGGTGGGCGCGGGCGGCCCCGCGGCGCTGGAGCTGTCCGGTGTGCGCGGCTCGCTGATGGAGATGACCAACGCCCCCGTGCAGTGGGGCACCACGCTCTCCGAGCTGACGCTGGTGCTGTCCGAGGACAACGGCCGCATCGTCGGCGCGCTGGAGTACGCCACCGAGCTGTACGATGCGGCCACCGCCCGCCGCATGGTGGAGCACCTCCAGGTCCTGGTGGCCTCCGGCATGGCCCGGCCGGACGAGCGCGTCTCGCGCCTGAACATGGTCACCGAGCCCGAGCGCCGCGCGTGGCCCGCGCCGCGCCTCGCGGCCCCGAGCGCCGCCGTCCCCGCCCTGCTGGGCGAGCGCGCCCGCCGGAGCCCGGCCGCCGTGGCCACCACGCAGGGCGCTCAGTCGTGGACCTGGGCCGAGCTGTCCGCCCGCGCGCACGCCGTGGCCGCGCGCCTGCGGACGCTCGGCGTGGCGAACGGGCAGCCCGTCGCCGTGTGCCTGGAGCCCGCGCCCACGAAGCTCGCGGTGCTGTGGGGCGTGCTGGAGGCCGGCGGCGCCGTGGTGACGCTGGGGCCCACCGACCTGGGCAACCTCGCCACCTACGCGCCCGAGGGCGCCGCGACGCCGGTGCTCGTCACCTGGCGTGGCGTCACCACCGCGGCGAGGCTCGACGCGTCGCGCGTGCTGTACGTCGATGACCTCCGGGACGTGTCCGGCATGGAGGCCCCGTCTTCCGCGACGGCCGGCTCGCTCGCGTGGCTGCTGCCCGCGGGCGCCGGCCAGCCCGCGTGGACGGTGGACCACACCGCGCTGGCGGAGCTGTTCGGCGCGATGGACGCGCGGCTGCGCGCCACCGAGGGTGGCACGTGGCTGGCGGCCGTGGAGTCCACGACGGAGCGCGCGGAGCTGGAGTCGCTGTGGGCGCTCTCTCGCGGCCTGCGCGTGGTGTTCCCCTCCGAGCAGGTGCGTGCCCGGCTGGTGCGCCTGAGCGGCGGCGGCCCGCGCACGCGTGCGCTGGACCTCAGCCTGCTCTACTTCGCCAACGACGAGGACACCCTCACCGGCCCCAAGTACGAGCTGCTCGTGGAGGGCGCGAAGTTCGCGGACGCGCACGGCTTCTCCGCCGTGTGGACGCCGGAGCGTCACTTCCACGCGTTCGGCGGCCTCTACCCGCAGCCGGCCGTGGTGGCCGCAGGCCTGGCCACCGTGACGCGCAACCTGCGCCTGCGCTCGGGCAGCGTGGTGCTGCCGCTGCATGACCCGCTGCTCATCGCCGAGCAGTGGTCCGTGGTGGACAACCTCTCCCAGGGCCGCGTGGGCCTGTCGGTGGCCACGGGCTGGCACGTGCAGGACTTCACCTTCAACCCGCTCGCGTACGAGGACCGGCGCAACATCCTGCTGCGCAACCTGGAGACGCTGCGCGCCCTCTGGCGCGGCGAGAAGCAGCGCCGTCCGGGCGGCGCCGGCACCACCGTGGAGGTGGGCCTGCGTCCGAAGCCGGTGCAGAAGGAGCTGCCCGTGTGGCTCACCGCCACGTCCAGCCCGGAGACCTTCCGGATGGCGGGCGAGCTGGGCGCGGGCCTGCTCACGGGCCTGCTGGCGCACTCCCTGGAGGAGATGAAGCCCAAGGTGGCGCTGTACCGCGAGGCATGGCGGCGCAATGGCCACCCGGGCCGCGGCCACATCACCTGCATGGCCCACACCTTCATCGGTGACGAAGAGCAGGAGGTGCTGCGCACGGTGCGCAAGCCGCTGCTGACGTACTTCCGCGGCTCGGCGGACATCATCGCCAGCCTGCTGTCGGCGCAGGGCTACAAGGGCGAGGTCGACAAGCTCTCCGAGGACGACATCAACGCCATGCTCGAACACTCGTTCGAGAACTTCGCGCTGGCCACCGGCCTCATCGGCACGGTGGAGAGCGGCATGAAGCGGCTGCACGCCATGCGCGACGCGGACGTGGACGAGGTGGCCTGCCTCATCGACTTCGGCGTGGACACGCCGGTGGTGCTGGACAGCCTGCGCCGGCTCGCGAAGCTGCGCGAGCGCATGGAGGCCGAGTTCACCGTCCACCAGGAGCAGGTGCTGGTCGAGGGTGAGCAGGGCGTGGGTGAGCTGCTGGAGCTGGCGAGCGAGTCCCGCGCCGCCGTCCTGCACGTCTCCGCGCGTCTGGCCCGCACGCTGGTGGACCAGCCCGGCGCCCGCGAGAAGCTGGGCGCGGTGGGAGCCCTGGTGCTCGAAGGCGCCTCGGCGGAGCTGGCCACGGCGCTGCACAAGTCCTCGGGCGTGGAGGTGCTGCTCGCGGGCGGCGCCACCGAGGGAGCCCTGGTGCCGAAGGCCCCGGGTGAGCGCGTGCCCTCGGGCCTCCAGGCCTGGGTGTTGGATCCGGGCGGTCAGCCCGTTCCGGCGGGTGTCGTGGGCGAGCTGGCGCTGGAAGGCACCGGCCTGCCGCAGGGCCTCTGGCGCGCGCCCGACGAGGAGCGCCGCCGGCTGGTGCCCCACCCGCTCGGTGGCTCGCGGAAGCTCTACCGCACGGGCCGCTACGCCCGCCTCCGCACGGACGGCCGCGTGGAGCCCATGAATGCTCCGGCCGCCAAGGCGCCTCCGGCGTCCGCGCCGGCCGCGAAGCCCTCCGCGCCCCCGGCGCCGCGTCCGGCCACCCCGGCGGCTCCGGCGCCTCGCGCGGCCACCGTGCCGGGCGCGCCGCCGCCGATTCCGCGCGCGCCGAGGGACCGTCCCCTGCCGCTCTCCTTCGCGCAGCAGCGGCTCTGGTACCTCCAGCAGCTCGAGCCGAGCAACATTGCCTACAACAACCCGGCCAACTTCCGGCTCAAGGGCGCGCTGGACCCCGTCGCGCTCCAGGCCGCGCTGGACGAGCTGGTGCGCCGGCACGAGGTGCTGCGCACGACGTACACCGTCACGGACAACGGCCAGGCCGTGCAGCTCATCCACCCGGAGGCGCGCCTGCCCATGCCGGTGGTGGACGTGCCCGGCGCCACGCCCGAGGAGCGTGAGGCGGCGATGATGCGGATGTGCCACGAGCACACCGAGCTGCCCTTCGACCTGGCGAAGAGCCCGGTGCGCGCGAAGCTGCTGCGCGTGGGCCCCGAGGACCACGTCCTCAGTCTCATCCTCCACCACGCCATCTCCGACGCGTGGTGCAACATGGTGCTCGCTCAGGAGCTGACCGTCCTCTACGCCTGCGCCGGCGCGGGCATCCCCTCGCCGCTGCCGGAGCTGCCCATCCAGTACGCGGACTACGCCGTCTGGCAGCGCCAGTACCTGGAAGGCGCCGTGCTGGAGGAGCAGCTGCGCTGGTGGAAGGACCACCTCCTGGGCGTCCCGGTGCTGGAGCTGCCCACGGACCGGCCGCGTCCCGCCGTGCAGTCGTACGCGGGCGACCGCCTCACCGCCGAGTGGCCGAAGGAGCTGTTCGAGCCGCTGCTGGCGCTCGGCCGCAAGGAGGGCGCCACGCCCTTCATGGTGATGCTGGCGCTCTACCAGCTCCTGCTGGGCCGGCACTCGGGCCAGGAGGACTTCGCCATCGGCACGCCCATCGCCGGCCGCACGCGTCCGGAGATGGAGGGGCTCATCGGCTGCTTCGTCAACACGCTCGCCTTCCGCGCGCGGCTGTCCGGCGGCCCCAGCTTCCGTGAGCTGCTGGCCCGCGTGAAGCAGCAGGCCCTGGGCGCCTACGCGCGCCAGGACGCGCCCTTCGAGCGGCTGATGGACCTGCTCCAGCTGCCGCGCGACCTGAGCCGCACGCCGGTGTTCCAGGTCAGCCTCAACGTCATCAACACGCCGGACATCAGCGCCACCCCGCAGGCGCTCCAGCTCACCTCCGTGGAGGTGCCCGCCACCACGTCCAAGTTCGACCTGGGCCTGGAGATGTGGGAGCACGGCGGCGGAATGACGGTGCGCTTCGAGTACTCCACGAGCCTGTTCGACCGGGCCACCGTGGAGCGCATGGCGGAGCACCTCGCCGGGCTGGCCCGCGCCGTCGTCGCCTCGCCGGACCTGCCGGTGCCCTTCCTGCCGCTGCTGACGCGGGACGAGCGCCAGCAGGTACTGCTGGACTGGAACGACACCGCCTCGGACTACCCGCGCGAGGCGTGCATCCACCACCTGTTCGAGCAGCAGGTCGCCCTGCGCCCGGACGCCATCGCCCTGGAGTTCGGCGAGCAGCGCCTGACGTACGCGCAGCTCGACGCGCGCGCCAACCAGCTCGCGAACCTGCTGCGCCTGCACGGCGTGGGTCCGGATGCGCTGGTGGCCGTGTGCCTGGAGCGCTCCGTCGAGCTCATCGTCTCGCTGCTGGCCATCCTCAAGGCCGGCGGCGCGTACCTGCCGCTGGATGCCTCGTACCCGGCGCAGCGGCTGGCCTTCATGCTGGAGGACGCGCCGCCCCGGATGCTCATCACCTCGCGCGCGCTGCGCACGGGACTGCCCGTCTCGGAGTCCGTGCCGTGCCTGCTGGTGGAGGACCTGCACCTGGACATGCTGCCGCGCTCGCGGCCCGTGTCCGGCGTCACGGCCCGGCACCTGGCGTACGTGGACTTCACGTCGGGCAGCACCGGCCGGCCCAAGGGCGTGGCCGTCGAGCACCGCGGCGTCATGCGCCTGCTGCACGGCGCGAAGTACGCGCACCTGGGGCCCGAGGAGACCTTCCTCCTCATCGCCCCCATCTCCTTCGACGCTTCGACGCTGGAGGTCTGGGGTCCCCTGCTCTTCGGCGGCCGCCTCGTCGTCTTCCCGCCGCAGTCGCCCAGCGACCTGGAGCTGCTCGACAGCGTGCTCCAGCGGCACCGCATCACCACGCTGCACCTGACCTCGGGTCTGTTCTCCCAGGTGGTGGACTTCAAGCCCGAGGCGCTGCGCGGCGTGCGCCAGCTGCTCACGGGTGGCGACGTCGTCTCCGCGCCGCACGTCCGGCGCGTGGTGGAGGAGCTGGGGATTCCGGTGACGGCCTGCTACGGCCCCACCGAGTCCACCCTCTTCACCTCCACGTACCGCATGACGTACGCGGCCCACGTGGGCACCTCCATCCCCATCGGCACGCCCATCGCGAACACGCAGGTGTACGTGCTGGACGCGTACCTCCAGCCGGTGCCCGCGGGCATCCCCGGTGAGCTGTTCATCGGCGGCGACGGCCTGGCGCGCGGCTACCTCTCCCGTCCGGACCTGACGGCGGAGCGCTTCATCCCCAACCCCTTCAGCGCCATCCCCGGCGAGCGCCTGTACCGCACCGGTGACAAGGCGCGCTGGCGGAACGACGGCGTGCTGGAGTTCCTCGGCCGCATCGACAACCAGGTGAAGGTGCGCGGCTACCGCATCGAGCTGGCCGAGGTCGAAGCGGTGCTGCTGACGCACCCCGGCGTGCGCGAGGCCGTGGCCGTCGTGCGCCAGGACACCCCGGGCGACAAGCGGCTGGTGGCCTACGTCACCGGCGACGCGGGCCCGCTCGACCCCACCGAGCTGCGCGCCTACGTGCAGTCCAAGCTGCCCGAGTACATGGTGCCCTCCGCCGTGGTGCACCTGGGCGTGCTGCCGCTGACGACCAACGGCAAGGTGGACCGCAAGGCTCTGCCCGCGCCGGACGCCTCGGTGGCCCAGCGCGGCCGGTACGTCGCCCCGAGCACTCCCACCGAGCAGGCGCTGGCGGACCTCTTCGCCCAGCTGCTGGGCGTCAGCCGCGTGGGCACGCAGGACAGCTTCTTCGAGCTGGGCGGCCACTCGCTGCTGGCCACGCAGCTGGTGGCGCGCATCCGCGCCACGTTCGGCACGGAGCTGCCGCTGCGCGCCCTCTTCGAGGCGCCCACCGTGGCCGCGCTCGCCGAGCGTCTGGATTCGCGCAAGGGGCAGGCCGCCGCGACCTCGCGGGCGGTGCCGCCGCTGACCCGGGCGGACCGGAGCATGGCGCTGCCCCTCTCGTTCGCCCAGCAGCGGCTGTGGTTCATCGGCCAGCTCGGCGCGGGGGCCAGCGCGTACAACATCCCCATGGCCATGACGCTGGAGGGCACGCTGGATGTCGGCGCGCTCCAGCGCAGCTTCGACGAGCTGGTGCGCCGCCACGAGGCGCTGCGCACCACGTTCCGCGCGGAGGATGGTGAGCCGTTCCAGGTCATCCACCCCGCCACGTCCCTGCGCATCGAGTCCGTGGACCTGACGCGCCTGGACTCCTCGCTGCGTCAGCCGGAGGCCGTGCGGCTGGCCACCGAGGAGGCCCGCCGCCCGTTCGACCTCGTCACGGGTCCGCTGGTGCGGGCGCTCCTGCTGAAGGTGGAGGAGCAGCGTCACGTGCTGGTGCTGAACCTGCACCACATCATCTCGGACGGCTGGTCCACCGGCGTGCTGGTGCGCGAGATGGCGGCCCTGTACGCGGCCTTCAGCCAGGGTCAGCCCTCGCCGCTGCGCGAGCTGCCCGTGCAGTACGCGGACCACGCCGTCTGGCAGCGCGACTGGCTCCAGGGCGAGGTGCTGGAGGAGCAGCTCGGCTACTGGCGCAAGCAGCTCGCGGGCGCTCCGTCCCACCTGGAGCTGCCGACGGACAAGCCGCGTCCGCCGCGCCAGTCCTTCCAGGGCGCGCCCCTGCTGCTGAACCTGTCGCGCGAGCTGAGCGAGGCGGTGGAGGCCCTGGCGAAGCGCGAGGGCGCCACGCCCTTCATGCTGCTCTTGGCCGCCTACCAGGTGCTGCTGCACCGCTACTCCGGGCAGGACGACATCTCGGTCGGCTCGCCCATCGCGGGCCGCCGCCACGCGGAGGCCGAGGCGATGATCGGCTTCTTCGCGAACACCCTCGTGCTGCGCACGCGCGTGGATGAGACCGTGTCGTTCCGCGAGCTGCTGGCCCAGGTGCGCGACACCACCCTGGGCGCCTACGAGCACCAGGACCTGCCGTTCGAGAAGCTGGTGGAGGACCTGCAGCCGGCGCGCGACCTGAGCCGCACGCCGCTCGTCCAGGCCATCTTCGCGTTGCAGAACGCGCCGATGCCCGCGCTGTCCCTGCCCGGGCTGACGATGCGCGCCCAGGAGCCGGACAGCGGCGTCACCCGCTTCGACCTGGAGCTGACCTTCCAGCGCACCGCGGAGGGCTTCCACGGCGGCTTCAACTACGACACCGCGCTGTTCGAGCGCGCCACCATCGCTGGCATGGCCGAGCACCTCCGCACGCTGTTGGAGGCCGCCGTCACATCGCCGGAGCTGCCGCTGTCCCGGCTGTCCATGCTCACTCGCGAGGAGCGGGTCCAGGTGCTCTCCACCTGGAACGACACCGCGGTGGACTACCCGCGTGACACGCCCGTGCACACGCTGTTCGCCTGGCAGGCGGCGCGTGCCCCTGGTGCCGTGGCCCTGGCTTCCGGCTCGCACTCCGTCACCTACGGGGAGCTGGAGACGCGCGCCAATCAGGTCGCGCACTACCTGCGCACTCGTGGCGTGCGTCCGGGTGCCCGTGTCGGTCTGTGCGTGGAGCGCTCGCCGGAGCTCATCGTCGGCATGCTCGGCATCCTCAAGGCCGGTGCCGCCTACGTCCCCGTTGACGCGAACCACCCCGCCGAGCGCATCGGCTGGATGCTGAGCGAGGCCGGTGTCTCCGTCGTCCTCACCCAGCAGTCGCTCACCGGCTCGCTGAAGGAGGCCGGCGGCTCACTCGTGCTGCTCGACGCGGAGTGGAGCGCCATCGCCACCCAGCCGGCCACCGCGCCTGAGGTGCGCGTGGACGCCAACGCGCTGGCGTACGTCATGTTCACCTCCGGCAGCACCGGCCGCCCCAAGGGCGTCTGCGTGCCTCACCGGGGCGTCGTGCGCTTGGTGCAGGGCAGCCGCTTCATCCACTTCGGCCCGGAGGAAGTCGTCCTCCAGCTGGCCCCCGCCGCCTTCGATGCTTCCACCCTGGAAGTCTGGGGCGCGCTGCTGCACGGGGCGCGGTTGGTGCTGGCTCCGGCCGGCGCCCTCTCTCTGGAGGACCTCGCCTCGCTGCTGGTCAAGGAGCGCGTCAGCACCCTGTGGCTGACGGCCGCCCTCTTCGAGCAGATGGCCCTGCACCAGGGTGAGGCGCTGGCGAAGGTGCGGCAGGTGCTGGCTGGCGGCGACGTGCTGCCCGTCCAGCGCGTGCGCGAGCACCTGGCCCGCCTGCCCGCCGGTGCCGTCCTCGTCAACGGCTACGGCCCCACCGAGAACACCACCTTCTCCGCCACGCACACCCTCACGTCGAGCGACGACGTGGGCCGCTCCGTCCCCATCGGCCGGCCCCTCTCCAACTCCACCGCGTACGTGCTGGACTCGGCACTGCAGCCGGTGCCCCCGGGAGTCCCCGGCGAGCTGTACGTCGGCGGCGACGGCCTGGCCTGGGGCTACCTCAACCGCGCCGACCTCACCGCCGAGCGCTTCATCCCCAATCCCTTCGCCTCGGCGCCCGGTGCCCGCCTGTACCGCACCGGAGACCAGGTGCGCTGGAAGCCGGACGGCACGCTGGAGTTCCTGGGCCGCACCGACTTCCAGGTGAAGGTGCGCGGCTTCCGCATCGAGCTGGGTGAAGTCGAAGCGGCGCTGCGCCAGGACACGGGCATTCAGGAGGCGGTGGTGGTGGCGCGCGAGGACGTGCCGGGCGACAAGCGCCTGGTGGCGTACTTCGTGCCGGCCACGCCGGGCGTGGACACCGAGGCGCTGCGCGCCTTCGTGCAGCAGAAGCTGCCCGAGTACATGGTGCCCTCGGCCTTCGTGGAAATGGCCGCCCTGCCCCTCAACGCCAACGGCAAGGTGGACCGCAAGGCCCTCCCCGCCCCGTCGGCTCCGGCGGCTTCCGAGAACCAGTACGTCGCGCCTCGCAACGAGCTGGAGACGCGCCTGTCCGGAATCTTCGCGGAGGTGCTGCACCTGGAGAAGGTGGGCGTCCACGACGACTTCTTCCGGCTGGGCGGCCACTCACTGCTGGCCACCCAGGTCGTCTCCCGCATCCGCGCCGCGCTGGACGTGGAGCTGCCGCTCAGCGAGCTGTTCACCGCGCCCACCGTGGCCGGCCTCGCCGTGCGCCTCGCCTCCGCTCGCGGCACCCGCGCCCCGGCCCTCACCCAGGCCTCGCGCGACCGCGACCTCCCGCTGTCCTTCGCCCAGCTCCGCCTCTGGTTCATCGACCAGCTGCAGCCGGGTAGCTCGCTCTACAACGTCCCGCTCGCCCTGACGCTGGAGGGCTCGCTGGATGAGTCCGCGCTCCAGCGGAGCTTCGACGAGCTGGTGCGCCGCCACGAGTCGCTGCGCACCTTCTTCCGCTCCGTGGAGGGAGAGCCCGTCCAGTTCATCGTCCCGACGCTGTCCGTGCCGCTTCGCAAGGTGGACCTGACGAAGATTGTCGAGGCCGACCTGAAGAAGGCGGAGGCGGTGCGCCTGGCGACGGAGGAGTCGCGTCAGCCCTTCGACCTGTCGCGGGGCCCGCTGCTGCGCACCCTGCTCCTGAAGCTGAATGCGCGCGAGCACGTGCTGGTGCTCCACCTGCACCACATCGTCTCCGACGGCTGGTCCATGGGCGTGCTGGTGCGCGAGCTGACGGCGCTCTACGAGGCCTTCCGCCGCGGCCAGCCCTCGCCGCTGCCGGAGCTGCCGCTGCAGTACGCCGACTACGCCGTCTGGCAGCGCGACTGGCTGCGGGACGAGACGCTGGAGGCGCAGCTCGGCTGGTGGAAGGAGCAGCTCGCCGGCGCGCCGCACGCGCTGGACATCCCCACCGACAAGCCGCGCCCGGCCGTCTTCACGCACAAGGGCGCGACGCTGCACGTGAGCCTGCAGCTGTCGCTCACGCAGCAGGTGGAGGCCCTGGCGCAGCGCGAGGGCGTGACGCCCTTCATGCTGCTGATGGCCGTGTTCCAGACGCTGCTGCACCGCTACTCGGGGCAGGACGACCTGCTGGTGGGCTCGCCCATCGCCAACCGCAACCAGGGTGCCACGGAGGGCCTCATCGGCTTCTTCGTGAACACGCTGGTGCTGCGCGCCCGCTTCTCTCCGGCGCTCACCTTCCGCGAGCTGCTCGCGCAGGTGCGTGACATCACCCTGGGCGCCTTCGAGCACCAGGCCGTGCCCTTCGAGAAGCTGGTGGAGGAGCTGCAGCCCACGCGCGACGCGAGCCGCACGCCACTGTTCCAGGCGATGTTCGCCATGCAGAACGCCCCGGTGCCGGAGCTGGTGCTGCCGGACCTGTCCGTGCGCCCGGCGGAAGTCGAGGACACCGGCGTGGCCCTGTACGAGTGGAGCCTGGACCTGTTCCGGCCTCCGGAGGGCTTCGTCGGAACGCTCAACTACAGCACCGACCTGTTCGACGCCTCCACGGCCACGCGCTTCTTCGAGCACTTCCGCCAGCTGCTGGAGGGCGTGCTCGCCCGGCCGGATGCCCGGGTGGACGCGCTGCCCCTGCTCGCGTCCGACGAGCGCCAGCGGCTGCTGGTGGAGTGGAACGGCGCGCGCGAGGCGCTGCCCTCCGACGTCCGCATCCACGCGCTGTTCGAGGCGCAGGTGGCGAGGACGCCGGACGCCCCGGCCGTCATGGCCGGCGGAACGTCCGTCACGTACCGGGAGCTGGATGCCCGGGCCAACCGCCTGGCGCACCGGCTGCGGCAGCTGGGCGTGGGGCTGGAGACCCGCGTGGCCGTGTGCGTGGAGCGCTCGGTGGAGCTGATGGTGTCGCTGCTGGGAGTGCTCAAGGCGGGCGGCGCCTACGTGCCGCTGGACCCTGAGTACCCGGCGGACCGGCTGGCCTTCATGCTGGAGGACAGCGGCGCTCGCGTGGTGGTGGCGCGCGGAGCGTTCCACCAGAAGCTGGGAGACGCACCGGGACGCGTCTGGGTGGACGTGGACGCGCTGCCGGACGCGGGCGACCTGCCCGTCACCGGCATCGTGGTGCCTCCCGAGGCAGCGGCGTACGTGCTGTACACCTCCGGCTCGACGGGACGTCCCAAGGGCGTGGTGGTGCAGCACCGCTCGCTGGTGAACTTCACCCTGGCGGCGTGGCGGGCCTTCCCGGTGGCGCCGGGAGACCGCGTGCTCCAGTTCGCCTCCATCAGCTGGGACACCAGCGCGGAGGAGATCTACCCATGCCTCACGCGCGGCGGCACGCTGGTGCTGCGCACACCGGAAATGCTCGACGTGCCGGACGCCTTCCTCGCGAAGGTGGAGGCGGCGGGCATCACCCAGCTCAACCTGCCCACGGCCTTCTGGCACGAAGTCGTGGCCAGCCTGGACGAGGGCAAGGCGAAGCTGCCGGCGGGTCTGAAGTGGGTGGTCATCGGCGGTGAGCGCGCCATTCCCGAGCGCGTGGCGCAGTGGCGCCGCCGCGTGGGCAGCGCGGTGCCGCTGCTGAACACCTATGGCCTCACGGAGGTGACGGCGGTGGCCACGTCGGTGGACCTGGCCTGCGCGAACGAGCCCCTGTCGGACGGCCGCGAGGTCTCCATCGGCCGGCCGCTGACGAACGTGTCCCTGTACGTGCTGGACAAGGACCTGGCGCCGGTGCCCACGGGCGTCATCGGTGAGCTGTTCATCGGTGGCGAGGGTCTGGCGCGCGGCTACCTCGGCCGGCCGGACCTGACGGCGGAGCGCTTCGTCCCCAGTCCCTTCGGGAATGGCGAGCGGCTGTACCGCACGGGCGACCAGGCCCGCTGGAGGCGTGACGGCGGCCTGGAGTACCTCGGCCGCGGCGACAACCAGGTGAAGCTGCGGGGCATCCGCATCGAGCTGGGTGAAATCGAGGCCGCGCTGCGGGCACAGGCATCGGTGCACGACGCGGTGGTCCAGCTTCGCGAGGACGCTCCTGGCGACAAGCGCCTCGTGGCGTACGTGATTCCCAGCGAGGCCTCGGACGCGGCCACCGTGGACATCGCGGGCCTGCGGACCGCGCTGCGGCAGCACCTGCCCGAGTACATGGTGCCCTCGGTCTTCGTGGCGCTCACCGCCCTGCCACTGACGCCCAACGGCAAGGTGGACCGCAAGGCGCTGCCCGCGCCGGAGGCCTCCCAGCTCCAGTCCGCGGAGGCCCACGAGCCTCCCGCGACGCCGCTGGAGGGCCGCCTCGCGGAGCTGTGGCGTGAGCTCCTGCGCGTGCCCGCCGTGGGACGCCGGGAGAACTTCTTCGAGCTGGGAGGCCACTCGCTCCTGGCGACGAGGCTGGTCGCGCTCATCCGCTCCGCCTTCCAGGTGGAGCTGCCGCTGCGCACCCTCTTCGAGGCGCCCACCGTGGCCGCCCTCGCGGAGCGCATCCAGGCCGCCACCGCTGGCGCCCGCATGCCCGAGCTGACGAAGGCGCGCCGGGATGGCCCCATCCCGCTGTCCTTCGCCCAGCAGCGCCTGTGGTTCCTCGACCAGCTCCAGCCCGGCAGCGCGCTCTACAACATGCCCGCCGCCCTGCGCCTCACCGGCACCCTGGAGGTGTCCGCCTTCCAGCGCGCCTTCGATGCGCTGGTGCAGCGGCACGAGGCCCTGCGCACCACCTTCCACTCCGAAGGCGGTGAGCCCTTCCAGGTCATCCACCCGGCCCGCGACGGCGTGCTCCAGGTGGTGGACCTCCGCGGCCTGTCCGACGCGCAGCGCCAGTCCGAGGCCATGCGCATCGCCCTCGAGGACGCGCAGCGGCCCTTCGACCTGGCCGCGGGTCCGCTGATGCGGGCCCAGCTCCTCCGGCTGGAGGAGACCGAGTACGTGCTGCTGCTCAACACGCACCACAGCATCTCGGACGGCTGGTCCACGGGTGTGCTGGTGCGGGAGGTCGTCTCGCTGTACGAGGCCTTCCGTCGCGGGATGCCCTCGCCCCTGCCGGAGCTGCCGGTGCAGTACGCCGACTACTCCGTCTGGCAGCGCGACTGGCTCCAGGGCCAGACGCTGCGGGCGCAGCTCGACTGGTGGAAGCAGCTGCTCTCCGGCGCGCCCAATGCGTTGGAGCTGCCCACCGACAAGCCGAGGCCCGCGACGCTGACGCACGCGGGTGACAGCGTCTCCGTGCACCTGCCGGCGGCGCTCAGCCAGGCGTTGGACGCGCTGGCGCAGCGTGAGGGCGTCACGCCCTACATGCTGCTGCTGGCGGGCTTCCAGTCCCTGCTGCACCGCTACTCGGGTCAGGACGGCGTGCTGGTGGGCTCGCCCATCGCGGGCCGGCGCCACGCGCAGACGGAGGGCCTCATTGGCTTCTTCGTCAACACGCTGGTGATGCCCGCGCGGTTCACCCCGACGCTCACCTTCCGTGAGCTGCTCGCCCAGGTGCGCAACACCACCCTGGGCGCGTACGAGCACCAGGACGTCCCGTTCGAGCGGCTGGTGGAGGAGCTGCAGCCCACGCGTGACCTGGGCCGCACGCCGCTGTTCCAGGCCCTCTTCGTCCTGCAGAACACGCCGGACGCCGGGCTGACGCTGCCGGAGCTGACGATTCGGGGCGTGGAGGTGGAGCACACCACCGCGCGCTTCGAGCTGGAGCTCGGCCTGACGCGGACGCCGGACGGCTACCAGGGCGGCCTCGTCTTCAGCACCGAGCTGTTCGAGCGCACCACCGCCGAGCGCCTCATGGCCCACTTCCAGCTCCTGCTGGAGAAGGCCCTGGCCGCGCCCGAGGTTCCGCTGTCCGCCCTGCCCCTGCAGACGGCCACGGAGCGCCAGCGGATGCTGGTCGAGTGGAACGGCACCGCCGCGGACTTCCAGGGCGACGCCTGCCTCCACACGCTCTTCGAGCAGCAGGTGCGCCGCACGCCGGATGCTCCCGCCGTGCAGTTCGGCACCACGGTGCTCAGCTACGCGCTGCTCAACACGCGCGCCAACCAGCTCGCGCATCACCTGCGCACGCTGGGGGTGGGGCCGGACGTCACCGTCGGCCTGTGCCTGGAGCGCACGCCCGAGGCCCTCATCGCCCTACTGGCGGTGCTGAAGGCCGGGGGCGCGTACGTGCCCGTCGACCCGGCGGCTCCGGCGCAGCGCAAGTCCTTCGTCCTCCAGGACAGCGGCGCGGCCGTGCTGCTCACCGTCCAGCACCTCGCTGACGCGTGGCAGCCGGAGGTCCGCCACCTGCTCCTGCTCGACACCGACGCGGCGCGACTGGCGGCCCTGCCCGAGCACGACGTGCCGTCCTCCGCCCGCGCGGAGAACCTGGCGTACGTCATCTACACGTCGGGAAGCACGGGCACGCCCAAGGGCGTCATGGTGCAGCACCGCTCGGTGCTCCACCTGCACGCGGCCACTGCTCGCTCTCTCTACGCCGGCCTGCCCTCCGGCCTGCGCCTGAGCCTCAACGCGCCGCTCTACTTCGACGTCTCCGTCGAGCAGCTCCTCCATCTCGCCGACGGCCACTGCCTGTGCCTCCTGTCGGAGAACACGCGCAAGGACCCGGAGGCCCTGCTGGCCTGGGTGCAGCAGCAGCGCATCGACGTGCTCGACTGCACTCCCGCCCAGCTCACCCTGCTGCTTCAGGCGGGACTGCTGGAAGCCCCGCACGTGCCGCAGATGGTGGTCTGCGCCGGTGAGGCCATGGACCTCTCCCTCTGGAAGGCCCTGTCCCGCACCCAGCGCACGCGAGCGGTCAACGCCTACGGCCCCACCGAAGCCACGGTGTACGCGACTACGTGGAGCGTGCAGGACTCGTCCGTCACCACGCCCGTCATCGGCCAGCCGCTGCCCAACACCCAGGCCTACGTCCTGGATGAGGGGCTGCGGATGGCGCCGCTGGGCGTGCCCGGAGAGCTGTACCTCGCGGGTGAAGGTCTGGCCCGGGGCTACCTCGGACGCCCGGCCCTTACGGCCGAGCGCTTCGTGCCCAACCCCTTCAGCACCGAGCCGGGTGCGCGCATGTACCGCACGGGCGACAAGGCGCGCTGGAGGGCGGACGGCACGCTGGAGTACCTGGGCCGACTGGACTTCCAGGTGAAGGTGCGCGGCTTCCGCATCGAGCTGGGTGAAATCGAAACGGTGCTGCGCGCGCATCCGGCGGTGAAGGACGCGGTGGTGCTGGCGCGCGAGGACGTGCCCGGCGACAAGCGCCTCGTCGCGTACGTGGTGACGGCGCCTGGGGCGACTCCGGAGTCCGAGGAGCTGGCCACCACGCTGCGCACCCACGCCCGGCAGCACCTGCCCGAGTACATGGTGCCCTCGGCCTTCGTCTCCCTCGCCGCCCTGCCCCTCAACGCCAACGGCAAGGTGGACCGGAAGGCCCTGCCCGCGCCCCAGGCCCAGGAAACGCCGGCCTCGACCTACGTCGCCCCCAGGGACTCTCTGGAGCTGACGCTGGTGCGCGTCTGGGAGCAGGTGCTCGGCGTGCAGCCAGTGGGTGTGCGCTCCAGCTTCTTCGAGCTGGGCGGCCACTCGCTGCTGGCCGTGCGCCTGATGGCGGCCATGCGTCAGGCCACCGGCCGGCACCTCCCGCTGGCCGCCCTCTTCCAGGCGCCCACGGTGGAGCAGCTCGCCACGCTGCTGCGCCGCGAGGACTCCGGGACGCACTCGCCCCTGGTGCCCTTCGGCACGGCCTCCACCTCCACCGCCGCGCCCTTCTTCTGCGTGCACGCGGTGGGCGGCAACGTCCTCAGCTACGCGGAACTGGCGCGCCTGCTGGGCACGGAGCGGCCCTTCTACGGCCTGCAGGCCCGCGGCCTGGACGGCACCACGCCTCCGCTGGGCACCGTGGAGGAGATGGCCGCCGAGTACGTGAAGGCCATTCGCACCGTGCAGCCCTCCGGGCCCTACTTCCTGGGCGGCTGGTCCATGGGCGGCGTCATCGCCTACGAGATGGCGCGGCAGCTGCGCGCCATGGGTGAAGAAGTGGCGAAGCTGGTCCTCATCGACTCGTACGTCCCGGCGGTGTCCGTGGCGGCGCAGCCGGAGCCGGACCGCTTGCAGCTGGCGCTGATGTTCGCGAGGGACTTGATGGGCGCGTCGCTGACGGAGCTGCCCATCGACCTGGAGCAGCTGGCGGGCATGACGCCGGAAGCGATGCTGGAGGAGCTGCTGCGCGCGGCGGCCATCAGCGGAGCCCTGCCGCCGGGAACGGACACCGAGCACGTGCGTGCCCTGTTCCGGGTGTTCGAGGCGAACCTGCTGGCCTCGCGGCGCTACGATGCGAAGGCCACGCAGCAGCACGTGATGCTCTTCAAGGCCACGGACGACGCGGAGGAACTGCCGGAGGACGGCGGCTGGAAGGCGCTGGTGGGCGACGGGCTGGAGCGGCACCTGCTGCCGGGTGACCACTACAGCCTGCTGCGCCAGCCCACTGTCCGTGACCTGGCCGAGCGCCTCCGCGAGGTGTTGAAGTCCTCGCGGTAGCAGTCCGGGCCGCCTGTCTCACCCCGCCGCCCGGAAGGCAATCCCGGGCGGCGGGTTCGACTCCCGCCGCCTTCATATTCAGAAAGCCTGGCAGGTAGAGGAATTCGGCCAGGGCGACGTGCGTCCATTTGGCACGCTTCAGGCCGCACGCCCTGGGGCCTTCGGGTCCTCGCTGCAATTCACGCTGAGGTTCTGGACGTCGGTATTAATCAGGGAATGGCTCACTCGCCGGTAGCGGCTCCGCATCCGGCGCGAAGCCCGGCAGCTCCGCGTGCCAGGAAGTCCCCTGGCACAGCTTCCCGTACACGGGGTCGCCTTCCGGGATTCGCTTTGCGTCACATTCGGTGTCCCGGATGTGCTCGAAGAGGTGTCTCGCGATCGACGCCTGCCCGCGGATGTTCGGATGCATCGCGCCGATCTTCTGTCCCATCATCCGAGCCGAGTCGCGTACGGTGTTGATCCACCGCACGATGCCCTTCGGAGTGTAGAGCCCGGGCGCACAATACCCATGGCGCCTGAACTCCGCGTCGATGCCCTCCACCTGGACCGCCCCCAAGGCACCGGCGAAACGGCCTGTCATCTCCTTCAGGGGGGCGGCGACCTCGGCGTTGATCTTCTCGAGTTCGGGCTTGTCGATCTGCCAGACCCTCCCGATGATCCAGGCCGAAGGCAGGAACGTAATCTTGCCCTTGCCCGGGGCGCAGTCGTCCTTGAAGTCCTCCTCGGAGGAGCCCTCGGTGCCAGGGGGCAGCCGCCAGAGGTTCGTCGGATTGGGGTACTCGGAGAGGAGAATCTTCGTCTGCTCGGGGGAAATTCCGGACGCGTCGAGCTTCTCCCTCAGGTTCCGGGAGTACTGATCCACCGTTGCCAGGCCGGGCCTCACCCTGACATCGATGACCTCCGCCACCTTCTTGACGCTTCCGAGGGCGGCGGCCTCCACGATGTCTGCGAAGCCGATGTCATTCCCCCCCGCCGACACCGTCAGGAAGTCGGGGGTGCGCTTCGCCTTCGCGAGAGCGTCCTTGAGTTCCTCGACCTGCGGGCGGAGGTCTGGCTTGGACTTGGGAGGGATGGCTCCCGCGTACCCTTCGACGATACCTTCCTTCAGCCTCGCTCCGGAGCACGCGAAGGTCAGGTGGGTGACCGAGACATGAGGATTGACTCGCGCGTACATCAACGCCGCGAGGCCGGGGGCCGAGAACAGTGAACGGTGGCATCGCTTGTCCATCCACTTCGCGTTGGCCCACCGCCAGATGTACCAGCCGCGGTACTGGCGTAGGTCGGGTACCCCTTCACCCGCGGCGTAGGAATCTCCCAACGAGGCGATGAGCACATCTCGCGGGTGCACCTTCGTCTGGCGAGTCGTCCCGTCGCCGAGGCGCACTTCCACCGCTGTTTCGCCACGGGACACCTCGACGATGTGAGCCGAACAGGGGCCCTGGACGGCGTCGTGTCCGCCGACCCGCCACTCACACGTGCCCGCGCCTGGGTAGCTGAGCTTCACCTTCCACGACTCAACGTCGAGGTAGCCGTCCCGATACCTGGCCGCCGACTCATCCCAGTACGTGCCCAGCATTCCTTCGTTATTGATCTGCCTGCTGACGTTGTTGAAGTAGAACGCGAAGCGCCTGAAGAGCGCGTCGGAACCTCCCGGGTCCGAGACCAGCCGGAACCGATCGACGATTTCCCAGGCAATTCCACTCGCGTCCGCGACGGGGGCAGGTGGTGCCTCGAATGCGGATACGGTTTCCCGTTGGGTGGGTGCATGCGCCCGACAACCGAGCATCAGCGTGAGAGGAAGAAGGAGGATGACGTTGATGGCGCGGTGCGTGGCATTCGTCATGGATGCCAGTTTAGCCAAGCCATTCACTGTGAGTGAATAGACGCCCGCGTCTGGACTTCCTTGTGTCCGGTTCTTTGCTCACAACAGGAGCGCACCGCCTCCACCACGTGAGCGGCGGACCGTTCCACCTCGCGCAGGGGCGCGCAGCTCCCCCGGCGCGCCGGCCTCCAGGAGCAGGCGAATAGGTCCCCTCCGTGCGGAGGCCGTGGCGCGGGGTGACGGGAAACAACGGCCCCGCCGGTCAGGTGCGGATATGCTGCGGCGTATGGCCCCCGTCGCCCCGCTTGGCAAGGACCGTGTGCTCGCGTTGCTGCGCGCGGGCAGGCTGCCATTCTCCTTCGGCTCCCCGCACCCCAGCGTCGCCGTCCTCGAGCAGGACGGAGTCTTCCGGCTGCGGGAACTGGTGGTCGACCCCGGTGAAGCCGACGCGGCCGCGAAGGTCTCCATGGCCGAGCGCGGTTGTTGGATGCCTGAGCAGTACTACGCCCTGGGCAGGCCGACGGGGCGCGTGTTCATCGAAGCGCCAACGCTCGACGCGCTCGCCGAGAAGGTCGAGGCGTATCCATGGCCGCGGGAGTGGTGACCGTACACGAAAGCGCCTTCCCACCCCGGATTCAGGGCACCACCCGCTGCACGCGGGCCACGGATGGGCCGACGAGGCAATGGATGTGGTGCGTGCCCGGACCGAGCGAGGGCTTCGTGCCCGCGAACGGATCGAGCGTGAAATGCGCCTCCACCTCATTGCCGGGAGCAAGCTTCGCGGGGGTGTAGACCGGGACCAGCACGACGGACTCGCGAGGCTGTTGCCAGCCGCTCTTGAACATCAGGAACGTGACAGGGATGGAGGCGGCGGGCGCGGGCATGCCGGCCTCCCTGCTTTCGGGAATCGTCCGCAATTGCTCCGCCGAGACCGCGACCCGGAGCGTGCCGTGGAGCGGGTGACTGTCCGGTCCGAGCGGACTCGCGGCCATCGCGATGGCCACCCCCCGCCCCGCGAGCGCGGGCGAATCGGGTGTTCTTGCCCAGGCAGACGGATCGCTCGGAGTGGCGCGCGTCGTCCCGACCGTGCTCGGGGCCGGCTCATCGCCGCCGTCGCCGTCGAGCTCGACGACCACCGTGTTCGAGGACTGGTCACCCCAGAGAAGCGTCAGCGCCCACGTCCCCCGGCGCCACGGCAGCGTCAACACGGCGCGAGCGTCGATCGGATCGACTCGGGTGCGCACGGCCGTGGCATGGGTACCCTCTGGCGCGGGCGGCCGTCCCGGCGGGGGCGGGTCGAACACCTTGCCCGCTGGCGGGGCGAACGCCGCTCCGACGAGCGCGTGGCCCGTCTCGAGGTGCACCGCGGCCAGGGTCGCCTCCTCGAGCGGGAACTCCCAGTCACGAAGCGCGGTACGCGAGCCGATGACGATCACGGGGAGCTTGCCGCGATCGAGCCCCACCTTCGCGGGCGCGGCAATCGCAATCCCCCTGAAGCCCAGCGGGCGCAGTCCGCGCATCACGCGCAGGACCGCCTCTTCGTCGAAGTCGAACAACACCGGGTCGTCGGCCGATAGGAGGCTGCGAACGAGCTCGGAGGGAGTCGGGGGCACCGGCATCTTCGTGGCTCCTCGCGCTTCAGGCGGACTTCATCTTGGTCATGTCCTGCCCCAGGAGATAGGGCCGGCATGTCGCGCAGAAATCAATGTAGCCCGCCGAGTGGGCGCGGTGGAACATCACGCAGATGCCCGAATTCCAGGCGTACTCCTGCTGCCCGCTCACGTCCACGAGGACGCCGTCCGTGTCGCCCGCCGCGGTGTGGCAATGGGGGCCCTGCCCCCCTCTTCCCGTGTAATAGCGCGGGTGCGCGACCAGTCCCGCGGGCTGCTCGCCAGGAGCCGGCGTCTGTCCGAGCGAATGGCCGATTTCGTGGACGATGATTCCGTTGGCGTAGACGGCCGTCACGCCATTGCGAATGACCACGCTATGGGGACCGAAGCTCCAGCCTTTGAAAGGCCCCGTGGCGGAGCGCAGGGTGAATTGCACGCGCACCGGGGCCACCGTTGGGTCGGGTGCGCCCACCGGCAGCACGAGGCGGATGTAGCGGGTGCGCCTCTGTGGATCGGGCGCTCCGGCGCCGCGAGTCGGCTCCAGGACGAAATCGTCCGCGCTCAGGGCACCCGTCTGGCTGCCCACGCTCCAGGTCCCCTCCACGAAAAACGAGCGGTTGGTGACCGACGGGTTGATGATGGAGCGCTCCAGCAGGAGCTCGGTGGAGCGCTGAGTTACATCCTGCTCGTGTTCGATGAGCTCGGCCGCGTCGAAGTTCGCCCCGGCATAGATGATGTGGGCCTCACGGTCCCTCGGCGCGGAGCCTCGGGCGCTTTGCTGGAAGCGCGCGGCGAACGCGTCCTTGTTCTCGGTGGAGATGAGCAGGAGTTGCTCGTCGTTGAGGGAGCCCGGGTAGAGCATCCAGCCGGGATAACGGACCGCGCCAGCGACATCGCCGTCCTGGAAGGAGCGCGTCGCCGTGCGCTCCATCTCCACGAAGACCCTCTCGTAGGGCCCGTGGTCCGGCGTGGTCCCCTGTTCGGCCGCGGGGTGGGAGATCTGGTAGAAGATGCGCCGCCAGACTCTCAGCTCCCCGGAGTCGGTCGTCATGTCGTCCGCGGTCAGCCCCGCCGAGACGATGAAGCGGTCGCCACCGTATTGCGACACGCGGAACTTGATGGTGGCGACACCGAGCGAGTTCGTCGTGCTGACCGCGGTGTCGGTGACCTGGTAATTGAGCAGGGACCAGAAACGGTTCGTGGTGAATCCGGCCTTGATCGACTCGCCGAGCCCGTTCCGAAAGTGGCTTTTCGCCATGAAGGACCAGTGGACATCGACCCCGGCGGTCGCGGGCGTCACCTGGGCCTGCACTTCGACGACCCTGCCGAACGAGTCGTCCTGATCTGCCGGCAGGTTCACGTACTGGCGGCGAGGGATGTTCGGCGACGAGATTCTCACCCGGCGCCGGACCACGAGGACATGCTCCAAGCCCGACGCGAGGTCTTCGACTTCATCGGCATTACGCATCAGCCTGATTCCTCTGGTGGCTCGTTGGCGCGAGCGCTGCGTTCGATATCGGGGAAGCTCACCCGACAAGCGCCGGGCTCGAACCCCTGGACCCAGACACCGCCATCGACGTCGAGATCGCCCTCCTTGACCGACCCATCTGGCAACCGCAGTCGATAACGCTCCCCCTTGAGGGGCACACCCTGGTCGTCGCGCAGAACGATGCGAATCCAGTCCTTCTTCGCCTTGTCGATCACCGGCCTGGCGAAGGGACAGGGCTGCACGGCGGCGCCGACGGGTTGAGCTGGCAGGCCCTGCTCGGCGTCGTCGTGGGCAGCGAGAAGGCGGTCGGCGTCACCCATGTTCGGCCTCCGGTGGAAGCTTTCGGTCCGCCTCGCCCAGGTGCTCCATGGCGCGCACATAGAGCAGCCGGATCCGCTCCCGCTCGCTGATCCCGCTCTCCTCGCGGAGAATCTCGCCTGCCCAGGGGAGGCTCGGATCCATGTCGAAGTCGCGCCCGAGCACGAACATCAAGTCAATGTATTGACAGACCTGTCGCTCGGCCGTGATGCCATAGGCGCCGGCGCGCGCGATACCGTGGCGGATGTCGCCGCGAACCTGCGCCTCACCCGCTGCCTCACAGGCCTCCGGGAAATGTCGTTGCAGATGCGACTCCACCCAGGCCTCGAACCGGCGTATCTGCACCTTACGAAGAGCGCTCAACTGGGCGTCGCGAATGATGGGCGACATGGTCGCTCAAAGCGTACTGCTGGGCTCCGAGTGGAGGCAACTCGTGTCACGGATTGGGTGGATGGGGACAGGGGCACGCGGCGGGCCCTCAGGGCGCGAGCTCGAATTCCTTCTTCGTCCCCGTCTGCTCGAGGCCTCGCGGCGTGAGTTGGAAGACCTCTGCTTTGAAGCGGTGGTTGTCCGGGCCGGACCCGCGCCTCAGCGCCAGGAATCCCACACCGCCACGTTCGTTCAGGGCACCGAAGAGCGAATGGGTGAAGTCCGTCGCCCAGGTCTTGATGGGCGCGCGACGGAGCCTGCCCTTCGCATCGAGCGGGAAGATATAGAAGAAGCGAAGTCTCGACGCGGAGCCGGAGACCGAGCCCAGCCCATTGGCCAGCACGAGATAGCGCTCGTTGTCCCGCTTGAGCTCGAATGCCTGGTGCCCGTCTTCGAGCCACCCACCGAAGGGGTCGTCGGGCGCCTCCACGCGAAAGACCTTCCCTCCAACGGTGAAGGTCTCCCGCTGTTCGTCCGTGCCCTGATGGCGGACGTCATACCGGTAGGAATGGGGTCCCGCCTTGACGACCAGGGCCCGGCGCTCGTCAGGCGTGTCATAGCGGAGGGCTTCCCCCGTCGTGGGCAGGCAGGTGATGGTGAGGCCCGCTCTGCTGAGCAGCGTATCGGTGGCCTTGCGCATCGCGGCTTCCCAGTCCGAGCTTTGAGCGCAGTCGGCCGGGTACTCGAAGCGGCTGCCCGACACCGCGTGGTGGGGCGCGGATTGCGCGTCGGCGGCCGTGTGCGAGAGGCCCGTGCATACCGCCAGCAGGGCTGCGGCGCGTATTACCCACAATGACGGACGAAGTCTCATGTGCATGGGTCCAGCATGGAGGCGGAAAATGTCCGCATGCCGCGCGACTACAGCGCTCAGTCCGCCGCGGCGAAGTGGGCGAGCTGGTCCGCGTGCGCCTTCCGGAATGCGGGGCGGGCGGTGGCGCGGCCGACGTAGGCGCGGCAGGCCGGGTGCGCCGACAGCCCGTCGAACCGGTCCACCAGCCGCAGCACGTCGGCCATCAGGATGTCGGCGACGGAGAAGCCGCCCGCCAGCCACTCGCGCCTGGCCAGCACCGGCTCCATGCGGTCGAGGCGGAGCTTCAGGAAGTCGTCGAACGGCTTCGACGCCGCCTTGTCCGCCATGCCGAACTGGAAAAACGACCAGGGCAGGCTCGCCATCTCCACCGAGTTGAGGGCGGCGAACAGCCATTCGATGGCCTCGGCCCGGCCGCGCGGCTCGGTCGGCATCAGTGCGGGGCTGAGCTCACCCAGATGCAGCAGGATGGCGCCGCTTTCGAAGAGGGAGATGTCGCCGTCCGTCAGCCACGGGACCTGGGCGAACGGCTGGTGCGCCAGGTGCTCGGCCTTGCGGTCGCGGAAGGGCGTGCTCTCCACCCGGTAGGGCAGCCCGGCCTCCTCCAGCGCCCAGCGCACGCGGAGGTCGCGCACATAGCCGCGCGGCGGATTGGGGACCCAGTCGTAGGTGGTGAGGACCAGCTCGGCCATGCGGCGCTCCCTGAGTGAAGGCTTGAGCATAACCACCGCGACGCCCCCCGGTCATCCGATACCC